>CANSXE010000020.1 GCA_947650875.1 uncultured Bacillota bacterium | reverse complement strand
TCTACGTGGGCTGGAGCGCGGACCGGGGCATGTACATCGAGACCAACAAGCCCTACAGCGAGTAAAACGGAAGCGGCCCCCTGCCGGGGCCGCTCCTTTGTGTCCTCAAGAAAAATTCGTGAAAATAATCGTTGCGAAACTGGAAAAAGTATAGTACAATATGAAAAGCTTTTGTTCCGTCTCGGTGCGGGGCAAGGCCGCACTAGTTGGGGAGATAGCGGTGCCCTGTACCCGCAATCCGCTACAGCGGGGATGAATCCCGGCCCCCGGACGTGAGGCTGTATCGCCAGCCCTGGAAAAGCAGTGATGATAGACCGGTCCCGCGCAACGCGGCTCCGTGAACCGTGTCAGGCGGGGAACCGAGCAGCACTAAGCGGCCCGCCGCGTGTGCCGCGGGGATACTGTTCTTGAGCCGGCTGTCCAGGTAACGGATATGTCCCACGCTTCAAAGGCCGGTGTGCGGTCTTGCTCTGTGCCGAGGTTTTTTAGTCTCCCTCAGGGAGGGAGCCTTTTGGGAGGTGACCGGATGTACCAGGCGTTATACAGAAAATGGAGACCCCGCACCTTCGACGACGTGGTGGGTCAGGCCCATATTACCGACACCCTGAAGCGCCAGACGGCGACGGGCCGGCTGTCCCATGCCTACCTGTTCACCGGCACCCGGGGGACGGGCAAGACCACCTGCGCCAAGATTCTGGCCCGGGCGGTGAACTGCGAAAATCCCCGGGACGGCAACCCCTGCAATGCCTGCCCCGCCTGTCTGGGCATCGAAAACGGCTCCATTCTGGACGTGCTGGAGCTGGACGCCGCATCCAACAACGGGGTGGACCAGGTCCGCGCCCTGCGGGACGAAGCGGTGTATACCCCCGCCGCCGTCCGGATGCGGGTGTACATCGTGGACGAGGTCCACATGCTGTCCACCGCCGCCTTCAACGCCCTGCTGAAAATTCTGGAGGAGCCCCCCGCCCACCTTTTGTTTATCCTGGCCACCACCGAGCTGCACAAGGTGCCCGCCACCATCAAGAGCCGGTGCCAGCAGTTCGCCTTCAAGCGCATCCTGCCCATGCAGATCGCCCAGCGGCTGGAGTATGTGGCGGAGCAGGAAAAAATCCCTCTCACAAAAGAGGGGGCCGCCCTGCTGGCCCGGCTGGCCGACGGCGGCATGCGGGACGCCCTGTCCCTTCTGGACCAGTGCGCCGGCGGACAGGAAATTGTGGATGAACAGGCCATTCTGGACACCCTGGGCCTGGCGGGGAACGTGGAGACCGCTGCCCTGATGGAGCGTCTGGCCGCCCGGGACACCGCCGGAGCTCTGGACACCCTGGCCCGGCTCTACGCCAACGGCAAGGACGTGGGCACTGCCCTGGGGGAGCTGTCCGCTCTGGCTCGGGACCTGCTTCTGAGAAAGACCGCCCCCCAGGGGGGGAGCGCCCTGATGGCCGGGGGCTATGACGAGACCACTCTGCGCCGCCTGGGGGAGATGCTCTCCGCCCAGCGGCTGCTGCAAATGCTCACCTGTCTCCAGGCGGCGGGGGCCGACCTGCCCCGCAGTGCCAACCGGCGCACCGACGCGGAGCTGTGTCTCATCCGTCTCAGCGACGAGGGTCTGGACGAGTCCTTCGCCGGGCTGTCCGCCCGGATTGCCCGGCTGGAGGAGCGGATCGCCCGGGGAATCCCGGCCGCGCCTGTCTCCGTCCCTTCGACGAAGCCTGAGCCCGCCGTCCCGGCAAAGGCGGAGAAGCCCGCCCCGCCGGAGGACGTCCCCCCCTGGGAGGAGGACCGTCCCCCCCTGCCCGAGGAGCCCCCGGAGGAGCCGGAGTACGTCTTTGACGAGCCGGAGCCGCCCTCTGTCAAGGCCGCCCCTCCGCCGAAGGTCCCGGCCCAGCCCGCGCCAACGGCCCAGGTCGGCGGCGACAGCGCCTTCTGGCCCTCTTTCGCGGCGGGCCTGCGGGGAAAGGTGCCCCCTACGGTGATGCCCTATCTGAACAATCCGGCAAAGGTGAACGGGGTGTGGAAAAACGGAAAGCTCACCCTGTGGGTGGACAGCGAGTTTACCCGGTCCATGCTGAACAAGCCGGCGGTACTGGAAAAACTGGCTGCGGCTGCGGCCGCTTCCTTCGGCGGACAGCCCCAGGTGAGCGTTGTCACCGGCGCCCCGCCCCCGGCGGAACCGGCCCAGGCCGCCCCGGCGGCGGAGAAGGACCCCCTGGATGATCTGATGTCCTTTGGAGGACTGGATAATATTACCATTCAATAAGCTGAATATAAAGGAGTTTTAAAGATGGCAAAAGGTTACGGCCGGGGTATGCCCGGCATGGGCGGCGGCATGAATATGAACATGCTCAAGCAGGCCCAGAAGATGCAGCAGGACATGCTGCGCATGCAGCAGGAGCTCCAGGAGAAGGAGTACTCCGCTGCTTCCGGCGGCGGGGTGGTGTCCGCCACCGTCAACGGCAAGCACGAGCTGCGGGCCCTGACCATCGACCCGGAGGCGGTGGACCCCGACGATGTGGAGATGCTCCAGGATATGATCGTGGCCGCCGTGAACGAGGCGATGCGCGCAGCTGACGCCGACGCCGCCAACACCATGCAGTCCCTCACCGGAGGGCTGAATCTGGGCGGACTTGGGCTGTAAACCGTCCAATATAAAAGGGCTGCCCTGTTGAACTGCACCCCATTTGTTAGATAAGTACGGAAACGATCTAACAAGTGGGGTGTTATATTATGCCGGGAGATGGTTTGCCATGGCAGGATATGGAGCAAAAAATTTTTCTCCCCTCCAACATTTCAGCCGTCTGAATTGTGTTATAAATAGAGGGAGACAGGAAGGGGGCGTTGTCCGTGGAATCCATACGCAGTCAAGAGGAGGTGGCCAGCCTCTACCGGCGGCATGTGGACATGGTGTATCAGATTTGTCTGATGCTCATGAAGAATATCCCGGACGCGGAGGACGCCGTCCAGACGGTTTTCCGCAAGGTGATGGAGTATGACAGACCCTTCCGCGATCATGAGCACGAGAAGGCCTGGCTCATCGTCACCGCCCGGAACGAGTGCAAAAACCAGCTCAAGCACTGGTGGCGCACCCGCCGGGAGAGCGAGGACGTATTAAACAAGCTGACCTGGGAGCAGCCCGAGGACGGGGAACTGTGGGAGACCATCCTCACCCTGCCGGAGAAATACCGGCTGGTGATTTATCTCCACTACTACCAGGGCTACACCGCCCTGGAGACGGCGGAGATGCTGGGAAAAAACCCCTCCACCGTCCGGGGGTGGCTGGTCCAGGCCCGCTGGAAGCTGAAAGAACTGCTGGAGGCGGAAGAGTATGGATGAAAATTTGCGCCGGGTCTTTGACCAGACCCGCCCCTCCCCGGAACAGAAGGAGACCATGCTGCGCCGCCTTCTGGAACCGGAAAGGAAGGGTAAACCTATGAGGAAGCTGAAAAAACTGACCGTGGTGGCCATCGCCGCCGCGCTGATGGTTATTTCCTGCGCCGCCGCCGTGGTGACGGGCATCGACCAGCGCCTGCTGGACTACTTTGGAGCGGGGCCGGAACAGGCTGAACTGCTGGCCCCCGGCGCAGTGCCGGTGGACGTCGCTGTAGAGGACAACGGAGCCGCGCTCCGAGTGACACAGGTGCTGATGGACCGGTACAACATCATGATTGTGGCCGACTTCACTGCCCCCGAGGGGACGGTGCTGGATATGGACGAGGAGAATGATGGAATTGACCGGGGCTTCGGCGGTATGGAATGGTCTATGCCGGAACTGCTGAATGAAGCTGAGGAAGCAATCGATTTGAACCAGAGCTGGTCGTGGAATACGGAGGTGCTGGACGACGGCGACCCGCTGGACAACCACCTGACCCTGCTGATGCGGATGGAACTGAGCGAGGGCATTCAGCCGGACTGGAATATCAGCGGCATGTCTCTGCACAACAACGATCTGGTACGGTACGATCCGCAGCTGTGTCAGTATGTCACGGTTTACTCTGGCGACTGGTCCTGCCAGTTCCCCGTTACCTGGCAGGATATGGGCCAGATCGTTCGGGTGAATCAAGTGGCCGGGCAGATGGATGGCGTGGATATCTCTGTGACCGGGCTGTACCTGTCGCCCATGACACTGCAGGTGAAGCTGGAGCGTGCAGAGCCCGTCCCCCTGCGTTCTGATGATGCAAAGCCGGGAACTTACAGCCGCTGGATTTCGGCGCTGAACGTTGACCGCGTGACGCTGACCACGAAGGACGGTCAAGCCGTTCCCCTGATCGAGTTGGGAAGTACAGGCAGCGATCAGGACCTGGATATTGCCTTCCGGATGGAGGAGATCACCAGCCTGGAGCAGTTACTCGGCGGCACCCTCAACATCCGCATCGAGGGCGGAAGCGTGGATGTCCCCCTGGATGGGCTGGTACCGGCGGAATCAGTGAAATAGAAAAAATCCCTCTTGCATATACCAGGGAGACTGTGGTATAATGACCTCAGCTAAGAAATTTAGTGGACACCATGTACTCACAAAAAGGCGACCCCCGAAGAGGTAGGCTCTCTTCGGGGGTCAACCTTTGCCGGGGTGGACTTACTGCTCCTTGTGGTCATGCCGGTCAAGCCACTTGCAGATGTAGTAGGCTGCTACTCCTGCTGCGACCGACACTAAGAAATTTAGGACCATTACCATGTACTCACCCCCTTCCTGTTGCCAGTATAGGGTGGGGCAGCAAAATGATTATACCATTATTCGACAAAGGCCGCAACGAGGAAAAATAAAACCTTGCGATCTGAAAAAGTTCGAGTATAATGGTCTTACCAACAAACAAAGGAGGTTTTCCAATGTCCGACTGTTTATTCTGCAAAATCGCCGCCGGGGAGATTCCGTCCAGCAAGGTGTACGAGGACGAGAAGTGTCTGGCCTTCCACGACATCGACCCCCAGGCCCCCACCCACTTCCTGGTGATTCCCAAGGAGCACATCCCCTCGGTGGCGGGGGTGGACGAGGACAACGCCGCTGTGGTGGCTCACATCTTTACGGTGATTGCCCAGCAGTGCAAAAAGCTGGGCCTGGACAGCTACCGGGTGGTGTCCAACATCGGGGAGCAGGCGGGGCAGAGCGTGCCCCACCTCCACTTCCACGTGCTGGCCGGCCGGGACATGACCTGGCCCCCGGGCTAAACGGCCATGTTCGTCAAAAACCCGGATTACTTCCTCACCATCGTCAAGGAGCGGAGCATCTCCCGGGCGGCGGAGCGGCTCTACCTCTCCCAGCCCTACCTGAGCCAGTACCTGGCCAAGCTGGAAAACAGCCTGGGGGTGGTCCTGCTGGACCGCTCCCACTCCCCGCTGAAGCTCACCCAGGCGGGGGAGCTGTTCCACGCCTACCTGGAGCGGCAGAGCTATCTGGACCGGCAGCTGGTCAGCGACCTGCGGGACCTTCAGGACCGGAAGCGGCCGGTGCTCCACATCGGGGCATCCCCCTGGCGGGGGTCCACCCTCCTGCCCGACATTCTGCCCCTGTTCCAGGAGCAGTACCCCGACGTGCAGGTGGTCCTCCACGAGGCCCCGGTGCCCGAGCTGGGGGAGCTGGCCGAGGCCAACGTCATCGACTTCTGCGTCATGCAGCCCCCCGACAACCTCACCGAGCTGACCTATGAGCCGGTGATGCGGGAGCGCATTTTTCTGGTAGGCCACCGGGACCATCCCCTTCTCCAGGGGCTGGACAGCAGCTACAGCGACCCCAAGCCCTTTCCCAGCCTGCGGGCGCTGGAGCATGAGCGGCTGGTTATGCTGCCCCCCGACTGGCGGCTGTCCCGGCTGCTGTATAACACCTTTTCCGTCCACAGTGTTGAGCCCCAGAACATCCTGGTGACCACCAACACCACCACCGCAATCAACCTGGCGGCGGAGAAGATGGGCTTCGCCTTTCTCCAGGAGAGCGGTGTCCCCCGCACCCCCTATCTGGACCGGCTGGCCTGCTTCACCGTAGGCGAGCCGCCTCTGGCCTGTCCGCTGGCGGTGGTCTATAAGAAAAACGGCTTTCTCTCCCCCGCAGCCCGGACCTTCATTGACCTTGTCAGGGAATATTACCGCCGGTATGACCGCATACCGGAGTGACTACAGCCCGGCTGGCCTGTCCAGCCGGGCTGTTTGCCCCGGAAAATCTTGACATTGCTTTGAGAAGGGTATATGATAAAGGGAAATTGCGAGCAGAAACAGGAGGCAGCTATACAAATGGATGTGTCGCTGGTAATTCCCGCGTATAATGAGAGCAAAATTGTGCTGGATACCATCCGCACCGTCTCAGCCAGGCTGGCGGAGCTGAAAGTGGAGTATGAGGTGCTGATTGTAGACGACGGCAGCACCGACGGTATGGGCCAGCTGGTGCGGGATTGCGGAGACCCCCATGTGCGGCTGGAGGGGTACGCCCCCAACTGCGGAAAGGGTCGGGCGGTGCGGACGGGGATGCTGGCCGCCCGGGGAGACATTATCCTGTGTACCGATGCCGACCTGGCCTACGGCGTGGATATCTTCGCTGTGCTGCTGGAGCGTTTCCGGGCCGGAGATGCCGGCCTGGTGATTGGCTCCCGCCGCCTGGGCGGCGAGGGCTATAAAAATTATCCACCCCTGCGGATTTTCATGTCCAAATGCTTTGGCCTGCTGTCCCATATGATCTCCGGCCTGCCCTACGATACCCAGTGCGGCATCAAGGCCTACCGCCGGCAGGCCGCCCGGGACATCTTTTCCCGCTGTACCACCGACGGCTTCTCCTTCGATTTCGAGGTCCTCATGCGGGCGGACAAGCTTGGGCTGAAGGTGGAGCAGATTCCTGTGTCCGTCATTAACTTCCGGGAGTCCAAGGTGAACGTGGTCAAGGACAGCCTTCAGATGTTCCGGGACGTGTTTTATATCCGCCGAAAGGTCAGGAGCGGGAAATGAGAGAGAAAATCGTCCGTCTGATTGAAGTATTTGACCCGAAGCGGTTTGTGAAATTTGGACTGATCGGGGTACTTAACACCCTGGTGGACTTCTGCGTGTTCTTTGTGATGGACCGCTGGGTCATTGGAGCGGGCCCCACCCTGGCGCTGCTGGGGATGACGGTTGTGGCCGGCCCCTATATTTCCAATGCCGTGGCCTATGTGGTGGCCAACATCAACTCCTTTGTGTGGAACAAGCTGTGGACCTTCGAGAAACGGGACCGGGTCACCGGGGGGGAAGCGGGACGCTACCTGGCCACCAGCGCGGGGTATGTGCTCATCTCCACGGTGAGCCTGGCGGTGTGCATCCGCATCCTCTCTCTGCCCGTAATCGCCCCGCTGGTGCCCAAGGGCTGGACCAACCTGCTGGCCAAGCTGCCCACCGCCTGCGTCACCATCTTCTACAACTACCTGATGAACAAGTTTTGGGTATTCAAAGTCTGAAAAGTTCCGGCCCGGAGGTATTTCCTCCGGGCCGGTTTTTGTCAGTTGAACATATCTACCATCTGAATCATATAGACAACATCGTCCGCAAAGAAGAAGTACAAGCATGGTCCCAAGCCATTTTCATTGTCGCAGTACCACAGGTAGTCGTCCGGGTAGGCCCAGGTCCAGTTTTTCTCGTCGGAGAGCAGTCCGGGATAGGCGGCCAGCACCTCCTCCCGAGTGGCCCCCACCCGGATACCCCGGGGGGTGACCATGTCGGTGCGGCCCGTCTCCAGACGTTTGAGGAAGAAACTTCCCGACTCGGCGCTGTAGTACCGCAGGGCGGAGACCCCGCCCGCGTCGCCGCCGCCGTCTACGGACCAATTCTCCCAGTAGTCCCCAGGCCAGTAAATGGGGTCGCCTTCCTTAAACACTGACGTCTCCGGTTCAAAGTCTGGGAACATGGAATCTGTCCAGCTGCCCAGACCGACGGGGGTGGAGAAGCCGTCCCGGTACAGACAGACCTCCGGGTCATACGGCTCAGGAGAGGGCGTATCGACCGGAACAAAGCCCCCAACCGGCTCCTCCCCGGCGAAGTACCACTGATTCCACAGCGGCGGGTCCAGCCTGTCGGTCTCCTCGGCGGGGACCAGGGGGGAGGGCTTCCCGCTGTACTGGTCGTAGGTCGTAACGGCCCGGTCCTCCCAGATATACAGGTAGTCCGCCCCGCTGACGTCGTCTCGAACGGCATCGTCCACGTCGTCAATACGTCCAGTGAGGTAGAACACAGGCTGGCCGTTCGCCTTGATGCGGAAGCCTTCAATCGTGAGACCATGCAGAGCCAGACGAAGGTCATCCCCCTGAGTATCCCGAGCGATTTGTGTTAGAACCTGTTCCGTCACCTGGTCCAGCAGGCCGCTTTCATTCAGCCCGGCCAGGGCCAGCGCGTCCCCGGCAGGCACCAGCGTCCCCTCCTTCCGGTCGTAGACCAGGGAGAAGATGTGCCCGGTGTTCAGGTCGGAGGTGAAGTTATCCCGATAGAACAGCAGGTTCAAATACCGGCTGGTGGTGGAGGGGTAGAACAGGCACTGTTCCTCCACAAAGCCGTATGAGTTGTCCAGAAGGTCGCCGTACTGACTGCGCAAATCGTTGAGTGCGGCATTGATGGCGTCCACCGCGTCATTCTCCTCTCCGGCGGGGAGGGCCAGTACGGGGATTTCCACATAGTTGCCATAGCTGTCATAGTACTGGGTCTCCATCACAAGGGAGGGCTCCGGCGGCCGCTGGCGGCAGGACACCAGATTGCCGCAGAAGATGGCGATGGCAAACATCAAAATCAAAAAGGGCAGCGGCGGCCGCTTCTTGGGTCCGGCAAAGATATTGCGCAGTCGAATTTCCGTCTCCCTGGCCGACCCGGACAGGCCGGTAGAGAAGGGCGTGCGGGGCATTTGTTGATTCATAATAAGCTCCTTTTAATCGGCAATGGGTTCAAAGTGGGAATAGCGCCATTTTTCAGGCAGTGGGACGTCATTGTATTCCGGGTTATAGAGCTGGAGCCGGTACTGGGGGTCGATCTCATACACCTCCAGCCCGCCCTCCACCGGGACCACACGCTCCTCATACTCCCGGCGGTCCAGCTCCTCCAGCGTGTTGCCGTCGAAGCGGTAGTGGGCCGCAGTAAAAGCGCCCTCGTCGCCCTGGTAGATGGCGGTATTGGCGCACAGGATATGGAGGGCTCCGTCCGGGGCCGTCCAGGAGGAAAACTGGCCGTCGTCTCCCCCCACCTCATAAACGGGCCCGCGCCACCCCTGCTCCTCCTTGTCCCACAGGCCCAGCATCAGGTTGCCCAGCCCTGCGGGGTGCTGGCGGCCGTTCACCAGGGCCAGCCCCAGCGCGCAGTCCTCCCCCTCCTGGGACAGAAGCAGCCGGGAGAACATGCTCTCCGCGGAGTAGGGGTAGTTTTCATGCTCCCGCATAAGCAGCCAGGCCAGGTCCGGCTCGTCGGACGGGAGGGGCGTCTCGTCCACCATCCGCAGGGCGTGGTATCGCTCCTCGCCCTCCAGCAGTATCGTATCCGCATCAACGGCCAGCCGTCCCTCCGACAGCTTCCGGCCGTCTGTGTACCGGAGCCGGGACACCCGAAGCTGTCCGCCCTCCAGGGCCAGGCCATAGTCAAACATCCACCGGCTTTGCAGCATATAAGTCTCCTTGGCGGAAAAGTCGTATGCGATAATGCGGTCGTCCACTATCCCGGACCCGAAAGACGTCACAGAGCACAGCTCCCGCAGGCCGTCGCCGTTTAGGTCGCAGAGAAAAACGCTCCATACGGGCATTCCAGAGAACAGCACCGTCTCATTCCCGTCCTCCACCGCGCAGACCCGGTCCGCCGTCCAGCGGAAGGTCACGCCCGGATACTCGGGCAGCCCGGTTTCAATGCTGTCGTCCCAGGGCATATCTTCCCCCGAGCCGTCCCTAAAGTCCAGCCACACCTCCGCCGCCGGCGGCCCATCGCCCTCCTCCGCCACCTGGCACGACACCAGATTGCCGCAGAAGATGCACACCGAAAACACCAAAATCAAAAAAGGCAGCGGCGGCCGCTTCTTGGGCCCGGACATAATATTGCGGATTCGCATCTCCGTCTCCTTTGCCGACCCGGACAGGGGAGTGGAGAAGGGCGTGCGGGGCATTTTTTCGTTCATATTACGCTCCTTTCAGGAGATGACCCGTTCAATCAGCTCCGGTGTGAAGTCGTGCCAGACCACGTTCTCTTTGGACGCCTGTTCCTGATAGAGTACGTTAAAGTCGGTCTCGCTGACGGGACCGTCGCCGTAGAACCAGGCCAGGCGGTCCTGACTGCTGTCCGCCCACTCCTGACGCAGAAGGGTTTCGGTCTCCCAAATCTCCGGGCTGCCCTCTCCGCCGTAGACAAAGTGGACCAGATTTACCCCGTACTCAAAGGCGCTGAGTGAGTAAAAATGGACCCCATCCTGTTTCAGGTCCTCCAGCCAGCGGGGGAAACGGAGGTAGCTGTATACCTGGCCGTTCTCCTGCCAGCGCAGCACCAGGAAGGCCAGCGCGGGGTCGCCCTCCTCTGTTTCCAGCCAGACCACCGCTTCCTCGGTTCCGTCTCCGTCCAGATCCAGGCAGGCAAAGCGGGCGGGCTTGGCGGTAAAGGAGGCGTCAGAGGTGACAGTCTCGGTGACCCGGCTGATGTCCAGTACCTGGCCGGTGTCGGCGTCGGTAAACATCATGTCGCCCAGCAGCACGGCCCGCAAACCGGCGGCGGACTGTGTGCTGACCGGAGCGGGGGAGTAGCCGCCCTTGGGCTCCTCCCCGGCAAAGTACCACTGATTCCACAGGGACGGGTCCAGCTTGTCGGTCTCCTCGGCGGGGACCAGGGGGTATTGACCGCTGTCCCCAGAGACCATGCAGTTGTAGCGGGTGTATTTTCCGCCCTCCCAGATGTAGATGCGGTACCATTCGTCAAGAGACCCGCCGGATTCCAGCTCCACATAGTCCACAACGGCGGACAGATAAAACACCGGCTGGCCGTCCGCCTTGATGCGGAAGCCGACGATGTCCGCAGGCTCATACATACCCCGGGGGGCTTCCGGGTCGTTGGCGATGAGCTCCTCCAGCCCGCCGCACAGCGTCTCCTGGGTGATCCCGGCCAGGGCGAGGGCGTCCTCCTCCGTCACCTGGCCCCCCTCCTTCTTGTCATAGACCCAGGAGCGGACCCATCCGTCATGGCCGTAGGAGGCCTCATTCAGAAAGAAGGTCAGGTTGATATAGCGGTCAGTTGTGGAGGGGTAAAACAGGCAGTAGTTGCCGCCCCGGATACTGTTCTGAGCAAAGGCGTATTCCTCCCGCAGGCCGTTCAGGGCCTGATTGATGGCTTCCACGGCCGGATTCTCTGCCCCGGTGGGGAGCGCCAGGGCGGGAATCTCAATCAGGTTGTCGTAGCGGTCATAATACTGGGTCTCCATCACGATAACAGGCTCGGCAGGCAGAGCGCGGAAGGCCACCAGATTGCCGCACAGCAGACACAGCGTGCCCACCAGAACAATCAGCAGAAGGGGCGGCCGTCTCTTGGGCCCGGAGAAGATGTTTCGGATACGTAGCTCCGTCTCCCTGGCGGACTTGGACAGCCCGGTGGAGAAGGGCGTGCGGGGCATTTTGTTGTTCATGGTGCGCTCCTTTCAATTTGCGCAATGTTTTCTTCCGTCAGCGGAAGGTACTCCAGCTCCAGCGGCCGGGCGTCCCCCAGAATGGGCTCCAGCCACGCCAGATAGACCGACTGGTCCACCGCCATGTTGACGCGGCTATCGCTGGTGTTAAGGTATTCGTATGATGAAATCGGGTGAATATAATAGAGAATACCCGCCCCGCTGACGTCTTTCTCTGTGGGGAAGGGGGGCAAGGACTCCGGATTGATGTCGGAAATCACCTTTTCCCAAGCGCCCACATGGCCCACCAGCTCGTAGCTGTCCGAACTGGGCAGATAGCGGTAGATGCTGTGGGGCCAGAACTGACTGGTCCAGCTCCCCTGAGCGTGGGAGTCGTCCTCTGCAAACGCCCCGTTGCTGTAGAAGGTGAAGGAGGGGAAGCCCGAGTGCTGAATTACCAGCGCATTGTTGTAGTACTCCAAAATGTAGCCCCGGTAGCCGGCGTAGATGTTGGGCCGGGTGAGCAAAACCAGCTCCTCCCGCCCGTCTCTGTCCACATCGGCCACGGCGAAGGTGTTGTCCTCCATACGCTCAAAGCCGCCGGGGTACTCCTCGCTGTACGGGGTACATTCTGTTCCGTCAGGCAGGGTATCACGGTAGAGCAGGTCCTCCAGCACCCGGACATAGGCCGCCCGGGCCTCCGGGTCGGGGTCAGCGGCGGAGGGGAGCGGGGCGCGGACCTCGGCGTGGACCAGTTCGCTGTAACTCCGGGGCCGGGCCGGCTCCGAATCGTAGCTGAAAAACAGGTCGGCGGTGAAGGTCCCTGTGCCGTTGTCCATACAGGCGGTGAGGGTAAAACAGTCCATCCGGGTCTCCAGGTCGGCCAGCTCCCGGTTGGGCTTCAGGGAGAGGACCCGCCAGCCGCCGGGGTCGTTGGTGTACCCCACCAGCCAGCTCAGCGACTGGAAGTAGATGGGCATGGGCAGGTTTGTTTCCTCAGCTTCCCAGAAGGCCTCGTTGTGGTCCAGCTGCCAGATGGACCAGGGCTCGTCCCCGCCCCATTCAAAATCCGGGTTGACGGCGTACACGTCCACCCCGCCGGGGGCCGCGACGGCCAGGTGCCCGGTCCAGAAATCCCGATACGCCTGACCGGCCGGGCTGTCCGGGTCCCGCACATCCCCCTCCGCCGGCCACTTCCAGGCGAGGTCCTTCCCGTCCAGACAGACCAGCCCCGCCTGACCGGTATACTGCCCGTTCTCCTGGCCGTTGAAGGTGTAGAGCAGACAGGGCCCCTCCTCACTGTTGTAGTCGGAGAGATTGGGGTAGACGGTGACGACGTTGGGGAAGCCGTTCTTTACGGCATACCGGAAAACGGGTCCGGTCAGCGCGCGGGTCTCCCGGTCCATCACCCCCAGGAGCAGGGTGTTTTCCAGGTGGTCCTCCATAAGGGCCGCCCCCAGAATCAGGTCGTCAGTCTGGACATAGTCCAGCAGGCGGGCGGTGGGAGACTGGAAGGGTTCCGTCTCACCGGCGGCCTGAAACAGTGCTTGAAGCAGCGCTTCCTCCGCCCCGTCGGCGGAGAGACCGCCCAGGTCCGCGGGAGTACCCTGGACCTCCTGAGAGGAGGAGCCGCCCGGCTGAGCGCGCTCCGCCTCGGCCACCTGGCACGACACCAGATTGCCGCAGAAGATGCAAACCGAAAACACCAGCGCCAGAAACAGTACCGGCGGCCGTCTCTTGGGCCCGGACATAATATTGCGGATTCGCATCTCCGTCTCCTTCGCTGACCCGGACAGGGGAGTGGAGAAGGGCGTGCGGGGCATTTTGTTCTTCATAGTATCCTCCTTATCCAGGCAAGGGGAGGTCATCACGCTGATGATCTACCAGTTCCCGCTCCCCCTGGTCATTGAATTGGTAGGTGTAGGAGTCGCGGCCGGCGTAGCCGTCTTTCCAGGTATCTACCAGCTGTTGTTTCTCTGTATCCACCGTCAAGTTAACGGAGGAGAAGAAGCCAGGCTCATATTTTCCGGTCTCCTCGTTCCACAGGAACCAGTACATGGGTCCGTTGTAGCTGCTGCCGCAGTAGATGCCAAAGTCCTCCAAGCCGTCAAAGTTGACGTCCTGGACCCAAATCCAGGAGGAGCCGTCCGCCAGGAAACCTTCATACAGGAAGCGGTCGTCCGCCGGAACATCGTCCGGAAGGATGGTCTGGAGCAGCATATTCGGGTTGAACATCATATCCCCGTCGAACACCTGAATCTGGTCGTAGATCAGGTGGGGCCCAAACTCCTCGCCGGTGTAACGCCCCCGCAGCGCCAGGGTCAGCACCCGCCCGCCAGTGACAGTGACCGTCTCGGCGTCGGTAAAGTAGCCGTCCGGTGTCTCGTCCCAGCCGGTCCCGTTCCAGCTCAGGGTGTGATACTCCGGGGCGTGCCACTTGTCCACCAGGACGGGGATGCGGAGGTCGAGGAGGGGGGAATCCTCCCCGCCTGTGCTGTAAACGCCGGATATGGTGGAGCTGTTCTCGGTTCGGTAACGCTCGGTCAGCTTGCCGTCGACAAGCTCTAAAACAATCGTCTCCGCGGCGTCGTAAGTGCTGCCGAAAGCTCCCAGCTCCAGGACCAGGGAATCCCGGTCCGGGTTGGTGATGCGGTGGGCATATATGATGTTGATGAAGCACCATCCGGGCTCCCCGGTCTCATGGTACTCCAGCTCCGCGCCGCTGCCCAGAACCGCTGTGACGGTGAGTGTGTCATAGGTTCCGGCCTCGCTCTGGGGATCAAGCCGGGTGGCGACCGTGACGGTATCCGGCAGGCCGTCGCCGTCCAGGTCGACATCTTCCAGATCTCCCAGCACCGCTTGGTACTCCCAGACCTTCGCCTCCGGCTTCTGCTTCGGCGGGTCGGGGAGGGAGATGTCCGGTATCTCAGGAAGACTGGCAGAAATGTTGGGGAGCGCGGGTGCGTCCGGCTCCGCCATCTGGCAGGACACAATATTGCCGCAGAAAATGCAGATGAAGAATACCAGAATCAAAAAGGGCAGCGGAGGGCGCTTCTTAGGCCCGGACATAATATTGCGGATACGAATCTCCGTCTCCTTCGCCGACCCGGACAGGGGAGTGGAGAAGGGGGTGCGGGGCATTTTATTCTTCATGGGTGTTTTCCTTTCTATTTTGTAATCTGGCCACAGCGGCCAAAATGGTCTGACCGTAGCCGGAGTAGTCCTGGGGAGACAGCCGGCGCAGGGCGTCCTCGTCGCAGGCCAGCTCGGTGTCCCGCTCCACCAGGCGGATCATATACCAGGCCAGCGGGTTAAACCAGTACAGGGCGTTGACCCACATAGCCAGTGTTTTCAGCCAGATATCCCCTCTGCGGTAGTGGGTGAGCTCATGGAGCAGGGAGAAGCCCAGCTCCTCCCCGGTAATTTTCCCCTGGGGCAGGAGGATTGCCGGGCGCAGCGCCCCGGCCAGCATGGGCACCTTCAGCCCCTGGCACACCAGCAGCCGGGGCCGGGTGTGGAGCTGGAGCTGATCCCCCAGGTGGTTGAAGGCGGCCACCGCGTCCCAGTCCTCCACCGGGGCGGCCCACCGGCGCAGGTAGGACAAAAACCGCAGGTGGGCATACCCGCTCCAGAGCAGCATGGCCGCGGCCCCTGCCAGCCACACCGCCAGCAGCAGCCGGGCGGCGTCGAAGGACGGATTCTCCTCCGGACGGGGCGCCGGAGAGCCGGCGGAGGAGCTTGTCCCGGGCTTGGGGAGGGCGGCCCCTCCCTGAGACCCCGCGGCGGGGCCGGAGTGGTCCCCGGTATTGGGCGGGGCGGGGACATTAGGCGTGTTTGGGGGTGTAACAGGCCGGGTGACAGCGGGGGGATTGGGGACATCCACCTGAATCGGGGCCCGGGCCTCCCCCCGGAAGATCAGGGGCATGGGGACGGCCAGCCGCAGACACAGCAGCAGCCAGGCCCAGCAGCGCCATTTTGCCCCGTACCGCCCCCGGGTGGAGCTGCCCATCCAGGCCAGCAGGAGTACGGCGGCGGAGCCCCCCAGGGTGAGGGTCCCCAGCGTGAGAAGGATCTGATTCATTTCCCCCGACCTCCGTTCAGCTGGTCCAGCAGGGCCTGGAGCTCCTCCAGCTCGTCCTGGCCCATCCCCTCCCGGGCCAGGGCGGCCACAAAGTTCCTGGGGGAGCCATAGAGCCGGTCCAGCACCGCCCGGCTGTCGAAGGCCTGGTACTCGTCGCGGCCCACCAGGGGGGTGTACAGGTTGCTTTTCCCCTCCCGGCGCACGGCCACAAAGCCCTTGTCTGCCAGGCGGGCCAGGTAGGTATTGATGGTGTTGGCGGCCCAGCCAAAGGGGGCCAGCCACTCCTCCAGAAGGGCCCGGGGGGTGTCCGGCCCGGTGGTCCAGAGGGCCTTCATAACCTCCAGCTCGGTGTCAGGCAGTCGTTTCATCACAGATCACATCCACTTCAAATGTAGTTGATTATCATACTACACTTGAAGTAGGTAACCGTCAAGTTACAGTGCGGTTACAAAAATCACAATTTCCGTCCCCATCTTAAAAAAACCTTCACGGATTTTTCATAGACTTTTGGCCCAGGACATGGTAAAATAGTAAAAAGTATAAGGAGAAGTCTATCCGGCCCTGTTTGAGCGACTGTCCAACCGGGAATCATCGACCTGGGGGACAAAACAGGTCTGGAGCAAGCAGCGCCCCACGGCGCATGGAGGTTCGATTGAAAAAAGAGGTTTTAGGCGTCAACTTTGACGACCTCACCCGGGAGGAGGCCGCCCAGGCGGGGGCCGCCCTGCTGGCGGAGGACAAATTCCACTATGTGGTAACTCCCAACCCGGAGTTTATCCTGGCGGCGGAAAAGGACGAGGAGTTCCGCCGGGTGCTCAACGGGGCCGACCTGGCCCTGGCCGACGGCATCGGGGTAATCTACTCGGCAAAAATCCAGGGCACCCCGCTGAAGGGCCGGGTCACCGGCATCGCCTTCGCGGAGGATATGCTCACCTGTCTCAACGGGCAGGGCGGCCGGCTCTACCTGCTGGGGGCCAAACCCGGCGTGGCCGAGGAGGCGGGCCGCCGCATCCTGGAGCGGTATCCCAACATCACCCTGTGCGGTACCCAGGACGGCTACTTCAAGGACGAGGAAGCGGTCCTTCTCAAGGTGGCGGCCGCCCGGCCCGACCTGCTCTTTGTCTGCCTGGGGGCCCCCAAGCAGGAGAAGTGGATGGCCCGGTGGGGCAAGCACACCGGAGCCCGGCTGGCCATCGGCCTGGGCGGGGCGCTGGACGTCTTCGCCGGGAAGACGGAGCGGGCCCCCGAGTCCTGGCAGAAGCTGGGCCTGGAGTGGGCCTACCGCCTGAAAAAGGAGCCCCAGCGGGCGGGCCGCATGGCCAAGCTCCCTCTGGTGCTGGTGAAGGCGGCAGGGAGACGTGTGAAGAAATCGTAGGGACGCTTCACGAAGCGTCCGCTCCTTCCCCCCTGTGCTTATGCAATTCGGCGGACGCATCATGATGCGTCCCTACCGATGTAGGAGGAAAGCGGATGAAGAAATCGTAGGGACGCTTCACGAAGCGTCCGCTCCTCCCCCCTGTGCCTATGCGATTCGGCGGACGCATCATGATGCGTCCCTACCGATGTAGGAGGAAAGCGGATGAAGAAATCGTAGGGACGCTTCACGAAGCGTCCGCTCCTCCCCCTGTGCTTATGCGATTCGGCGGACGCATCATGATGCGCCCCTACAGAAATATGTCCGAACATCATGTTAGGAGGAAAATGTATGGTATACATCCTGCTGGCCCCCGGCTTTGAGGAGGCCGAGGCCCTGGTGCCGGTGGACATGCTCCGCCGGGCGAATATCGAAACAGCCACCGTGTCCATCACCGGCGAGCCCGTCCCCGGCAGCCACGGCGTCACCGTGCTTGCCGACGTCACCCTGGACGATGTGGACCTGTCCAGGGCGGACATGATCGTCCTGCCCGGCGGCGGTCCCGGCTACAAAAACCTGGGCAAGGAGCCCAGGGTAGAGCAGCTGGTTCGCAAGGCCGCCGAAAAAGACCTGTGGGTAGCCGCCATCTGTGCCGCCCCCACCCTGCTGGGCCGCTGGGGCCTGCTGGAGGGCAAAAACGCCGTCTGCTACCCCGGCATGGAGGAGGGTCTCACCGGCGCACAGCCCCAAATGGACCAGGGGGTAGTGGTGGCCGGCAAGATCATCACCGGCCGTGCCGCCGGCTCCGCCTTCGACTTTGGCCTGACCCTGGTAGAGGTCCTGGCCGGCAAGGAAGAGAGCGACAAGGTGCGCCATGGCATCTACTATTGATTCCGAGAAAAAGGCCCTGCGCCGCCGGGTGCGGGAGCAGCTCTCCGCCCTGAGCCGGTCGGCGCTTGTCCGCAGCGACGACGCCCTCTTTGAGAAATTCCTGTCCCTGCCCCAGGTGGAGGAAGCGCAAACTGTCTTCGCCTTCTGGGGCATCCCGGGCAAGGAGCCCGACACCGCCCGCCTGATCGGGGAACTGGTCCGTCGGGGCAAGACGGTGGGTCTGCCCCGGATGCTGCCGGACCACCGCATGGAGGTGCGGCGCTACGACCCGGACAGGCCCCTGGTGACCGTCTCCTTTGGCATCTCCGAGCCGGGGGAGGACTGCCCGCTGATCGCCCGGGAGGACATCGGCCTGGTGCTGGTGCCTGCCGTGTGCTACGACCGCCGGGGTTACCGACTGGGCTTCGGCGGCGGCTACTACGACCGCTGGCTGGCCGGCTTTTCCGGCGTGACGGTGGGCCTGTGCCGGGAGACCGTCCTTCAGGAGACAGTGCCCACCGAGGCCCACGACGCCCGGGTGGACCTCCTGCTCACCGAAGGGGAGTGCCTGTCCTTCTAAGGGGATGGAAAAAGCGGGAGATGACTCCCCCGCCCCTTCCGCTGTGTAGCGTTTTCAGCAGCCGCAGTCGTTGTCGCAGCCACAGCCGCAGTCATTGTTGCAGCCACAGTTGTTGTTGCAGCCGCAGCCGCAGCCATTGCCGTTGCCGCCCCAGCCGAACAGAATGATAATCAGAATGATGATCCACAGCGCGCTGTTGCCGCCCCAACCGTTGTTCCCACAGAACATGAATACTTCACCTCTCTTAAAAATCGCGCCGGGACGCTGTCCCCGCGTTCTGTACCATTCTATGGCCCTCTCTTGTCCCTGGTGACAGGAGTGCGGGAAAAATTTGTTAGGAGCTGACCCTATGTCTCAGGATTATTACGAGCCCAGAGAGCGGCGGAGCGAGCGCCGCTCCTCCCACGGAGAGCGGGAACAGGGCGGGGTCTCCGGCGGCCGCGACAGGGAGCAGACCTCCCCCCGCCGACCCAAAAAGAAGAAGCGCCGCTCCGCCGGCCGCACCGCGGCCCTGGTGCTGCTGTATGTGGCGGCAGTGATTGGCGCGTCCATCCTTCTGGCCTGCATCGGCTGGACGGCCGCCGGCGACGTGCTGGCCCTGAACAAGCTGGAGAAGACCATCACCTTCACCATCGCAGAGAACGAGGACTTCAACAGCGTGACCGACCGGCTGAAGGACGAGGGGATGATCGAGTATAAATTCCTCTTTAAGCTCTTCGCCTCCATCACCCACAAGAAGGACGAGATCATCGCCGGCAGCTACACCCTGAACACCGACATGGACTACCGGGCCCTGCTGGCCGGCATGAGCGCCAATTCGGCCAACCGGGCGGAGGTAAAGGTGACCATCCCCGAGGGCTATAACACCGACCAGATCTTCGCCCTGCTGGAGGAGAAGGGGGTGTCCACCGTAGAGAAGCTGCGGGAGGCCGCCGCCAGCCACGACTACGCCTTCTCCTTCCTTCAGGACATCCCCCTGGGGGACTACCGCCGGCTGGAGGGCTACCTCATGCCCGCCACCTACGACTTCTATATCAACCACGACCCCATCTTCGCCATCAACAAGCTGCTGGTCCACTTCGACAGCCAGGTAAAGGACGATTTCCGGGAGAAGGTAGCCGCCAGCGACTTCAACCTGCGGGAGATCCTCACCATCGCATCCCTCATCGAGCGTGAGACCACCGGCGAGGACCGCACCGACATTGCCGCCGTCATCTACAACCGCCTGAACAACCCCGGCGCGGGCACCCAGGGCTACCTCCAGATCGACGCCACCCTGGTGTATATCAACGGCGGCAAGGAGCCCACCGAAGCGGACAAGTCCATCGACTCCCCCTATAACACCTATATGTATAAGGGCCTGCCCCCCGCACCCATTGCCAACCCGGGCATGGAGTCCATCATCGCCGCTATGAATCCGTCGAACATCAAGGACTTCTACTATGCCCTGGGCGACGACAACACCCATCACTTCTTCAAGACCTACGACCAGCTGCAAAAGTTCATCAACAGCCAGGAGCGGTACAAAAGCTGAATGAGAACCCAAAAGCCTCCCTTGCCAAAGGGAGGGGGACCGCCGCCGCAGGCGGTGGTGGAGGGATTCCGAAGCATCGGAACGGTTCCGATGGACGGAATCCCCCAGCCCCTTTGGGGCACCCCCCCTTTTACAAGGGGGGCTTTTTAGAGGGAGCGATCATATGAACAAAATCGAACTTCTCTCCCCGGCAGGGGATATGGAACGGCTGCAAATGTCGGTAGCCTACGGGGCGGACGCCGTCTATCTGGCGGGGAACACCTTCGGGATGCGCACCTTCGCCGGCAATTTTGCGCCCGAGGAGCTGAAAACGGCGGTGGAACTCTGCCGGAACCACGGAGTGCGGGTCCACGTCACCTGCAACACCATGCCCCGGAACGACGAGGTGTCCCGCCTGCCGGAGTGGCTGGAGTACCTGGAGGAGCTGGGGGTGGACGCGGTTATTTTAGCCGACGTGGGCGTTCTGGCCCTGGCCAAAAAGCACGCCCCCCACGTCCAGGTCCACATCTCCACCCAGGCCAGCGTGGTCAATTACCAGTCCGCCCGGGCCTGGCACGACCTGGGGGCCAGCCGGGTGATTCTGGCCCGGGAGCTGTCCCTGGAGGAGATCAGGGAAATCCGGGCCAAGACGCCCTCCCGGCTGGAGATTGAGGTCTTCGCCCACGGGGCCATGTGCGTCAGCTACTCCGGGCGGTGCCTGCTGTCCAACTACATGACGGGCCGGGACTCCAACCGGGGGGCCTGCGCCCAGCCCTGCCGCTACCAGTACGCCCTGATGGAGGAGAAGCGCCCCGGCGAGTACTTCCCCGTCTACGAGGAGAACGGCGAGACCTACATCATGAACTCCCGGGACATGTGCATGATCGACCACATGGCCGACCTGCTGGCGGCCGGGATAAGCTCCCTCAAGCTGGAGGGCCGGGCCAAGTCGGCCTACTACGCCGCCATCGTCACCGGGGCCTACCGCCACGCCATCGACGCGGCCGCCGCCGGAGTCCCCCTGGACCCGGTCTGGCGGGACGAGGTGGAGCACATCAGCCACCGACACTACTCCACCGGCTTCTTCTACGGCCAGCCCGGCCAGTTCACCGACGACGCCCGGTACGTCCGGGACTGGCAGATCGTGGCCAAGGTCCAGTCCTGCGACGGGGAGGGAAACGCCGTCCTCACCCTGAACAACAAGTTTTCCGTGGGAGACGCCCTGGAGCTGGTGGGCCCCGATGTCCGCCCCCAGCCCCTCACGGTGGACGCCCTTTGGGACGGGGACGGCGCCCCGTTGGAGGAGGTCCGCCACCCACAGATGGTCTTTCGCATGAGACTGCCCCGTCCCGTCCCCCCTCTGTCCCTGCTGCGGCGAAAGGCGGACCTGTCGCCTGCCCTCCACAGAGGATAAGCCTTTTCGGCTGCTTGAACAATTTTTTCCTGCTGACTTTGTCTAATTTTTTGAGTACACATCAGAATAGAACCGGGCGTCGTGTTCCATACTAAGCCCATCCGAAACAAGGAGGGTTTATCGTATGAACATGAACGACAAGAGAACCTGCAACACCAGTATCCGCTGCTCGGTGGACACCTGTGCTTACCACTCCGGAGCCCAGAACTGCTGCTCTCTGGACTCCATCAAGGTAGGCTGCTGTGACTGCGCCCCCACCAAATGTGAGGGTACCGAGTGCGCATCCTTCAAGCTGGGTGCGAAATAACAGAAAAATAATTCAGGCGAGAGCCAAGCCAAAAGGCGTTCCAAGCGGAACGCCTTTTTTATAGCTGTAAAGGAAGTCAAAACAACAAAACGGTTGGCAGAGCCGGATATAAAAGAGCTGCTGAAAATAAAGAATAGGTGCTTACAGTCCCCCTGCATCCCGCAGGCCTTAACTTTTTTAGTTCTAAGCCGATATAAGAACTAGAAATATTTTCTTTGGGAATGTGGGAAAAGGGATTGACATCTCGTATAGTCAAAGGCATTTTTCACCACATGCGTACCCATGTGGCGGAAGGTGCCCTTTTATTATTGCATAAACTTTTCTAAAACATATAAAGGAGGTCAACGTTTATGACGATCACACAGATGGTACAAAACCGTCAGCAGCAGCGCATCGGCACGCTGGCCCGTCAGCAGGGCGAGCCCCACGTCAACCCCTACGGCACGCCCGGCATGAGCCTGAACGACGCCGGCGACTACCGGAAGATGGTCCCCGTGGACGAGGGCGTGGTACAGCGGGTCAAGCAGATCGCGTTTGACCACATGAAAAACGGCTATGGAGTGAGCGACGGCGAGGACATCAGCAGGGTCATCCGGGACTACACCATGTCTCTCGCGCCGGAACAGCGTCTCAGCGCATCCTGGACGCTGAACGAGATCTTCCACAGCGAAGCCGTCCGGCTGGGCGAGTACGTCCATCAGCAGGACCCCGGCTGGAACTGGGGCAAGCCCTTTGACACCGGTATTTTAGACGGTTATCACCCGGGAATAGACACCATGACGTAGAGGGGAGAATTGGCTGTGAATATTACAAACTGGGCGAACATCCCCAATATCACCAACCAGGTCACCACCGGCGCGCCCCAGGCGGGTCTCCGCTGTTACCCCGGCGCGGCGGTGCGCTCCGCCGGCCAGGGTGTGGCCCCCGGCACAGACATCAGCGGCATCGGGACGCTGAAGAGCATTGATGAAGCCGCCCGGCAGGGCTACCGGGAGGACTACTCCATCCGGGACGCGGCGGAGAGCCTGTGGCGGAAAGAAACGCAGACCATCAATCTGAACGACCTGAACGACCCGGAAAAATCGAAAGAATTTCTGGAAAACTGGCGGATGCAGGCCCGGTGGGACTTGGGGATTGGCGGAGGCCCCACAAAGGATGAGGTAATCTCCGCCTACATAGACACCCTGCGGCAGAACGGTCTGGCCAGCTCGGTGGACTGGAGCGGTTTGACCCATGAACTGAATTCCTTCAAGGCCACCACCCCGGAGGAGCTGGAGGACGGGCTGAACTATATGGCTTCCCGCTATGTGGCGGCGCGGGATAAGCTGGAGCGCAATTATTCCGGCGAGGAGCTGACCGCCCAGCTTGCCAAGCTGGAGGAGGTCTATCAGGCCGGGAAGTCCGGAATGATCGACGGCTACACCCGGCTGCTGCAAGACAATCTGGGCCTGTCCGACAGCGACGCCCAGGCGGTCCGGGACAGCTTTTCCTCCATCCTCGCAGAGAAGGAGGAGACCTACCGGGGTGCCTTGAAGCAGGTCCACGAGGATGTGGCGCAGACCGGCCCCGACAGCGTGTGGCTGAAGAATCACGACGCCTATATCGCATCCCAGCTCCGGGCAGCGGCTGCATCGGGGCAGAGTGAAGCGCGGTATTCCGTGCAGGACCTCACCGCTGCCGGAAAAATCGCGGAGGACTATCGGGCGGAGATTGAGGGCGCGTCCTCCTGCGGACGGAATGAGGCGACGCTGGCGCTGGGCCTGTCCATGGCGGACATGAAGGCGGAGACCATGATCTCCAAGGGGCTGGTGAGCGGCAGCATGGCCGCCCTGCTCCGAAACAGCCGCGCCCAGGGACATGAGAACGCCCTTGCCGCGCTGGATCGCGCCCTCGCCCAGCGGGAGAGCAGCCGGGCCACGGGTGAGCCCAAGGGGACCTACGCCCCGGTGGACAGTACGGTGTTCCAGGGGATTTATGACGCCGTTATGAGCGCCTACCGTCAAAACGGCGGCGACGGGGCCAAGGCAATCCAGGCCGGTGTCTCCGCCGGGGAGAAACTGACCGCCCAGGCCGCCGCCAAAGCACCCAAGGCCGCGCGCTGGGGCGTCAGCATGAAGCACTATTGGCAGGAGTTCTACAAGACTCCGAAGGAAGAAATCACGATCTTGGGCATGCAGATCAAGTATCTGACCAACCAGAAGCCCCAGAGCTCCACCTACCAGAAGTATGTCAACAGCTGGCAAAACTTCCTCACCTCCATCGGCGGCGGGGTGGATATCCGGGCGTAATCAGGCGATTCTGGAGGGCGGTGCACACGAAGAAGCGTTCTATATACGCAATCTCGTGTGCACCGCCCTCCATTTGGCAGCGGCTGATAGTTGTGCTGGCCGTCCAAGTGACTGTGAAAGATGCTGATACCGGCGCGGACAGTTTTGTCCGAAATTGCTGAACGGCCAAAGGATACATTAAGACGAGAGGGGGAGCGAGCGGCTATGGCAAATATTCAGCTTGAATCAGGGGAGTCAGTGTTCGGCCGGGGGATGATGGCCTACTGGGAGCCGATGCTGGGGGGCGCATGCAACGTATGGCGCGGGACAATTTTTGTTACGAATCAGAGGGTATGCTTTCAAATTTCCTGGACAACCCACATGGAGGTTGAACTGAGACGCTCAGAAATCATAGGATTTACAGTGGGCAGGCATCTGTTTGCGACCAAAGTGATGATACACAGCAAATCCGGAGAAACGTATACATTCACCGGCTTTCCTGCGAAGAAACTGCAAAGCTGGCTGGGAAGTCTGGGCATTCCTCGATTGAAATGAGGGAAGATAAAGCGGTTCATAATCATATCCGCTCACTCTGGTGGGGCATTTTTTGATTATTTGGACAGGGCCGTGAGAAAGTACACAAGATATCCAACAAAATCCACATAAAAAAAGGAAAAATCCTCTAGCCGGATTCAAAAAAGTATGCTATAATGACGCCGTTCTGTCCGCGCCGGACTGAAACCGGCTTCAGAGCAAGAAATAACCGAGAAAGGAACGACATATATGGATGAGATGCAGAGCTGTCTGGACGTCCTGCGCAACAATGACGTGGACGTGGATAACGCGGTAGACCGGCTGATGGGCAACGATAATCTCTATCTGGAATTTATCAAGCGTCTGCCCGAGGAACTGCACCTGGCAACAATTCGGGAGGCCCTGGTCCAGCAGGACGCGGATTCCTTCCATTTTCATCTCCATAACCTGAAGGGTTTTGCCATTAACCTGGGTATCACTGAAATTGCCGACGCCGCTCAGGCCGGTCTGACCGAGTTCAGAGCCAGTCAATTCCGCAACGTCACTAAGCTGGAGGGACTGCTTGAGGAGATCGAGGCCTTGGGCGAAAAGTTTGCTTCTGCCTTGGGAGAGATTGAGGAGATTGAGCATGCTGGCGAAGAAACAGAATAAGGAGGGAGTGAGCTATGCGCAATACACTTCTGATTATTGACGATTCTGAGCTGGATCGCGCAATTTTCAATGAAATATTCAAAAAGGATTACCGGGTTATCCGTGCTGCCACCGCCTATGAGGGGCTGGACCAGGTGCGCAAGAATGTTACAGAGCTGGCCCTGATTGTGCTGGACATCTGTTTGCAGCGGGGACCCAACGGTTTCTCTGTAATGGAACGTATCCGTAAGCTGGATGGCTGTTCCCGTATCCCCATCATCCTGATTACCGCTGAGGCAGAGCCCCAGTGGGTCTATCAGGGGGTGGATATGGGGGCTGTGGACTTCCTGGTCAAGCCCTTGGCCCCAGTAGCCACCCAAAAACGCATCAAGGGTCTCATCGAAGAGATCTGGGGCGATGAGGACGAACAGGACGCCGACGCACCTCCGGGGAAGATCTCCCTGGCCCAGGCGGAACTGCTGACCCAGCGGTGGCAGAAGAAGTTCCTCAGCTTTTGCCAGAATCACGACATCACCTTTACCAGCTACGTCCAACGGCTGCGCGTCATCACAAGCGCCCTGTCCAACGCCTATTGCGATCTGTTTCCAGAGTCCGGGCTGACGCTCTACGATGCCAAGCTGATCAGTATGGCCTCCGGCTTTGCCGAAATCGGCCAGCTGGCTCTGCCGGATGACGTGGTCTGGGGCGGGGCGGAGCAGCCCGAGCCGGGCCGGTCGCTGTTCTTCCAGCACACCAAGCTGGGCAGCGAATTTTTCAAGGGCGGTCCCCATGAGTGGGAGCCGCTGCTGACCTACTGCTCTGAAATAGCCATGTACCACCACAAGAATTATGACGGCTCCGGCTTCCCCACCACGCTGGCCCGGGACGATATCCCTCTGTCCGCCCAGCTGGTGCACACCGCGATGATGTGCAGCGACCTGGCTGACCGGTACGAAGAAGAACACAATGTATTTAAAATGGTCTACCGGGCGCTCTCCCTCCGAACGGGGCATATCCTGTCGTCCCAGATGCTCAAGGCGGTGGAAGCGTCTCAAAAGCCGCTGGAAAATATTTTCCGCACGATGCACCACCAGAAACGGACCGAGGATGTAGAAAAGAAGATGCAGGTCAAAGAAGCGCTGACCGCCCGGCCGGAGATGAAGCCCCAGTCCGCCAAGGGACTGGGCAGCAAGCTGGGCGTGAAAAATTCCTTCCAGTCCCGGCGTCCAAGATAACCATAAAAATCCACCGGCTTTGGCCGGTGGATTTCTATTATTCCCCTAAATACAGTCCGTAGTACCCCACCAGAGCCATCGCCATCAGCCCGGCGGTGATAAGCTGAATGGGCACCCCCCGGAAGGCCCTGGGGCAGCGGTTCAGGTCCACTTCCTTCTGCAGGCTGGCAAAGCTGGCCAGGGCCAGGGTGGCCCCGATGCCGCCGCACAGGGCAAAGATCAGGGCGGAGTCCAGACCGTAGCTGCGCTGGGCCACCAGCAGGGCAGAGCCCAGGGCGGCGCAGTTGGTAGAGATGGAGGCCAGGTTTTCGTCCGTCCGGCGGGACAGCTCCGGGATGCAGACCTTGAAAAACTTCCGCAGTCCGGCCACCAGCCCGGGGATGAGCAGGGCAAAGGCCAGCACCTGAAAATAGGTCAGCCCGAAGCGGAGGAGGACCAGAAAGTTGAGCAGCCAGCCCCCCAGCACCCCCAGCACCATCACCAGGGTGAGACACAGGCCGGTGCGGATGGCCTCCCGGGGGTCCTGAAAGGACTCTCGGTGGGTGCCGATGCCCATACAGGACACCAGCACCAGGTTTTCCGACAGCAGGGCGGCCAGGGCCACCCCGGTCAGTTCAAGTATGGTGTTCATCATCTGTCCCTCCTCTCACTGCGTATCTTCATAGTCGATGACCTCGGATGTATCCAGATTGGCCACAATATTCAGCGCCCGGTTAACTCCGGCGGTAATGGCCTTAGAGGTGGCGGTGGCGCCGGTAACGGTGTCCACCGAGTTGCTTCCCGAGGAGCGGATGGTGCCCGACCGGCCCACATACCGGGCCAGAGCGGCGGGGGTCATGGCGGCGGTGCCCACCCGGTCGGTCTCGCTGTGGCTCTCAATGGCCACGCCGGTAACGGTGCCGTTCAGGTCCACCCCCACCGTCATGGTGACGGGGCCGCCGAAGCCCTGGCTCTGGACCTCCACGCAGTAGCCCAGCAGATGGCCCTCCTCCCCGTAGCCGGCGGTGATGGACAGCGCGCCGGCGGCGTGGTAGGGTGTCTCGGCCCCCACCACGGCCTGGGGCATGGCCTGGGCCAGAATCTCCCGCTGGACCTGAATCTCCGCCCGGGCGGTATTCAGGTCGGTAAAGCGGTGAACGCCGAAGATAACCCCGCAGGTAAGGGCAAAGACGCCGGCGAAGGGCCCAACAGTTTTCAGGGCGGAGCGCAGCAGGTCCAGCCAGGCCTCGCCGGGGGCCTGGCCCTCCCTGGGCCGGTAGCACTGAAGGTCCAGCCTGGGCATGACGAATTTAATCTCAGCCAGGCTGGCGCCCAGCTCGGCCAGCTTGGCCCGGGTGGCGGCGAAGTTGCCGATGCCAAACCGCCGGGGCAGGCCCAGCCGGTCCAGCAGCCACACCATGCAGTTCATGGTGAGAATGGCCCAGCCCACCCCCTCGGGGTAGGGGCTGGAGGAGCGCAGCAGCATGGTAAGCAGGCCGCAGCCCACACCAAACATAATCTGGCCCCGGGGCGTCACCGGCGAGGTAGTGGGATCGGTGGCAAAAAAGACGGCTCCCATCAGCAGGCCGCCGCCCATAAGCTGGTAGGCGGTCCAGATGGGGAGGGATACCCCCTCCGGCGCGGAGAGCAGGGCAATCACCGCCACCGTGCCCAGGTAGGACAGCGGAACACGGGAGGAGATAACCCGGCGCAGCAGCAGATAGACCAGGCCCAGCAGCAGCATGAAGGCGGAAATCTCCCCCATACACCCGCCCCGCTCACCCAGAAACATGATGTTCAGCGCCTGGGGCGGCAGGGAGCCCTCGTGGAGGTAAGACATGGGCGTGGCGGCGGACACCGCGTCCGCCGCGGTGAGGGGCAGCTTCTGCATGGGCTGGGGCCAGGTGGTCATCAGCATGGGCAGGGTGCCGGCCAGCATCCGCCCGGCCAGGGCGGGATTCATAAAGTTCCGGCCCAGTCCGCCGTAGAACTGTTTGACCACAATAATGCCGAAGGCGGCCCCCATCACGGGCACCCAGTAGGGGGTGCTGGCGGGCAGACTGAGGGCCAGCAGCAGGCCGGTGACGCAGGCGGACAGGTCGCCCACCGACTGCCGCTGCCGGGTGAGCAGCCGGTACAGGACCTCAAACAGGACGCAGGAGCCCACCGACACGGCGGCGAGTGCCAGCGCCCGGAGCCCGAAGAAGAAAACGGCCATGCCCAGGGCGGGGGTAAGGGCCACCATCACGTCCAGCATCATGGCCCGGGTGGTGGAGGGCTGGCGCAGCTGGGGGGACAGTCGCTTGGGTGCAAAGCTGGCGCTCATTGGGCACTCCCCCCTCTCTTCACAAGGTTGGCGGCCTGGGCCACCGTCTCCACCAGGGGAATCTGGGCGGGGCAGATAAAGGAGCAGCAGCCGCAGGCGTTGCAGTCCTCCAGGTGGAATTTGGCCAGCTTTTCCATGTCCTGGTCCTCCAGGGCCCGGCGGATGATGGTGGGTGCCAGGTGCATGGGGCAGGCCCCCACGCACTTGCCGCAGCGGATGCACACCCCGGCGGGGGTGTCTGGCTTGTGTTCCCAGCCGGTGAGACACACCAGGCTGTTGGTGTCCTTAATCACCGGGGACTCCAGATTCTGAAGGGCCACTCCCATCATAGGTCCGCCGGTGAGCATGCGGTCGGTCTCCTCTTTTAGCCCACCGCAGGTCTCCAGCAGGTGGCGCAGGGGGGTGCCGATGGGCACCCACAGGTTCCGGGGCCGGGTAACCGCCCCGCCGGTGATGGTAACGGCCCGGTGGGTGAGGGGGCGGCCCTGGAACAGGGCGTCCTGAACGGCAAAGACGGTGGCCACATTAAACACGGCGCAGTGCACATCGGTGGGCCCGCCGCCGGGGGGCACCTCCCGCCCGGTAACGGTCTGAATAATCTGCTTCTCCGCCCCCAGGGGGTAGCAGGTGCGCACCGGGATAATCTGCACCCGCCCGTTGCCCGACCGGCGCAGCCGGCGCTCCACCGCCTCCACGGCGTTGAGCTTGTCCCCCTCGGTGACCACCACCACCCGCTCGCACCGCAGGCAGCGGGCGATGGCCTGGGCTCCCCGGAGGATGTGCTCGCTGCGCTCCAGCAACAGCCGGTAGTCGGCGGTGACATAGGGCTCACACTCGGCCACATTGACAATCAGGGTGTCCACCTTGCCGGCCGAGACGGCAATCTTCTCCCAGGTAGGGAAGGAGCCGCCGCCCATGCCCACCACGCCGGCCCACTCCACCCGCTCCACCAGCTGCTCCAGGGTGAGCTGCCGGGGGTCCAGGGGGGCGGGGCGGCCCTCGTAGTGCTCGCTGCGGTCGTCGTTCTGAATCACGATGGCGGGGGAGCTGCCCCCCCAGGGGTGGGGCCGGTCCTCAACGGCGGCCACCCGTCCGGAGACGCTGGCAAAGGCCGCCGCCCCCGTCCGGCCCCGCCGGGCGATGGGCTGGCCGATGGTAACCGGGTCGCCGGGGCGGACCATAGGCGTGGAGGGGCCGTCGGCGCACATAATCAGGGGAATCACAATCTCCTTGGGCGTCCGAGACAGCCGGGACAGCGGCTTGCGCCGGGTCATGTCTTTTCGTGTGGCGGGGTATACCCCGCCAAAAAAGGAATGGATCATAGGGAAAAAACCTCGCTTCGACATAATAAGCGGAATATTTCAATATTACTACAGCATACATAATAATCCAACGCAAGCGGTCTGTCAACGTTATTCTATCCAAGGAAATAGGGAAACAGCCGCCCAAGGGCGGCTGTTTTTACTCATCTGCGTCCCTGGCGGGGCTCCGGTCTGCGCAAAATGCCGATACGGGCGGCGTGGGGGGCGATTTCATCCCAGGGGGCCAGAAAGGTGCGGATTCCCAGTCCCTGCGCCACCTCTACCTTGTGCCGCAAGGTGTCGCCGTCGTCAAAGAGGACAAAGTGGGCGCCGTTTTCCCGGCTCATGTAAGTAAAATACCGGGCGCACAGGTCCCCGGAGAAAAAGATGGAGGGGGACAGCCGCCGCTTCAGCTGTTCCAGCTCCTCCTCGGTAAGGGGCTGGCCGCTGCCGGTGGGGGAGGGGAGGAAGAAGTCCTCCCGCCGCTTTTCCAGGGCCAGAGCGGTGCGGCTCTCGCCAAAGCGCCCCAGCGCCTCCTCCAGTCTCCGCCGGAGGGAACCTCCGGACAGGGCGGAGGAAATCATCACCCGGGCGTGGGGGGCGTGGGGGGCGTACCGCTCAGTGACAAACAGCGTCCAGCCCAGGCGTGCAAACTGCTCGTCCAGGTGGCCGGCGACCTGTTCCAGCGGGGGCAGGCAGCTTTCAAAGTCCAGAACGGCCCCGGAGAAGCCCCGGGACTGGCACTCCCGGATGATTTCCTGACACAGCGGGCCGGTGGGGCCCAGTCCGTCAAAGTCCTGGTCGTCCACCACCATCAGCCCCCCCTTGGGCGCGGTGCTGCCCGCCCGGAACAGGTGGGGCCCCGGCCCCAGCCGGTAGGCCAGATGGGCGGGGGTAGCCTGCCAGCCCCGGAGGGCGGGGAGCTGCCGGGGCGGCAAGGTGATGATAAAGGTATCTTGTGGCATGGGATTATCCCCCTTGTCCGAATTTTCAACCTGTGATATACTACGCTGTACACACTATGACATTTGACAGGGGGTTAGAACCATGTCTTTATCACCCATACCCCGGGGGGTCTACCCCTCGGTGACCCATATCTCCCCCCAGGCCCTGGCCGCCAGGGGCATCCGCCTGGTGCTGGCCGACCTGGACAACACCCTGGTGCCTTACAAGGTGACCCGGCCGCCCGACAAGATTGTCGCATGGAAGGAAGAACTGAAGGCCAACGGTATAGAACTGTTCCTGCTCTCCAACAGCCGCAAGCCGGGCCGGGCCCAGAAATTTGCCGAACAGCTGGGCATCCCCTGCCAGGGCCACTCCGGCAAGCCCAAGAAGGCAGGCTATCTCCGGGCCATGGAACGCATGGGCTGTACGCCCGGGGAGACGGTCATGATGGGCGACCAGATCTTTACCGACACCCTGGGGGCCAACAACGCCGGCGTGACCCCCCTGCTGGTGCAGCCCATCCGCCTGGCGGGCAACCCGGGCCGCTATATCCGTTACGCGGTGGAGACCCCCTTCCGCCTGCTGGGGAAGAGGAGGCCCTTTCTATGAGCGCAAAATTCGGCCCCGCGGGCAATTCCGAGAGTTTTTCCAAGGTCCACAAGTCCTCCCTGGCCGCCCCCCGGTGGATCGCGGACTTCGGCCTGGACTGCTACGAGTACCAGTGCGGCAAGGGGGTCCACGTGGGGAAGGAGA
>CANSXE010000019.1 GCA_947650875.1 uncultured Bacillota bacterium | reverse complement strand
CCGAGTACGACCCGGACAGCCGGGGGGGCGACCCCGCCGACGGCCGGAAGGTGAAGGGGGCCACCATCCACTGGGTGGACGCCGCCACCGCCGTGGACGCCCAGGTGCGGCTGTATGACAACCTCTTTGCCGACGAGAACCCCGACGGCGGGGACAAGGATTTTCTGGAGTGCCTGAACCCCGGCTCTCTGGAGGTCCTCACTGGCTGCAAGCTGGAGACCTCCCTGGCTTCTGCCCAGCCGGCCGACCGGTTCCAGTTCCTGCGTCTGGGTTACTTCTGCGCCGACAGTAAGGACTCCAAGCCGGGCGCCCTGGTCTTCAACCGGGCTGTCAGCCTGAAGGACGGGTTTAAACCGGGAAAATAAAAGCATAATGAAAAGGACACCCTGGAGCAGTAAGCTCCAGGGTGTCTTTGTCACGATACCGTCTGCGTTAAAAACACCTCGCCACCGAAGTCGGACAGGCGCTCCCAGGCCTCACGAGCCAGGACCTCGCTGTCGAAGAGTCCGAAAGCGGTGGGACCGGTGCCGCTCATGCTGGCCCCCAGGGCACCGCACTGGATGAGGGCGTTTTTGATATCGTTCACCCGGGTCCGCTGGCGCTCGGGCAGGGCGTCTTCAAAGACGTTATACATCCGCCGGGCGACCCCGGCCAGGTCCCCCCTCTCCAGGGCGGCGATGGCCCCCTGGGTGTCAGGCCGGCAGCGCAGGCGGACGCTGTCGATCTTGGCAAAGAGGGCGGGGGTGGAGATGGAGAACTCCGGCTTGCACAGCACCACCCAGCACTTGGGCAGGGGGGGCAGAGGGGTGAGGACCTCCCCCCGTCCCTCAGCCAAGGCGGTGCCGCCCATGACGCAGTAGGGCACGTCGGAGCCCACCCGCGCCCCGATCCCGGCCACCCTCTCCGGAGACAGGCGGACATCCTCCATCTGGTTCAGCGCCCGGAGGACGGCGGCGGCGTCGCTGCTCCCGCCCGCCAGTCCGGCGCAGACCGGGATATGCTTCTCAATGTTGATATCCAGCCCACAGGGGACAGCGTTTTCACGCTCCCACCAGCACAGGGCGGCCTGGGCGGCCAGATTCTTCTCGTTGTTGGGCAGGAAATGCAGATTGGTGCTGACCCGCAGCTCCCCGGTGTCGTTGCGGGTCAGCGTGAGTGTGTCGGCCAGCTCCACCGACTGCATAATCATCCGCAGGTCGTGGTAGCCGTCGGGGCGCTTGCCCAGCACGTCCAGGGTCAGATTCAATTTGGCGTGGGCCAGAATTTCCACAACGGCTCCCCCCTGTAAAACAATCTCATACGCTGCTTATTTGCGAATCTTCCGGGCCTCCAGATAAAAACGCTTGTCGTGGGCCTCCCCCATGGAGAAGGTCTTCCGGGGCAGCACCCCATCGTGGATCACAGTGGGGAACAGCTCCTCCTTGCCCATGGCGGGCAGCAGGAAGGCGATGGCGTCCTCCCGCTCCTCGGCCAGCTGCCTGGCCTCGTCCGCGCCGTGGATGTAGTCCACCCGTGCCCTGGGGTGGGCGGCTATGTAGTCGTCCAAAAAGTTCTGGAGGGTGCCCACCGGCAGCTGGGCGGAGGGCTCCCCCACCGTCACCTCGCCCTGGCTCCAGCGGTTGATGACAAAGGACAGAACATGTCCCTCCCCTCTGCCCTGAGTGGCGGAGGGGTAATGGTGCATCAGGGCATCTAGGAGCTCCTCCGGCTTCACACCGAAGGCCACCCGGTGGATGGGCTCAAACTCCAGGCTGTCGTCGTGGAGGTTGACCAGCTCACACAGGGCATACCGGGAGGGCAGCCCGGGCCACTGGCCGGGGTCGGTAAGGCCCTTCCGCCGCTCGTAGCACGCCTTGGCGGTGGCCAGGGAGTGGTTGCCGTCCCCCACGGCCAGGAGCAGGCCGCCCCGCTCCCCGTCGGACTGGACCTTCATGGCCTGGAGGGTCCGGGCCACATGCTCTGTCTGGGCCCGGGTGAGCTTCCAGCCCTTCACATGGCCCCCGCGCTCCATCAGGTCGAAGTCGTAGAGCAGCTCCATCTCCCCGGTCTGGGTGGCCAGGGGCTCGATGAGGGTCTTGCCCGGGTCGTCGGCCAGCAGCATGGCATGGGGCAGCTCGATGGGGGCGTTTTTCCGCACCGCCACCCGGGGCGGAATGCGGGCCATCACAGTGCCCTCGGTGGCCCGGATGGCGGAAGCCGCCCCAGGCTCGTAGTCGTATTGCTCCAGGTCGGCCATGCCCACCAGCCCCCGGCGGACCTTTCCCGAATCCAGGGTGCGCTCCACATAAAACAGCGCGTCGGGGTAGTCCTGAAAACGGCCCTCCCGCAGGTAGCGGCTCATGGTGTTGTTGACCTCCATGATGTCCATCTCCACGCTGGGGCCCTCCAGGCAGCTCTCGGGCAGGATCAGACGCAGGGCGGAGGGGGCCCGGCCCACCCGGTCCTCCACCCGCTGCCAGTACTCGGGCCGGGAGGTGTACTGGTCGCAGGCCACCACCGACCACAGGGACAGGTCGCAGTCCCGGGGCAGGAGGATATCGGCAGGCTTGAAGGGTAGATTGTCAAACATAGCGTTCATATTCTGTCACTCATTTCAAAATATCAGTCCAGCGCTCCCTCAATGGCGGCCAGCAGGTCGTCAAACTCCTCAAAGGCGGGCAGCTCGGGGTGGGCGGCCTTGATGGCGTCGGTGGACTTGAACAGGAAGCCCGCCTTGCTGGCCTGAATCATGGCCAGGTCGTTGAAGCTGTCGCCGGCGGCGATGGTCTCGTAGCCCATAGACTGCAAAGCCTTCACGGTGGTCAGCTTGGACTTCTCGCACCGCATCTTATAGCCGGTGATGGCCCCGTTCTCCCCCACCTCCAGGGTGTTGCAGAAGATGGTGGGCCAGTTCAGCTTCTCCATCAGGGGCTTGGCGAACTGCTCAAAGGTGTCGCTGAGAATCAGCACCTGGGTCTCGGTGCGCAGCTTGTCCAGGAACTCCTTGGCCCCGGGCAGGGGGTCGATCTTGGCAATCACCGCCTGGATTTCCTTCAGCCCCAGGCCGTGCTCCTTGAGGATGCCCAGCCGCCAGGTCATCAGTTTATCGTAGTCGGGCTCGTCCCGGGTGGTGCGGCGCAGCTCAGGGATGCCGCTCTCCTCGGCAAAGGCGATCCAGATCTCCGGGACCAGAACGCCCTCCATGTCCAAACACACAATATTCATCGTTAACCCTCTCTTCCCTGTTTTCTTCTCAAATTGGTGAGGAAATTATCCATCCGGGCCACGGCTTCGGCAATATCTTTCATGGAGGCGGCGTAGCAGGCCCGGACGAAGCCCTCGCCGCCGGGGCCGAAGGCGGAGCCGGGGATGACGGCCACCTTCTCCTCCAGGAGGAATTTTTCGCAGAACTCCTCGCTGGACAGGCCGGTGGAGCGGACGTCCGGGAACACATAAAACGCCCCCTTGGGTTCGAAGCAGGTCAGGCCGATGCGGTTGAGGTTTTCCACCAGATACCGGCGGCGGCGGTCGTACTCCTCCCGCATGTGCTCGATATCCCCGTCTCCGTTGCGCATGGCCTCCACGGCGGCGTACTGGCTGGTGGTGGGGGCGGACATGATGCCGAACTGGTGCAGCTTGGTCATGGCGGCCACAATGGGCTTGGGGGCGCAGACGTAGCCCATCCGCCAGCCCGTCATGGCGTGGCTCTTGGAAAAGCCGTTGACCACCACCGTGCGGTCATACAGGTCGGTGAGGTTGGCCGGGGAGACGTGACGGCGGCCGTAGGTCAGCTCGGCATAAATTTCATCGGAGATCACCATGATGTCGGTGCCCTTCAGCACCTCTGCGATGGCCTCCAGGTCCTTGCGGTCCATGGTGCCCCCGGTGGGGTTGCAGGGGAAGGGCAGCACCAGCACCTTGGTCTTGTCGGTGATGGCCCCCCGCAGCTCCTCGGGGGTGAGACGGAACTGATTTTCCGCCTTCAGCTCCAGATATTTGGGCACGCCCCCCGCCATCTCGGCCAGGGGTCCGTAGCAGACGAAGGAGGGGGTGGGGACAATCACTTCCTCCCCGGGGTTGACCAGCACCCGCAGGGACAGGTCGATGGCCTCGCTGCCGCCCACGGTGACCAGAATTTGACTGGCGTAGTCGTATTGCAGGTCAAACCGGCGGTTGAGGTAGGCGGCGATCTCCCGGCGCAGCTGGAGCATGCCGGCGTTGGAGGTGTATTTGGTGTGGCCCCGCTCCAGGGAGTAGATGCCAGCGTCCCGGATGTGCCAGGGGGTGACGAAATCGGGCTCGCCTATCCCTAAGGAGATGGCGTCGGTCATCTCCTCCAGGATATCGAAAAATTTCCGGATGCCGGAGGGCTTGATGTTCTGGATTTTCTCGTTGAGGATGTTGTCGTAGTTCATACGAAGATATACTCCCTTTCCTCCGGGTCCTGGGGGCGGAACACCAGATGCTTCTCTTTGTACTTTTTCAGGATAAAGTGGGTGGCCGTGCCGGTGACGCCCTGGATGGGGGCCAGCCGCTCGCCCACGAACTGGGCCACCTCCCGCAGGGTGCGGCCCGAGATGATAACGGTCAGGTCGAAGGAGCCGCTCATCAGATACATGCTCTCCACCTCGTCATACTGGTAGATGCGCTCGGCGATGCGGTCAAAGCCGTCCTTGGACTGGGGGGTGACGTTCACCTCGATCAGGGCGGTAACGGTCTCCCGGCGCACCCGGTCCCAGTCCACAATGGCCTGGTAGCCCAGGATGGTGCGGTCGTCCTCATATTTTTTAATGGCGGCCTTTGCCTCCTCCTCGCTCACCCCCGCGGCGGCGGCCAGCGCCGATACCGGCATGGTGCAGTCCTGCTCCAGCAGCTCCAGCAGTTTTTCCATGGTATTCCTCCTAATTATACGGTCAATAATTCGGTAGCCTATATTATACACGCTGTTGTAGAGAAAAACAATCCCAAACACAAAATAAGTCCCCGGAATAGCCTGACTTTCCCCTTGCCTTTTTGGGCAGTATATGGTATAGTGGTTTGACTTGTGAGGAGAGGGGGTGTCCGCCGTGGGCGAAGCGGTGAAGATTGTCGCCAAAAACAGCAAGGCCTATCACGACTATTTCGTTGAGGAGAAATACGAGACCGGCATCGAGCTGGCGGGCACCGAGGTGAAGTCCATCCGGCTGGGCAACGTAAACCTGAAGGACTCCTTCTGTCTCATCAAGGACGGGGAGATTTCCGTACTGGGCATGCACATCAGCCCCTATGAGAAGGGCAACATTTTCAACAAGGACCCCCGCCGTCCCCGCCGGCTGCTGATGCACAAGCGGGAAATTCTGCGGCTGTTCGCAAAAATCAAGCAGGACGGCTACTCTCTCATCCCCCTGTCGGTCTACTTCCGGGGCCCCAGGGTCAAGCTGGAGATTGGCCTGGCCAAGGGCAAAAAGCTCTACGACAAGCGGGAATCCTCCGCCCGGCGGGACGCCAAGCGGGAGATGGACCGGGCCATGAAGACCCGAAACCGTTAACCCCCGAGAAAGGATGATAACTATGGCACAAAACCCCATTGTCACCATTGAGATGGAAAACGGCTCCCTTATCAAGGCGGAGCTCTACCCCCAGGTGGCCCCCAACAGCGTGAACAACTTTATTTCCCTGATTCAGAAAGGATTCTACGACGGTCTGATTTTCCACCGCTGCATCCCCGGCTTTATGATTCAGGGCGGCTGTCCCCAGGGCACCGGCACCGGCGGGCCCGGCTATTCCATCAAGGGCGAGTTTGCTCAGAACGGCTTCGCCAACGATCTGGTCCACGACCGGGGCGTGCTGTCCATGGCCCGGTCCATGAACCCCAACTCTGCCGGCAGCCAGTTCTTTATCATGGTGGATAAGGCCCCCCACCTGGACGGCGGCTACGCCGCCTTCGGCAAGGTGATCGAGGGCATGGAGACTGCCGACGCCATCGTCTCCGGCAAGACCGACTGGCAGGACCGTCCCCGGCAAAAGCAGGTGATGAAAAAGGTCACCGTAGACACCTTCGGCGTAGAGTACCCCGAGCCGGAGAAGGTGTAACCATTCCCCTGGCCGCTTCAACGGCCGTTCCCCACGGCGGCGCAGCCGCCGCCCGACCGCGAGCCCAACGAAGTGGGTCGCGGTCGGAGAGGAGGAGCGGCGTAATGAGTGAGCTTTCGGCTTCAGCCGGAAGCGAGGGATATGAAGCCCGCGACGACGAGGGGGCGTACCGGTTTCGACGGGGGCATAGAAGCAGGAATAGCGAGCGGATGCGCCTAACATCCTAAAAATGGGCACTTATAAATTAAAGAACGATAACGATTACGTTCTCGCCGCTGCTTAATGCGGCCGTCCTGCCCGGAAGGACCACGAGCCGGGTTTGGGCGTAGCCTTAGTGGTGCCCGTGCGTTCGGAAAGAGTTGACCGTTCCACGCATTATGACTCTACCAAGCTCAGTAGTGTGACGACCCACGCTTGAGTAAGGGAATGTAAATGATCGTCTGCGCTCGGAGAAGTTCCTGTGGAAGTGCTTTCGGACGGGAGTTCAACTCTCCCCGCCTCCACCATGGCAAAAGCCTTGTGCCGCAACAGGTACAAGGCTTTTCTCATATTCATTTTCGGCTGTTTTCCCTTATGTTTTCCCTTTACAGATTGGAAATGCCCTTAATGTACTGTTCCATCCGGTCAGCACTGTCCTGTTTCATCTCCTCCGTAACGTGCCCATACACGTCCAGAGTAAAGGCAGCGGCGTGGTGGCCTAGATTGCCCTGGACGGTCTTGATATCGTCCCCCGCCCGAAGGGAAGCGACGGCAAAGCTGTGTCTGAGATCGTGCAGACGGGCATTCGGCAGACCAATGGAGACCACGATCTTCTTGTAGTTGTGGTAAAGGGTGCTGGGGGCTAGGTGGTTACCCTGTGCGTCCGTGAACACATACCCGCCGTCATGCCAGAGAGGACCAGCCCTCAGCCTGTCCCCGGCCTGCTGCGCCCTGTGCTTCTTCAACAGCTCCACCACGGAGACGGCGGCAGTGATGGTGCGGCCCTTGTCGTTTTTGGTGGGGGCAAGGATATATTCCCCAGGGCGGCCGGGGACATTCTGGAGCTGCTTGTCAATACGGATAGTGCCCCGCTCCAGATCAACGGCCTCCCAGGTCAGGCCGCAAGCCTCAGCTCTGCGCAGTCCGGTAAAGAGCATGGTCAAATAGATGGCCTCGAAGCGGTGCCCCTGGGCAGCGTTCATAAATGCTCCGATGGCCTCCCCATCCAGCGGCTTGATCTCCCTCCGCTGCGACCGGGGCAATTCTGTGGAATCCGCCGGATTAAAGCGAAGATATCCAACCTTCACTGCCGTCTGGAGCGCCTTGTGAAGGATACCGTGGATACACTTGACCGTCTTGGGGGCAAGGCCGGGTTTGTCTCCGTGTGGTCTGCCCAGGTCATTGATAAAACCCTGCACCGTGTGAACGTCCAGAGTTTCCAACTTGACCGCACCCAGGGCGGGCTTGATATGGACCCGGACATTTTTGTCATAGGTCTGGACGGTGAGCGGCTTTACGCTGCCCAGATAATCCCGCTGCCAGATATCCATCCATTGACCCACGGTCATTTTCGACGGTTCCGTATATGTGCCCTCATTGATCGCCACGGTGACCGCCTGCATCTTCTCCCGAACTTCCTTCTGCGTCTTGCCAGTGAAGGACCGCTGAATCTGCTTTCCTGTGCCGGGGTCCCGGCCCACGGTGACACGGGCCTCCCAATAGGTGTACTCCTGGCCCTTGCGGGTGACGGTCTTTTTTCGGATCGTCCCGCTCCCCTGGGCGTTGCGTGTTGATTTTCTTGCCATTGATTTTTCCTCCTGTTTCTGATATGATTGGAGGGCAGTAGGCCGTACAAGTTTACTGCCCTTATAGCCGTCCTCGGTGTTAGCAGCACCGGGGGCGGTTTTTAATTTGGATAATCTGAATAAATTTTTAATAGTTGCAACCCTCGCTTAATTTTATCTAGAAGGATATTCTCAATAATATCCGAAATAAAGATTTTATCCACAAGATTATTGTACTCTTCTTGTAAAGACAATGCCTGTTCCGCAGTATAAAGTTTTCCATCGGTTGTTACAAACCATCTGCTTGACAGTTCAAACGGCACTACTTCAAAAAGTCGAACGATATTCTCAAGTACAGATTCATCCCCATCCGGGTCTGCATACAGATTGGCAGCATCTTCTATTAGAAGATTAATTGTCGAAATAAAATCTGGTTTGAGGATATGCCGTGCAAGGAAGTTTACAGATTTTTCAGATAGACCAAGTTCTTTTGCGGAAGTACTCTCAGTTTCCTTATTTTTGTAATCTGACAATCCAAGTAACCAATCAGCAGATACACCACATTTTTGAGAAATTTTTACTAGTGTTATGGCGTCTGGCAAACGATCTCCATTACTATAAAAGCCGACTGTTTGTCTGGAAATACCCAAAAATCCCGCAAATTCTGTGTCGTTCTGTTTTCCTTTTAGTTCCCTGAATCGTTCTGTAAAAATGGGAAGACGGTCATTTTCATGCGCCATATATATACACTCCATTCATTATTGCTCTGATTGTGTGAACATCTGTTGAAACATTCGTTCTGGGCCTTGCGCCCTGCCCCTTTTTTTGGTACAATGCCCTCGGACGCTCTTGTTGTTGCTGTTTATATTATAATCTCTACAACTAGAGAAGTCAACAACAATTTTTGGAGGTGTGACCAATGAAGAACCAAGACATCAGACGGACCGCCGCAGGAGCTGGAATCAAACTCTGGCAGATAGCTGAGAAGTTGGGGATCGCAGATTGTTCCTTGTCCCGTAAGCTCCGCCGGGAACTGCCAGCTGAGGAAAAGGAGAAGATTTTTTCCATTATCCGGGAGTTGGCCGGGGAGGTGGGATAGTGGACAAGCTGGAACCGCTGGCCATTGGAGCCGCAGAAGCTGCCCGGCTGCTGGGCGTATCAAAACCCACGATTTACCAGTACATAGGCAGAGAGGGCTTTCCCTCGTTCAAGCTGGGCAATCGCACGCTGATCTCTGTTGACGGATTGCGTGAATGGGTGAAACGTCAGGCCCAGGAGGTGAGTGCATGAGCATGGGCGCAAAAAAGCCCCACCCCACGGCGGCAACCGTGGAGCGGGACAGGGCGGGAGCGGAGACTAGACAGGCCACCACTTCCACCACACAGTCTACCACACCCACGACCAGCCGTCAAAGAATTTCTAACTTCCTGGGCCACGGTCAAAGCGCCGCTGTCCCACTACGGCACCTGAAGGAGCTGACCAGTCTGCCAGAGCGGGTTGTGCGGCGGATGATCCAGGCCGAACGGCTGCGGGGTATCCCGATTCTGTCCGACAATATCAGCGGTTACTATTTGGCCGCTGATGTCCAGGAGCAGGAGAGATTCATCCGGTCCATGCGTTTCCGGGCTGCTGAGATCGCCGCCGTGGCCGATGCGGTGGAAAAGGCGGTGATTGAATGATAGACCGTCCTCTGGAATCATTTGTTTTCTATCGGTCATTTCGGGACGCAATCGAGGAAATGACCGATGAAAACAAGCTGGCAACGCTTCTTGCCATTTGTGACTATGCCCTGTATGGGGTAGAACCAGACTTAAAAGACGCCATGTCCAGGGCCGTTTTCACGGTTGCCCGGCCCAGCATTGACGCAAATAAGGACAGGAGAGCCAATGGTAAATTAGGTGGTAGACCACCTAAAAAACCTATGGTTTCTGATTCTGAAAACCATAGGTTTTCAAAAATGGAAAGCACTGAAACTGAAACTGTATCTGAATCTGAATCTGGAACTGGAGCGAAAGGGGCGGGCAAGCCGCCCAAGCGCCCCCACTTTGCTCCGCCTGATGTTTCCGAGGTAGCGACCTACTGTTCAGAGCGTAAGAACGGGATAGACCCCGCCGCTTTCATCGACTACTACACCGCACGGGGCTGGAAACTCAACGGGGGCCAGGCCATGAAGGACTGGAAAGCGGCTGTCCGCACCTGGGAGCGCCGGAACAAGACAGAGCAGGAGGGAGGGGCCGAGGATGATTACTGGAAATGAATCTCTCTTGTTCGAGCCCCGATTCATGGACCCACAGGCGGAGCCCTTCGGTTTGTACTGGTGCAAGGACGCCGAGGATATGCAGGCTGTTGGCGTCAACGCCGTGTGCAAGGCGCTCTTGACGCCCTGGCGGGAGCTGACGGAGTGGGCCGAGTTTATCGGTCGGTATCCGTACATAATCGTCGCTGTGCCTCCTGGCCCGGTCCGGGATGAGATTGCCAGCGAGCTGCAAGCCCGCTTCCCCCTTCCGGTCCTTATTCCAGGCAGAGACGCTTTCCACGGCTGCGCTTCTGCCCTGGAGCTACGGGACAACTACGGTCTCTCCGCCATAGACCAGATGGTCATGGACGCTGAGGAACTTCCCTCCCCCGGTTTGCTCAATGTCGCAGAGATCGACTGCGACAGGGACACCAACACGAAGCGGACAAGCTCAGGTCTGGCCCTGCTGGATCGGGAGATAGGCGGCTTTGCTCCGGGGGAGCTATCAGTCTGGACCGGGCGGAGGGGTGAGGGCAAAAGCACCCTGCTGGGACAAATCCTGCTGGACGCTATCAATCAGGGCCGGCGGGTGTGTGCCTACTCCGGGGAATTGCCAGCAAAACAATTCAAGCGGTTCATTCGCCAACAGGCGGCTGGTTATCTCCATGTGACCAAACGGGAGGACCCATTGACCGGCAAGAGCTTCTTTCTGGTCAACGATGATGTGAAGGTGCCCATTGACCGCTGGTTTGACGGGACCCTGTTTCTCACAGACATCAGGGACAAAGCCGCTCACGACGAGGAGACGATCTTGAGACTGTTCGAGGGGTCCAACCGCCGGTATGGCTGTGACACTTTCCTTGTGGATAACATCATGACCGCCCAACTGCGGGGAGAAGCGGAGCAAGGCTATTATCGGGCACAGAGCGCATTTGCAGGTCGTCTGGCGGACTTCTGTAAGCGGCTGGGGGTCCATGTCCACCTGGTTGCCCATCCCCGGAAAACAGAGGGCAAACGGCCCCTGGAGACCGATGACGTGGGAGGCAGCGGCGATATTACTAACCGGGCCGACAACGTTTTCAAGGTCGAACGAGCCCCAGAAGAAAAAGTGCAAGAGTTAGGGTATTCTTCCCTGCTGACCATTCTCAAAAACCGGGAGTTTGGGGCCAGAGGCAAAGTAAAACTGGAGTTTAACGAGCCGTCCCGGAGGCTGTTCCAGATGGGCGGATCACCTGCAAAGCGGTATGGATGGGAAAGGAGCGCAACGTGAAACGATTGATTTGTCCCCTTGACAAAAAGCCCTGTGAGCGAGATTGTCCAGATCGGTACACAGATCAGCCCGAGGGTGGCTGCTACCTGACCACGGCTCAGGAGCTGGGCGCAAAGATTCTTGATTTTGGCGGCGGGAATGTTGGGATGATGTTTCTGCCCGGAGGTGATACCATCTGCCCACTGTTGAGCGTGGGAAGGGAGGCCCATATTGAGTGTTTAGGCAACGGGTGCGAGTGGTGGGTTGACCGTTACAACCATAAGGGAGAGAAAATCAGTGGCAGTTGTGCATTGACTACGATTGCAGTTGATATTGGGGGGTAGCTGATATGGGTGCTAAAAGCGCACGTAAAGGAGCCGCCGGGGAGCGGGAGCTTGCGGCAATCCTGCGGGAACACGGCTACCCCGTGGAGAGAGGTGGGTCCCTCTCTTTCGGTGAAGTACCGGACCTGACCGGCCTCCCCGGCGTGCATATTGAGTGCAAGCGACGGGAGACCACCGAAATATGGAAGTGGATGGCCCAGGCTGAAGCTGATGCCCAGAGATTCCAGGGCGGAGCCCCCGCCGTATTCTTCCGCCGGTCCCGCTCCCCCTGGATGGTCTGTATGAAGCTGTCAGATTGGCTGACCATCTTCCAGGCGGCAGAAACCGGCGAAAAGCGGAGAGGAGGTGCACTATGACACCGAGACAGCAAAAAGCGCTTGCGGCGCTTCTGACGTCCCCCAGCAAGGCAGCAGCGGCAAAGGCGGCGGGGATTGCCCCCCGCACACTTAGAGACTATCTGGCAGACCCAGCGTTTCAGGCAGCGTACCGGGACGCATTTGGGAACATGGTCGAGGACGCCACCCGGCAAGCCCAGCAAGCCATATCTCCGGCCCTGTCCACCCTGCGGGAGATCGTGGAGGACAAAGAGGAGGACGCCCAGGCCCGCATATCTGCGGCCCGTGCTATCCTGTCCCACGGCTTGAAGCTGACCGAAACCGTGGACATTCTGAACCGGCTGCAAGAGCTGGAGAACGCAATGGAGGGAGAGAATGGATAATAAAACGATCATCCGGAGGCTGGATGCGCTCCAGCAGCTGGCAGATCAGCGCAAGCCCTGTGAGGTGAAGGTGACCTTTTCTGATGGCAGAGAAATCACCACATCCCCCGTTGGTGCCATTGAGACGTGCAGAGACAGGGAATTGGGTGAAATCCAATCCATTACGACGGAGCGCCCCGGCTATATCGGGTTAATCTGCACACTAAATGCAGTGTTTGGAGGTGGGGATGGTGGCAAGTATTGATTCCCGGCTTGCGGCGCTGGCTGAAGCCATAGAGCGAAAACGGATGGAACAGGAAAGCCCTGTGGACGACCTGAGCCGGAGCCTGTTCAATCTGGGGGAAAAGCTGGCACGCCTGGATACACTGGAGAAAGCGGCGCTTCTGGCTGAGTTTAACCGGGCTGACCCCCTAGACGGGACAGATGGTCTTAATTTGAGCATGGGAGATTTAGAACGCTTCATAGCTGATTATGTGGAGGTGTGAAATGTCTATTCTTTCGAAGCTGGCCCAACTCCAGGCGAAAGCGGAGAAGTTCAAAATCAGTAAAGTTACCATAACCTTCAAAGACGGGCACAAAGAATATATGTCCATTGGCGAGTGTATTGAGTTTTGGAGGAGTGACAGGTATCGTGAAGCAGAGAGATTTAAAGGAAAAGGGCATGGAGTTTTGCCAGACCTGTTTACTTCGGGGCTTAAATATGAATCGGAGGATACATGAAACTTGTTATCAAAGAGATAAAGCTCAATAATGCCCAAAAAACATTCCAGCGCATATTCGGAGATGGAGTCATGACCTACGCTCACACCCGGCTCCATGCGTATTGTTCCGACTATGTGCCCATGGACAGCGGGGCTTTGGACCAAACCGTGGACATTACACCGGAGTGCGTCCATTACAAACAGCCATATGCACGACGCCAATGGGAAGGGAAAGGGATAAAGTACAGCACAGATAAGCACCCATTAGCAACCTCCCATTGGGAAGTGGCGGCGATGGCGGCCCACAAGGGTGATTTGTGCCGGGATATTGAAGAATATTTGAAAATGGGGTGAAAAAATGGCGTTAGATGGAAGCATAAGAATCGGAGCGGTAGTAGACAGCAAAGAGTTTCAGTCCAGTTTTGAGCGGCTGGGAAGCGTGGCAAAAAAGGGACTTGCCGGCATGACAGCTGCGACCGGAGCGGCGGGCGTCGCTATCGGGAAGCTGACAAAAGATTCCACAGAGGCATACGCCGAATATGAACAGCTTGTTGGCGGTGTGGAAACCTTGTTCAAAACCTCCAGTGAAAAAGTGATGGAGTATGCCAATAACGCCTATAAGACCGCTGGGCTGTCCGCTAACCAGTACATGGAGACCGTCACCAGCTTCTCGGCCAGTCTGCTGCAAAGCCTGGGCGGGGACACCGAAAAAGCGGCCACCATTGCGGACCAGGCCATTGTTGATATGGCGGACAACGCCAACAAAATGGGCACCAGCATGGAGAGCATACAGAATGCCTATCAGGGGTTTGCGAAGCAGAATTATACCATGTTGGACAACTTAAAGTTGGGTTATGGCGGTACAAAGGAGGAGATGGAACGTCTACTTGCGGACGCCGAGCAATTATCTGGTATCCACTTTGATATTTCCTCTTTCTCCGATATCGTTGAAGCTATTCACGTTGTACAGTCTGATCTTGGAATTACTGGCACCACGGCGGAGGAGACGGCAAGCACCATTGATGGGAGTATAGCGTCTATGCGTTCTGCATGGCAAAACCTTGTGGCCGGAATAGGGAACGACAACGCAGACCTCGGCAAACTGATGGGAGAATTTACAAGCAGCTTTGAGACAGCTATGGAAAACCTTATCCCCCGGATTGAGATCATTCTGACTCGTATTGGTGAGATGGTCACACAACTGGCCCCCATCATTGCTGAGAAATTGCCTGAAATGATGGAAACAATTCTACCCCCGCTTATTCAGGCGGCAGGAACGCTTATTCAAGGCCTTGCGGGCGCACTTCCAGAACTGCTGACTGTACTCACTGAAGCTATCAGACAAGCTATAGATTCAATCGGTCACAGCCTTGCGGAGAAAGTTCCGTTTTTAGCTGGACTATTTGAAAATCTCGGGGCGGTTGTTACGGCAGCAGCGGTTGCATTTGTGACCTTGAAAGCGGCCACGCTGGCCTATCAGGTGGCGAGCTCAATTACAAAGGTTATCCAAATGCTGACCGTTGCAACAGAGGGACAGACTATTGCTCAGGGGCTTTTAAATGCAGTTATGAATGCAAACCCGTTTGTCTTAATTGCGACAGCCATTGTGGGAGTTGTCACAGCCCTTATGACGCTGTGGGCCACAAGTGAAGGTTTCCGGAATGCCATAAACAGCATCTTGAAAACGATAGGGGACGGTATTCAATGGGTGATTGATAAAGTAATGTCCCTGATTGATTGGTTCAGAGAGTTGTTTGGGGTTAGTTCTTCTGCTAGTCCTGTTTCTGTAACTGATTATGGAGGCTCCGGGCGCTCTTACTCCCCGCGCATGGCTGCTTACGCCGGGGAAATCTCCGCTTACAGCCTGAACGACCTCCCCCACCTGGCACAAGGGGCGGTGATCTCTCCCAACAGCGAGTTTTTAGCCGTGCTGGGCGACCAGCGCAGCGGCACCAACGTGGAAGCCCCCCTGGCTACCATTAAGCAGGGATTTATGGAGACACTTCACGAAAGCGGGCTTTTGAATCAGAACAGAGGGGGCGGCCCTGGGGTTGTCGAATTGTCGATTGACGGGCAGAAGTTCGCCCGTTTGATTTACCCATATAACCAGAGCGAGCAGCGGCGTATGGGTGTGGACCTTGTGAGAGGATAAGCACGGTATGAAACCTTTTCAGAAATTTATAGACAGTTTTGATCAAAAGAAATTTGATTATGACGCCCGCCGTTTTGGAGGTGAATGGCTAAATGAGATTGGCAACAAGTTTTCGGATGAACAATACCGATTTTTGGTGAACTCTCTGTTTACAATGCTTTTTTCGGTAATGGCACAATACCATGAATGGCTGACAGAAAATTACAAGGAGGATACATAATGCAGAAATTCATAGAGCATGAACCCATAGTTTATACCACAAAGGGGGCGATCCCTAAAAGCGCCCTCCATGACGTGAATGAGCAGGCAAAGAGCTGGGCCCCGCCGCCCGACACGAAGCCGAAAAGGCTGGATATAACCTGCCCGCTCAAAGGCCGTATGTACGACGCCCGGTGCGATACCTCCTGCGCCCTCTACACGGGGACAGGCTGCGGTATCAAGGAGCGGCGCATGGGGAGCGGGACGGCCTGCCCCTTCCCCGGTATGGCCCACTGCGGCGAAAGCTGCGCCTTTTACAGTGACGGCAGCTGTGCCCTGGTAAAATAAAAAAGGAGATGTAATTTTATGAGTAAATATTCCATTTATGCGGTCCAGCTGGACCATGCCTTTAAAGAAGCCCGGACCAAATGGACAGAAGCCTATAACCGCTTGAAGGCTGCGGAGGAGGACAGGCGGCGGTGCGATGAAGACGACAAACTGCTTGCAGAGCATAACCTGAACAAGGCCCGCGCCGCCTTTGACCTGATTGACAATAGCGTGTGGACGGACTTCGACCGGCAGATGAAGGAGATCGGGGAAGCCCTGAAAAGCACCCTGGCAAAAACGAACATGGCGGACCCCGAGGAGGTGGACCCCAACGGACTGACTATCCTCCAGAGCGGGATTCTTTCGGTGGATGAGCTGGAGGTGTTCTATAACAGGTACAGCGGCAATTTTACTATGCAGCGGCTGATTGCCCAGCATGTAAAAGGGCTGGCGGAAACAGAGGGGGACCCCGAGAAGCGAAAGCGGCTTATCATGCTGGCCAGGGCTGCGGAAGCTGGCCCGGCTGGCGTTCTGGACACATGGAAGAACCTGGAGGACACAGCCCGGATTTGTACCGGCCAGAGCCACGGCAAGGGAGCACCCAGCTATGTCTTATCCATCTCCAGCCAGTGGGAGCAGCTGACTGAGAACGCAATCAAGAACTTTTGATAAAAAGAGGACCGGGGGAAATCCCCCGGCCCTTTGCTGTCATTCAATGACCAAATCCTCTACCACGACCCCGAGTGCCTCCAGCTTTGCCTTTGCCTTGCGGAGCTGGTTGTTGACCTCTTTCTCCTTGTCCGCCGCCTGTTTAATGCGGAGCAAGTCCGTATAGACGTCGATCATATTTGTGGCCTGTTCCTTCTCTGTCATAATGTCAACCTCCTTCATTTTATTGACCTCCTTTAGGCTTCTTCCGTTGGTCCAGCTTCGCCCGGCTTTCGATAGCACGAGCAACAAACACGGGAACCGTCTCCTCTGCGGCTTCTGCGGCCTCCTGGGCCGTTTTAAGGGCTTCCGGGGGCAGGGATAGCCCCCCCGGCCCCGTGGTCTCCTGCACCCCTCCTGCGTCCCGCTCCATTGTCTCAGTGATGGCCCGGCCTATAAAGGCGTTGGTGCTTTCGCCCTGGCTGTCTGCGTGGGCTTTGATAATATCCCTTTGGCCTTTTGGAATGGTAAGATTTATTCTGTCATAATTTGCCGCCATATACTTATTGACGGCTTTCTGCTGTGCCTTTGACACTGGCATATATTTCACCTCCCTGGGGAGCGCCGATTTATTCGGACACCTCCTCCATTATGGTCCTATTATACCACGCCCGTCTATCTGTGTAAATAGGTAAATCAAACAAATATATCTACGCAAATATGTGTACTATGTCAATAGACATATCTGTGCAGATATAGTATAATACATAATGTCAACAGGGAACAGCACCGGCCAACTGGAGAAGGCCCGGAAGGGTAAAGCACCAGAGATAAGAGCGGGACGGGATTTCCGAAAGGGAAGGGCCTGATTAGGACAGAAGCCCACTGCCGCCGGGACAATCCCCCAAAATATGAAGGAGGTAACACAATGAGCATGACCGAACTTAACAGCACTGCTCGGGACCTGATGAGCGTCCGGGCCATGATCGCAGAGCTGGAGACGGAGGCCGAAGCCCTCACCGACAAGATCAAGGGGGGCTATGGTGGAGCAGGGGGCGGAAGTCCTTCAGGGGGACGGATGGAAAGCCACATGGAAGAACGTGGTCAGCAGCCGGTTCGACAGCAAGCGGTTCAAGGCCGACCACGGCGACCTCTACGGCCAGTACAGCAAGGCCACCACCACGACCCGGCGCTTCTGCGTGGCATGAGAGAGGGCCGCATACCTCACAGCCTGGACAGCGAGAGAGATAAGCAGCCCCAAAACAACCCCGGAGGAATTATGAAAAACCGCTTGACTTTCCGGAACCCAAATAGTATAATAAATTTGTGGAACTCAAAAAGTGAGGTGATACAGTGTCTCCACGAACAGGCCGACCAAAAGCAGAAAACCCAAAATCAAATGACCTCAAAGTTAGGCTCGATGATGAAACAACGCAGAGACTTGATGAATACTGCAAATCCCATGCTATTACACGGGCGGAGGCCATACGGCGGGGAATACATCTTCTTTTGGCCCAGAAATAAGAATATCGGCCCACTGACTGAACTTGGCGGAACGGACAGTGAACCGATATAGCCCAGACCCTTGCGGGAGTGGTGTAAATATTTTACTACACCCCCCGCAAAAGGTCAACTGCGACTTTTTGATAGGGGGAATTTTATGTATACAAACCGATCCCCAAGCAAGACACGTCTATATACAATTTGGGTGTGTATGAAACAGCGGTGTACCAATCCACAAGCTACAGGTTATATAAATTATGGGGGCCGTGGTATTACCATCTGTGCCGAATGGCTCCACAATTTTAAAGCGTTTGAAGATTGGGCCTACTCCCACGGCTACCGCGAATACCTGACACTTGACCGCATTGACAACAACAAGGGCTATGGCCCGGATAATTGCCGATGGGCCACTATGAAGGAACAAGCTCACAACAGGCGATTTGCGCCCATCGGCCACACGCCGAAATATGAGATAGGCGGCATACTTAAAACTGCAACAGAATGGGCTAAGATTGCAGGTATTTCCCGTAAAAGATTTAACAAAAGATGGGCGGCGGGGAAACGTGGTCAAGCCTTATTGAAGCCTATTCCCAAAAAGAATTAGTGACATAGAGGGGGCCTCACCCGGCCCCCTCCAGAAAGCAAGGAGGAAAATTCAAATTGCACTGTGAATTATTGGATTCCATCAATAGAGCCTGTCAGGCCAAAGTCAGCTATGGCTTTTCACTCCCGGAGCAAGAGGTGATCCCCACAGGCCTGCCCCAGCTTGACGCCGTGATTGGCGGGGGCGTTCCCTGTGGCCGTATCGTGGAGATATTCGGCGCAGAGGGAAGCGGCAAGACCGCCCTGGCCCTCCACCTGGCCCAGCAGTTTCCAGGTCCTGCCCTCTATGTGGACGCTGACGGCGGGCTTTCCCCGTACATACTCAAGGGGCAAGACCTCTACCTGTTGCGGCTGGAGACCCTGGAGGATACCCTGGATGCCTGTACAGCTGCGGCGCGGACCGGTGCTTTCGGCGCTATCGTGATAGACAGCGTGTGCGCCCTGCCAACCAATGAGGAAATGAGGAATACCATTAATAGCAAATACTGGCCGGAGCTGGGGGGGCGGCAAGCAAAGGTATTGTCCAAAGCCCTGCCCGTCCTGGCCGGAGTGCTCCATTATACCGGCTGTACCCTGATCCTGGTGAACCAGCTGCGGAATAAAGCCCCCTGTCTCTATGGACGTCCAGACCATCCCACAGGCGGAAGGGCCATAGCATACTATTCATCCCTGCGGTTGGAGACGCATGGGTATGGGGCCATTAAAGAAGCTGATACTGTCACAGGTCAAAAGATATTGGTCAGGGTGGAGAAGTGCAAATATGCGCCACCCGGAAAGAGGGCAACGGCCAGTTTGCTTTATGGGGAGGGGGTGTGTGCGTGAAGAAGGAAATCATCCGGTAGGCGGCTATGGGGTAGTAAGTTTGCGGCAGAGGGCCGGGGTGCTCCCCTGGCCCTCTCTATTTGTCTCCAGCTGCCCCGGATGGTGCTGAGGAGACGCAGGAGGGGGAACTGTGTCCTAGATTAGGATTTGTTGTCCGGTTTATGGGACACCTTAAATAAAAAGTTTTCCCTTGTATTTTCCCTTTAGCCGATTTACATAGATTAACAATATTTTCTATTTTCGGCCGGTAGCCCTTGCAATCACTGGATTCTTTTACGGCTATTTACAGCATTTTTCAAGCAAAAGTAAATTCAACTCTCCCCGCCTCCACCATGACAAAAGCCTTGTGCCGCAACAGATACAGGGCTTTTTCTGCGCTCATTTTGATGGTTTGTGGAACAGTTCACGGCCCTTGCCGTTCCGGCGCTGCATAGCGCCATGGTTTGGTTGAAAACAGGGCGGCACAGATAAAATTCCCCATACGTCTTTACCGAAGGTTGCATTTGTGTTATACTTGTTATAATTGGACACAAAATCCGTAAGGAGGATTAAAAATATGAATTTACAGGAAAAGATGGTGAGCAGTCAGACCATTTTCGAGGGAAAAATCATCAAGGTGACGCTGGATCAGGCCCGGCTGCCCGACGGGGCGCTGGCTGCCCGGGAGGTGGTTTACCATCCCGGCGGGGTGGCGGTGCTGGCCCTGGACGAGGACAACACCGTCTATCTGGTAAACCAATACCGCTACCCAATCCAGCAGCTGCTGCTGGAGCTGCCTGCGGGCAAGCTGGACCACGGCGCGGAGGAGGACCGCCTGCTGGGAGCCCAGCGGGAGCTGAGCGAGGAGACCGGCCTGGAGGCATCGGAATGGACCTATCTGGGCTACACCCTGGCCTCCCCCGGCTTCTGTGACGAGGCCCTGCACATGTACCTGGCCCGGGGACTGACCAGAAAGGGACAGCACCTGGACGAGGACGAGTTTTTGGACGTGGTTACCATGCCTTTTGACGAGCTGGTGCGCCAGGTGATGGACGGCACCATCACCGACGGCAAAACCGTGTCCACCACGTTGAAGGTAAAGGTTTTGTTGGGACTGTAAAGGAGGTCTCTGAATGGGAAAGACCGTTTTAATTGTAGAGGACGAACAGAGCATTGTGGATATTTTGTCCTTCAACCTCACCAGAGAGGGCTACGACACCCTGGAAGCCCTGGACGGTCCCGCCGGACTGCAGCTGGCCCTGGAGCAGAATCCCGACCTGGTGCTGCTGGACCTGATGCTGCCCGGCATGAACGGCTTTGAGGTGTGCCGGAGGATCCGCCAGGCGGGCTCGCTGGTACCCATCGTCATGCTTACGGCCCGGGAGGAAGAGGACGACAAGGTGCGGGGCCTGGAGCTGGGCGCGGACGACTATATCACCAAGCCCTTCAAAAACCGGGAGCTGATGGCCCGGGTGAAGGCCAACATCCGCCGGGTAAGCATGAGTTCCGCCGCACCCGTACCGGAGACGGCGGACGAGTCCGCACTGGGTCAGCGGGTCCGGGTGGATGAGGAGCGGGCCACCATCTTTAAGGACGGCACGCCCCTGGAGCTGACCCAGCGGGAATACGACCTGATCCGTTTTCTGGCCGCCCGGCCGGGGAAGATTTTCTCCCGCGAAGCCCTGATGGAGCATGTATGGAATTATGAGGGCTATGTGGGGGACGTCCGGGCGGTGGACGTGGCCATCCGCCGCCTGCGGGAAAAAATCGAGGACGATCCTGCCTCTCCCGCGTTCATCAAGACCAAGCGGGGGATGGGGTACTACTTCGGAGAATAGAGCAAAAAAGTGAGGTGAGTCCCCATGCTGCGCAGTCTGCACATGAAGCTGGTCATGATTATGGTCCTGCTCATCCTCTCTCTGATGATGGTGGTGGGGGCCTTCCTGATTAACTCGGTGACCGCCTTCTACCTGGAGGACTTTTACAGTCAAATGTCCGATGTGTTCGGCGATCCCCTGCTCCTCCACGACCTGACCACGCCCGCCGACGAGGAGGAGGACGGCGCGGCTCAGATGGCCCTGGTACTGGAAGCCTATGCCGGCGAGCTGGGGGTGGACAACCGCAACCGCAAGCTGTACATTCTGGATGGCAGCGGCGTATGCCGGGTCTCCCCGGATGGTGAGACCGTCCAGCTGGAATATACAGAAAACCTGGTTTTTACCATGAATACCGGCCTGCAAACCGGCGAAGTGGGAGACAAGAGCAATTTGGCTCTGGATTATATGGACGTGGCCGTCCCCATCCACCGGGGCGGGGAGGACTATATTATCTATATTCTGGATAACAAGGCCACCTCCAACGACCTGACCGACCAGATGCTGGTGCTCATCATTGAGGCCCTGATTTTCGGTCTGGTGATCTCCATTTTGCTGTCCTTCCTGCTGTCTAAAACTATGGTCACCCCCATCCAGAGTCTCACTGAGGGGGCCATGCGGGTGGCGGAGCGGGACTTCTCCAAAAAGATCAAGGTGCCCTCCCAGGACGAGATCGGCGTGCTGACCGACACCTTTAACGACATGGCCGGCCAGCTCCAGGACACCCTGCGCCAGGTGGAGAACGAGCGCAATAAGCTGGACACGCTGTTCCTCCATATGACCGACGGCGTGGCCGCCTTCTCCCGGGAGGGGCTGCTGATCCACTCCAATCCTGCCGCCGGACGGATGCTCCGCCGCCGCCTGGGCGCGGAGACCACCTATCGGGAGCTCTTCGGTCCCATTGCGCCCCTGGCGCAGGTACTGGATGCCCCCGACCATCTGGAGGGAGAGATGCAGGTGCGGGACAGCTTTCTCCAGCTGCTCATGGCCCCCTTTGACCGGGGACGGGCGGGGGGCGGCGTTCTGGTGGTGCTTCATGACGTTACCGAACAGCGGAAAAACGAGGAGCTGCGCCGGGAATTTGTGGCTAACGTCTCTCACGAGCTGCGCACCCCCCTGACCAATATCCGGTCCTACGCAGAGACCCTCATTGACAATACCGGAGAGATGCCCCCGGATATGGAGAAAAGATTCCTGGGCGTCATCCTCAACGAGAGCGACCGTATGACCCATATCGTCCAGGACCTGCTCACCCTGTCCCGGTTCGATTCGGAGCGGGACACGCTGAAGCTGTCCCGGTTCCCCTTTGGCGAAGCAGTGCAGGATATCTACAACGCCGTGTATATGGAGGCCCAAAAGCACGACCACACCCTTACCCTGGAGCTGGAGCCCGACCTGCCCGAGATTCTGGCCGACCGGGAACGGGTGCTCCAGGTGATGATGAATGTTGTGTCCAACTCCATCAAATACACCCCCGACGGGGGCCATATCGACATCTTCGCCGGCCGGAAACGGGACCGGGTGTGGATGATTGTAAATGACGACGGCATCGGCATTCCCGAGGAGGACCGTCCCCGCATCTTCGAGCGGTTTTACCGTGTGGACAAGGCCCGCTCCCGCCAATCGGGGGGGACCGGCCTGGGCCTGTCCATCGCCAAGGAGATTATGGAGCGCCACCAGGGGCGCATTACGCTGATGAATAAGACAGGGCCCGGTCTGGCTGTCCGGCTGGAGCTGAATATTGAGGGACCGGGCCATGGAGCATAGGAAAGGATACCGCGGAATTGAGCTGATTAAGGACGTGCTCATCGTCCTGCTCACCATTTCCGCCCTGTGGCTGGCCGCCCAAACACCTCTGGCCGCCCCCATGTGGGGGCTGCTCCGGGAGGAACGGGGACAGGCCGTACCCGGTCAGTCCCAAGACGTGAATCAGGGAATGGGCGCTCTGCCCATGGCCATGGTGGCCAACCTGCCGGCAGGCGCCAATCTGCCGGGAGAGCTCAGTCTGCCCGAGGGGACTGAGGGGATTCGCTGCGGCCTGCTGTATGACCAGGCCGCCTGTCAGGAATTGTTTCAGCAGGTGGCCGGCCCCTTGGTGGAAGCCCTGTCCAGTGCCGGAGAACCCGAGCCGGTGAGCCGAAGCCAGTGGGAGAACGCTTTGACCGGTACGCTGGGGGTATATATGGACTTCCAGGGGGAGATCCCCCTGCCTGTGCTGGTGGGCTGGCTGTCTGGAGGGGATACCCGTCTCACGGCCCATGTCCGCCGTCTGGCGCTTACCGTGTGGGAGGACGGCGTGGACCTGTATTACCGGGACGAGGAGACGGGCAGCTGCTATCACTGCCGGTCGGAGGTAGCCGATCCGTTTGCCCTGGCAGAGGCCCTGTCCAAGCTGACGGACAACGGGGCCTTTTATGCCTTTGAATCGGAGCTGTATCAGGCGCTGGACCCGGACACCCTCCTGCTTCCCGACGCCCCCGCCCCGGCGGTGTACGCCGCTTCCAACCCCATGAGCGCCGGGCAGGAGACCTTGCAGGCCCTGGTTCAGGACCTGGGCTTTTCCCTCAACTCCACCAGCTTTTACTCCACCGATGAACAGGTGGCCCGCAGCGGGGACGACAGCGTGCGGCTGTCTGACCGGGGGACCGCCCAGTATCAGTATGAGGGCCGCAAAGGAGACGGTCTGTTTCCCGTTCGGCGGCAGGGGAACGCAGACGAGCTGTTCAGCGCCGTAGAGACCTGCCGGCAGATTGCGCTGTCCGCCATGGCGGCCCGGTGCGGCGAGGCCAGACTCTACCTCATATCCGTCCGGGGCGCTGAGGGGGAATGGGAAATCGACTTTGGCTACAGCCTGGACGGCATCCCTGTGCTGACCGAGGGGGGGCGTGCCGCCCGCTTTGTGGTAGAAGGCGAAGAGGTGGTACAGTTTTCGCTGTATCTGCGCAGCTATGTCAATAGCGGGACCACCTCGCTGGTTCTGCCCCCCAGGCAGGGGGCGGCCGCCCTGTCGGCCCAGAACCTGACCGGGGAAGAACTGCTGCTCACATATATCGACAGCGGCGGCGACACCCTGACCGCCGGCTGGTCGGCCAAGGATAACCGCCGGAGGGAGGGCTGAGCCGTGCCTTGGAGCAAGATGAAAAATATCATCCTGGTCATTCTGGCGGCAACCAACCTGGCCCTGCTGATCCTGGTGGGCGGCCGGGCCATCCAGGGCAGCCGCCTGCTCAGTCAGGCCCGGGAGGACTCCATTCAGTTTCTCCGGAGCCGGGGCATCGAGACGGATGAGAGTGTAATCCCCCAGTCCATGGACCTGCGCCCTCAGATTGTAGAGCGGGACCTGGCCGGCGAGGAGCGGGCGGCTTCCATCCTGCTGGATGGTCCGGTGTCTGTCCAGGCCCGGGGAGGCGAGGTGTACCGTTATTTCAATGAAAAGGGCTCCGTTCAGTTTCACAGCGACGGTACCGTCTCCGCCCAGCTGGAAAAGGGGGCACTTTCCCTGGGGCAGGACCGGTCCGCCGGCTGTCTGGCTCTGATGGAGCGTATGGACCTGGAGGGTGTGATTTTAAAAGAGGAGAAAGACAGGCTCATTTTCCAGCAGACCTGGAAGGGCAGCCCCCTGTTCACCCAACAGATGACGCTGGTGTGTCAGGACGGCGACCTGGTTGCCATTACCTCCGGCCGGCAGATGATGGGCAAGCCCCAGGAGGATGCTGCCCGGGAGACCATTTCCGTGGCCACAGCCCTGATTAACTTTTTTAACGGAGTGGGGACGCTGGGCGACGTGTGCAACCGGATTGACGCCATCGAGCCGGGGTATTCGGTTTCGGTCTCTCTGTCCGGTCCCGCGATCCTTACCCCGGTGTGGCGGGTGACCACCGACACAGGGGCCTATCAGCTGGATACCGTTACCGGAGGGGTAACGCGGGTGTCCTAAGCGGAAGGCCCGGCGCATAGCTTTATGTGATGCAGGGCTCCGCCCTGCACCACGGACCGCATTTTATCCCCAAGGAGGAACTTTATGTCACATACAACCGCCCCCATTGGCGTTCTGGACTCCGGCATTGGGGGCTTCAGCGTGGTAAAACAGGTGCAGAAGCTGCTGCCAGAGGAGGATATCCTCTACTTCGGCGACGGTGCGCACATCCCCTATGGCAACCACTCGGAGGAGACCATTGCCGCCATGGCCCGGTATATGTTCGGGTTTATGGAGGAACGGAAGGTAAAGGCACTGCTGGTGGCCTGCAACACCATCTCCTGTGTACTGGACCGGTGCGGAGACACTGTCTCCTGCCCCGTGTTCGGCGCCGTCCAGGCGGGAGCCGCCGCCGCCGCCCGGCTGGAAGTGGCTCAGGTGGGGGTTATCTCCACCGTCTTTACCCACAATTCCCGGGTTTATCCCCGGAAAATCCAGGCCTTGAGCCCCCGGAAGGTCGTGGTGCTCAGCTGCGGCTGTCCCGATTTGGCCCGGCTGGTGGAGCACAGCCTGGGGGACCCGGCCGGCATGGCCCAGGTGGAGGAGAACCTCCGCCAGGAGCTGGACCACATGGTGTTGGAGGACAAGGTGGACTGCTGTGTGCTGGGCTGCACCCACTACCCCCTGGTGGCGGACAGCATCCAGAGACTCTACCCCGGCCTGCCCCTGATCGACCCGGCGGTGGAGATGGCCCGGTCGCTGAAAGCCTGTTTGGACCGGGAGGGGCTGAATAATCCCCGGACCGGCCCCGGTGCGCTGACCATCTACACCACCGGCGACGTGGCGGAGTACGCCCTCCGGGCCAGGCAGGTGGGGCTGGAGCGGGTGGCCGCAGTGGAGTTTTATCCGCCTATGGAGATTAGATAAAAGGCGTCCTGTGGCCGCCCGCAGTTCAAAAGACAGGAGAACCTGCTATGAGCTTATCGCCAATTAAAAAAGGGATCAATTTTTCCGGGATAGAGCTGTCTGACGTTCTGCTGAAGGTGGACTTTGACGCCCTGGTGGAGTTTCTCAACAGCCGCGGCGGGCTGAACGGGGTGGAGGAGTACGGCCGGACGGCCCTGATGGAGCTGACCATCGGCCGGGTCCGGCCCACGGTGGAGTTCTGGAACGCCCAGGAGGGCGGTCTCTACGCCCAGGAGGGTCGGAACGAGTTGATGAAGGCCTTTTTCCGCCGGTGCCGGGATTTTTCCCTGGAGTACCTGCTCCGGTTTGAGAACGAGTTTGCCCAGAAGCTGGTGGAGCTGGGCTGCAATATCAACCAGCGGGACTGCTACGGCTTCACCGCCCTGCGCTACGCGGTGCAGGATAAAAATTATGAGATGGCCGGGTACCTGATGAGCTGTCCCGGGGTGGAGTTTCATGACGTCACCCCCAGCATGGATGACCGGATGGACAGCATTCTGGTCCGGGGCGGCTACGACATTTTTACCCCCCGGACCAGTATCCTCCAGGCCTGTAAGCGGGCCCCGCTGGAGGGCTGGCTGAACTGGCATCAGGGGAAGGGGGACACCGTCCCCTGGATGTCCTGCTGGAGGGACTTCTCCCAGACCCTGGCCGCTGTTCAGGAGAGGTATCCCGACCGCCTGCCTGAGATTCCGCCCTTCTATCTGGACACGGTGGAGTATGACTTCCTGATGCAGGACTTTTCCGACCCCACCGCCAAGCCCTACGCCAGCAAGAAGGCGATGACCGCCTTCCTCAAGGGGCTGAAGAAGGGGCTGGACAGCCGGGACGAGATGGGCCGGAACCTGCTGTCCTGCTGTGCCCTGATCTACCGGCACTACAGCGGGGACAGGCACTTCCAGGCCGACGCCCGCCGGGCGGCGAAGCGGGCGGGGGAGCTGCTCGCCATGGGCATCTCCCTGACCCAGCCCGATTTTGCCGGCAAGACCCCCCAGGATCACCTGAGAGAGGCGGGACTGACCGAATTGCAGCCGTGATAAAGACGGGCGGCATGTAGGGACGCTTCATGAAGCGTCCGGCACGGCTGCGGTAACAAATAAACGGACGCATCATGATGCGTTCCTGCAAACAGGAGAGAGCGAATCATATGTCAGAACTGCAATTTACCATTCCCACCCTCTTCGGTCTGGAGGGGGTGTGCGCCGACGAGGTCCGGCGGCTGAACCTGCTCCAGGTGAAGGCGGAAAACGGCCGGGTGCTGTGTACCGGGTCGGCGGCCGACCTGCCCCGGCTCAACCTGAACATACGCACCGGGGAGCGTGTGCTCCTCACCCTGGCGACCTTTCCCGCCCGGGACTTCGACGCCCTCTTTGAGGGGACCCGTGCCCTGCCCTGGGAGCGGTTTATCCCGAAAAACGGCCAATTCCCCGTAAAAGGCCACTGTCTCAACTCTGCCCTCCATGCGGTGCCCGCCTGCCAGTCCATAGTGAAAAAGGCCATTGCCGCCCGCCTGGGGAGCAAGTACGGCTTGCAGACCCTCCCCGAGACGGGCGCGCTGCATCAGGTGCAGTTTGCCATTATGGGAGACATGGCCACGCTGATGCTGGATACCTCCGGCCCCGGCCTTCACAAGCGGGGCTACCGGGCTCAGGGGGTGGCCGCACCCCTGCGGGAGACCCTGGCCGCCGGGCTGGTGCTCCTGTCCCGGTATAAGGGCCGGGACCCCCTGTGCGACCCCTTCTGCGGCTCAGGGACTATCCCCATCGAAGCGGCCCTCATCGCCAGAAACCGGGCCCCGGGCCTGAACCGGTCTTTCTCTGCGCAGAGGTGGAGCTGGCTGGACAAGCAGCTTTGGCTGGACGCCGCCGGCGAAGCCATGGATAAGGAATTTGACGGAAGCTATGAAATCTGGGGCGGGGACATCGACCGGTCTGCCGTGGACCTGGCCTGGCACAACGCCGAATTGGCCGAGGTGGACGACATCGTCCGCTTCGACGTGGACGACGCCACCCGCTTCCACTGGGGCGGGCTGTACGGCCGGGTGGTCACCAATCCCCCCTACGGCGAGCGGGTGATGGAGCGTAAGGAGGCGGAGGAGCTGTACCGTTTCTTCGGAAAGGCATGGGACAAGCTCCCAGAGGGGTGGAAGCTCTATCTGCTCTCCTCCCACACCGAGTTTGAGCGCACCTTTGGCAAAAAGGCGGACAAGAAGCGCAAGCTGTACAATGGGATGCTGAAATGTGACCTGTTTATGTATTTGTGAGCGAAACAGTCCAAGGGAGAGAGGGACTGCCCATGCGCCATTTATTCATCATCAACCCCGCCGCCGGGAAAAAGGGGACCACGGCTCAGCTGGAGACCCTTTTAAAGGAGTTATCTTTCCCTCATGAGGTGGTTTACACCGAACAGGAGGGGGACGCCCGGCGGTTTACGGAGGAAGCGGTCCGGACTGGAGAGCCGGTGCGTATCTACGCCTGCGGCGGAGACGGCACCCTTAACGAGGTGGTCAACGGTGCGGCAGGCTATGCCAACGCGGCCGTTACCAATGTTCCAAAGGGGACAGGAAACGACTTTTTAAAAATCTTCGGTCCCGGCTATCGGAGCCTGTTCTACGACTTGGAAGCCCTGGCCGCCGGGCCACAGACCCCTTTTGATCTGATTGACTGCAACGGCCGGCTGGGCATCGACGTGGTATGTGCCGGGGTGGACGCCCGCATCGCCGCCGATGTCCACCGGTACAAGGACTGGCGGTTCGTCTCGGGCATCGGGGCATACATATTGGCCCTGCTGGAGAACATCTTCTTCAAGGGCATCGCCAGGACCATGACGGTACATATGGGAGATATCCAATGGGAGGACCAGCCCGCCTCTCTGCTGTGCGTGTGCAACGGGCGGCACTATGGCGGGGGCTTTATGCCCGTGGGGGAGGCTATGCCCGACGACGGCGTGCTGGATATGCTGTTGGTGAAAAAGGTGAGCCTGCTCACCTTCCTGCGGCTGGTGGGGAAGTACGCCAAGGGGCTGTACCGGCAGTACCCGGAGTTGATTCTGAGCTATCACGGGCAGGAGGTCTTCTTCTCGGCGAAAGAGCCCATCACCGTGGTGGTGGACGGGGAGGTCATGCGGGACACCGCCGTTACCGTCCGGCTGTCAGAGAAGAAGGTGAACTTCTTTTACCCCGCCGGGGCGGGATATCAGGTGGATGTTAGAACGGATTCGTATGCCGGTGTTGGCACAACAGAGATGAACAGGAGGATAAAATGGGACGCTTGATTCGTACGTTTTTAGTGAATGATCAAACAGACGGACTGAAAACGCTTGAGATTTCCAATATGACCATAAAAGCAACTGTATTTCCCCGCCCCTTTTTAAAGGAGTTTTTGGCGCGGGATGAAGCGGGACGCCCTGGTGTTTATATGCTGTATGGCAGCGAAATTGATTCGAGTGAGAGTCCCATGCTGTACATTGGGGAGGGTGACCCTGTATCTGAGCGGCTAAAAAGTCATGGAGTAAAAAAGGATTTTTGGACGGAAGCATTTGTCTTCACTTCAAAAGATGACTATCTAAGCAAAACACAGATTAAATATCTGGAATCAAAATTGATTGATTTGGCAAAAGAGACAAAACGCGTGAATCTGGACAATGTCAACGCTTCATCTGTGCCCACGATATCGGAGGTGGATGAAGCGGAAGTACAGCAGTTTTTGGACGCAATCCAGCTCTTAGTCCGGGTACTGAATCTTCCCTTCTTTGATCCCTTGTCCTATCGCTCCAGGCCGCCGAAGGATGATGAGATCATATATGAATACAGGGTTAAGGGCCACCTTGGGCGGATGGCGATTCGCGATGGAAAATATGTTTTGCTGGCCGGGTCCACGGCGGCAAAGGAATTTCGTACATCGGCCAGTCAGAATATCAAACGGTATCGCATGTCACTGGAGGAGGATGGAGCAATTACAGCCGGGGAACAGGAGGGAGAACTTATCGTTGTGCGAGATATTCCCTGCGATAGCCCCAGCAGGGCCGCCGTCATTATCTGTGGCGGGAGTGCGGCAGGGCCGATTAAATGGAAATACAATGGAAAGACCTTAAAGGACCTCGAGCAGATGCAGCCTTAGCACTCCGACCTTTTGTTTGTGAACGAAATGTAAATCCTTTCAAATCAACCCCCGTTTTTTTAAAATTGGGGGTTGATTTTTTTGCCCAAAGCGGTTATTATCTTAACTGTACTTAGCACTCAAAAGAATTAAGTGCTAAGCGAAAGATTGTTGATCCAAAAAATTAAGTCATATAAGGAGGAACCCATTATGAAACTCAAACCCCTGGCTGACCGCGTCATTGTGAAACTGGTGGAGGCGGAGGAGACCACCAAGGGCGGCATCATCCTCACCGGCGCCGCCAAGGAGAAGCCCGAGGTGGCCGAGGTGATCGCCGTCGGCCCCGGCGGCACGGTGGACGGCAAAGAGGTCGTCATGACCGTGAAGGTGGGCGACAAGGTCATCACCAGCAAGTATTCCGGCACCCAGGTCAAGCTGGACGGCGAGGAAGTCACAATCGTCCGCCAGAACGACATTCTGGCTGTTGTGGAGTAAACAATTGATCTGAATTATATTGGAGGTAATGCGTTATGGCTAAAATTATTTGCTACGGCGAGGAGGCCCGCAAGGCGCTGGAGAAGGGCGTCAACCAGCTGGCCGACACCGTGAAGATCACCCTGGGCCCCAAGGGCCGGAACGTGGTGCTGGACAAGAAGTTCGGCGCTCCCCTCATCACCAACGACGGCGTGACCATCGCCAAGGAGATCGAGCTGGAGGACCCCTTTGAGAACATGGGCGCCCAGCTGGTGAAGGAGGTCTCCACCAAGACCAACGACGTGGCCGGCGACGGCACCACCACCGCCACCCTGCTGGCCCAGGCCATTATCCGGGAGGGCCTGAAGAACCTGGCCGCCGGGGCCAACCCCATGGTCATGAAGAAGGGCATCGCCAAGGCCGCCGCCGCCGCCATCGAGGCCATGAAGGCCAACAGCCAGAAGGTCAACGGCTCCGACGACATCGCCCGGGTAGGCACCGTCTCCTCCGGCGACGAGACCATCGGCAAGCTCATCGCTGAGGCCATGGAGAAGGTGGGCCACGACGGCGTCATCACCATTGAGGAGTCCAAGACCGCCGAGACCTCCTCTGAGGTCGTGGAGGGCATGGAGTTCGACCGGGGCTATATCACCCCCTATATGGTCACCGACACCGAGAAGATGGTGGCCGAGCTGGACGACGCCCTCATCCTCATCACCGACAAGAAGATCTCCAACATCCAGGAGCTGCTGCCCATTCTGGAGCAGGTGGTCCAGTCCGGCAAGAAGCTGCTGATTATCGCTGAGGATGTGGAGGGCGACGCCCTGTCCACCCTGATTGTCAACCGTCTCCGCGGCACTTTGAACGTGGTGTGCGTAAAGGCCCCCGGCTTCGGCGACCGCCGCAAGGAGATGCTCCAGGACATCGCCATCCTCACCGGCGGCGCGGTGATCTCCGCCGACGTGGGCCTGGAGCTGAAGGAGGCTCAGATGAATATGCTGGGCTCCGCCCGTCAGGTGAAGGTCACCAAGGAGAACACCACCATTGTCAACGGCGCCGGTTCCACCGAGGAGATTAAGGCCCGTATCGGCCAGATCAAGAGCCAGATCGAGGTTACTACCTCCGATTACGACAAGGAGAAGCTCCAGGAGCGGCTGGCCAAGCTGGCCGGCGGCGTGGCCGTCATCAAGGTGGGCGCCGCCACCGAGGTGGAGATGAAGGAGAAGAAGCTGCGCATCGAGGACGCCCTGAACGCCACCCGCGCCGCTGTGGAGGAGGGCATCGTGGCCGGCGGCGGCACCGCCTACCTCAACGCCATCCCCGCCGTGGAGAAGCTGCTCTCTGAGACCGAGGGCGACGAGAAGACTGGCGTGCAGATCATCGCCCGGGCCCTCACCGCTCCCGTGAAGCAGATCGCCGCCAACGCCGGCATCGACGGCGCTGTGGTGCTGGCTAAGATTCAGGAGTCCGGCAAGACCGGCTACGGCTTCGACGCCTACAAGGAGGAGTACTGCGACATGATCCCCGCCGGCATCGTGGACCCCACCAAGGTGACCCGCTCCGCCCTGGAGAACGCCGCTTCCATCGCCTCCGTCCTGCTGACCACCGAGTCCCTGGTGGCCGACAAGCCCCAGC
>CANSXE010000018.1 GCA_947650875.1 uncultured Bacillota bacterium | reverse complement strand
ACGGCATGATCTCCGCCATCGGCGTGCGCAACGTGGTGGAGAACCGGGTGGACTTTACCAACTCCCGGAACCTGATTATTGCCGCCGTTATCATGGTGTGCGGCCTGGGCTTTAAAATCTGGGGCTTTAACAACGAGTTTTCCGGTCTTACCTTCCATGTGGGGGGCACCGACATCACCCTCACCTCCCTGGCCATTGCTGCCATCGCCGGCATCGCCCTGAACGCCATCCTCCCCGGCAAGGACTACCAGTTTGGTTCCGATGTGACCCAGGGCCGGTCCGGTGACTTTGGACGGTATTGATTTCTGTCAGAACGATGAAAGCCCTCTATATACCGGATGAAAAAATCATTAAATAATGATAAAGGCTCTTGCGTCCCGGGGTGAAATCGGATAGAATAGAGACATCAAGCGGGAAACCGTAATTTGTAAGGAGGCAGTGTAATGGATTTTAAGGATACTTTTGATACTTTGAAGGACAAAGCCACTGATCTGGCCCAGGCCGGCGTTGCTCAATCCAAGCGGCTGGCCGAGATTGCCAAGCTGAAGATGTCCAATATGGCCGAGGAGGACGCCATCAAGAAGGCCTACATCGAAATTGGCAAGCTCTACTACGCCGAGCAGGGCGCTTCTCCCGACGGGGCCTTCGCCGCTGCGTGCGAGAAGATTACCGCCTCTAAGGCGGCCATCGAGTCCAACAACGACCGCATCGCGGAGCTGAAGCAGCCCGGCGACCCTGAGCCCGAGGTGGAGGATGTGATCGAGACCGTCGCCGAGACGGTGGAGGAGACAGCTGAGACCGTGGCTGACGCGGCGGAGACTGTTGAGGAAGAGAACAAGGACTAAAGCAATCAAGTGAATACAACCTGTGGGGAGAGCTTTGTAAGAAGCGTCTCCCCATGGTGTTTATTGACAGGGAAAAGGCGCCTGTGGTATAATGATCGGAATCAGTCCATTGTATAAGCCGGCCCGCATAAATGGATTGAAGAAACGAAAAAGGAGTTTTGATAGGTATGAAAAGTAATAATGTGAAAAAAGGCCTTTCCGGCCTGCTTTGCCTGAGCCTGGTATGTGCCATGCTGCTGGCTTTTGCCGGCTGCGGCGCAAAGAATGAGATTGCTGGGGACTGGAAGGGCGAGATGGACCTTACAGACGCCATGACCACCATGCTGGAGAGCTCAGTCGGTGACGAGAGCATCACAGAATACATCAAGATCAGCGACGTTACCCTGATACTCAATCTCTCCCTGGATAAAGACGGTAAGTACACCATGAGCATTGATGAGGAGAAGGCCAAGAGCACAATGGGCAACGTGGTGGATAGCATGAAGAGCGGCATGCGGGAGTACATCGAAAAGCTGATTTCCGATCAGGGCATGGATTTGTCTGTGGACGACTATTTCCAGATGCTGGCTGGTACCAGCTATGATGAGTATGTGAACAGCATGATGGATGTGGATACGCTCATGTCCCAGTTTGAGGATATGAAGACGAAGGGCACATACGAAGCTAAGGACGGCAAGCTGGTTTTGGAGGACGAAGACGGCGGTGAAACAGAGTTCGATTTTGAGATTAAGGACTCCAAAATGACCCTGGACAGCGATATGGACGTAGGCTTTGATATGTTCCCCCTGGAAATGGAGCGGCAGTAAAGAGGGATAAAGGACCGGCGTGGCCGCCGGAGGGCGGTCTGCGAAAAGACAAACAGGACTGATTGGCATTTCAGACAGAGGGGAGACCGCTTTCACGGCGGTCTCCTTCTTTGTTGGGTGCATGGAACCTGTCTCTCCCGGATAAACTGTGACCGGGAGGGAGACACTGATGGAACAATTTGAACAGTATTACCGCCTGCCCCAGGACGTGGTAGGACACGACGCCGCCCTGCTGTCCTACTGGGACCAGATGCCCGCCAAGGCCCAGCTGCGGCTGCTGGAGAGCACCATCACCGTGTCCACCCTGGGGGAGCTGAAGATGCTGGCGGAGGAGTTTGGGGGATAGCTTGCGTGTTTTGCCAAAATGTGGTACGATAGGCAAAACGTAAAGGAGTGTGGAACCATGCTGTTTTTATGGTACCCCAAATGCACCACCTGCCAGAAGGCCAAAAAATTCCTGGATGAGCGCGGCGCGGACTATGCCCAGCGGCACATCAAGGAGGAAAATCCCACCGCCGACGAGCTGCGGACCTGGTGGCAGGCCAGCGGGATGCCGCTGAAAAAATTTTTTAACACCTCTGGCATGCAATACCGGGAGCTGGGCCTGAAGGACAGGCTGCCCGGGATGAGCGACGAGGAGCAGCTGGCGCTGCTGGCCACCGACGGGATGCTGGTCAAGCGGCCCATTCTGGTGGGGGACGGCTTTGTGCTCACCGGTTTTCGTCAGGGGGAGTGGGAGGAAAAGCTGTAATATCTCCCCACGGTTGAATTGTAAAAACTCCGGCCATAATGAGAGGGCGGACGGATCACGGTCCGTCCGCTTTTTGTTTTTTTATGGCAAGGGGGTGGAATTTTGGAACAAGACAAGAAAAAAGGTCCGGGGGTGTTCGGGCTCATTGCCTTGGGCGTGGTGGTCTGCCTGTCTCTGTCGCTGGCGGGGGACAGAGGGCGGACAGCGGCAGCGGCAGCGGCCCCGGCGGTGCTGGCGTCTCCCAGGCAGGAGACGGTCTCCACCGCTCCGGCGGTGGTGGGCCGTACCGTTATTCCGCTGGGCAAGGCGGTGGGCATCAAGCTCTTCTCCGACGGCGTTCTGGTGGTGGGCCTGTCCCCGGTGGAGACGGGGGAGGGCGCGTCCTATCCCGGCCGGGACTGCGGCCTGAAGGCGGGCGACGTGATTACCCACATCAACGGCGGCGAGGTGGACACCATTGAGGAGGTCCAGGCCCTGGTGAAGGAGTGTGAGGACGAGCCCCTCACCATCCAGGCCGTCCGGGGCCAGCGGCAGCTCCAGCTGACAGCGGCGGCGGTGGAGAACAGCCAGGGGGTCTACCAGCTGGGGGTGTGGCTCCGGGACTCCATGGCCGGCATCGGCACCATGACCTTTTACGACCCGTCCAGCGGCATCTTTGGCGCGCTGGGGCATGGCATCAACGACGTGGACACCGCCATGCTCATGCCCCTGGAGTCGGGCAGCATTATGCCGGCCAGTGTGTCGGAGGTGAAGAAGGGGGCCAGCGGAGCGCCCGGCGAGCTCCACGGTCAGTTTGACCTGACCCGGGACCTGGGCACCCTGTACGCCAACACCAACCTGGGGATTTTCGGGCGGATGCCCAGAGAGACGGTGGGCGGTGCGGTGGAGCCGGTGGAGGTGGCCGCCCGGGGCCAGGTGGAGACCGGTCCGGCCACAATTTTGTCCAACATCCGGGGGGATGAGGTGGAGGAGTTTGCCGTCCGCATCACCCACCTGTACCCGGAGGGGGACGGCACCCGCAGCATGATGGTGGAGGTGACAGACCCTGACCTTCTGGCTGCCACCGGAGGCATCGTGCAGGGGATGAGCGGCTCGCCCATCCTCCAGAACGGGCGGCTGGTGGGGGCTGTGACCCACGTTTTGGTCAACGACCCCACCAGAGGTTACGGCATTTTGGCGGAGAACATGCTGAAGCAGGCGGTGGGTGAAAATTAGTTGACACACTGAAAATCAGAGTGCGGGTTCAGGAAATTGACCTGAATCCGCACTTTTTCAGAAAAATATATACAAAATAGTGTGCATTTCAGTTGGTTGCGGTTTGTGGGCAGGTTTTTTGTGGGGATTGTTTAGGGCAAGGCAAGTTGTATGAGTGAGTTATAATAGGGACAAAATCCAAAAATAAATATAGTCAACTGGTGACAAATTGCAACCAGTTGAAATTGGGATCGAAACAGAACATTAGCTTTAAGATTAATGATTGCATGAAGGCCAATTTTACTATATAATAAAAAGCAGTTTGACAATACAGAAGGAGGCGAAGGTAATCTTGCTGCATAATAAGCGTGAAATTGGATTTGATGTAGATGCCTACACGGCTCGACTGATTGGCCGTGAAAATGTTTCTAAAATCGAGGGAGCGATTCTTGAACTTGCGAAGAATGCTTATGACGCTGATGCCTCAATCGTATGTTTTTATTATGATAGTCAGACACATTCCCTTTTAATTATAGACAATGGGGAAGGTATGACGGAAGATATCATTTGCCACCATTGGATGAGAGTTGGAAGTTCCTCCAAAAAGAATTCGTTTGTGAGCGCAAGCGGTCGCGTCAAGACAGGGGCAAAGGGAATTGGCCGATTTGCACTAGACAGAATATCTGACTACTGTGAAATGTGGACATCCACAAAGGATAAAGCGCTAGTGTGGGATGTTTGCTGGAACGATTTTTCTGGCAGTAAAAGTATAACGGAAGTGAAGGCACGTTTATATGATACAGACGATACTCTATTGTCATTTGCCGAAATTGACAAGTGGACCAACCTTCAGGTGGCAGAGCAGCTCAGACAGCCGGAGGTCAGGCTTCAGGGAACAGGAACTGTATTCAAACTGACGGGTCTGCACGATGATTGGTCGGAAGCTATGCAGAACAAAGTGCGCCGGCATTTGGAGAATCTACTCCCCCCTGCTGCAGTAGAAAATTTTGAAATTTACTTTTTTAATGAAAAAACCTCTGCTGAAGCCGCAAAAATTCACAGTAGCAGTATTGAACAGTTCGACTATAAAATAATTTTCCAGGTGACAGATGGTTCACTGTATCATGATAGTGATAGTGATAGTGATAGTGAAAGTGATAGTGATAGTGATAGTGATAGTGAAAGTGAAAGTGATAGTGAGAGTGATAGTGAGAGTGATAGTGAAAGTGAAAGTGATAGTGATAGTGAAAGTAAAAGTGAAGTGAAAATTGAACTGATCAGAAATGAATTTGATGTGATCGGAAAATTGGATTTAACAGCGGCAGGTTTTTCTGAGAAAGATAAGATGTATTTTTTAGGTCAAGCAATTCAGATTAACCTTCCGCTAAGGCAATTGGTTTCGCAGCCTGAAGGAAAAAACTTAATTGGCAGCTTTAAGGGGACGCTATACTTTAATAAAGTTATAGCACCGGAAAAAGAGCGAAAAAAATACTATTATAAGGATTTTACTGAACGCAAAAATTTCACAAAAGAGTTCGGCGGAATTAAAATCTATCGTGATTATTTTCGTGTAAGACCCTATGGTGAATATGGAAGCAGTGATTTTGATTGGCTGGAGCTTTCTTCCAGAAGGAACAAGCAGCCAGCTGCTATCTCGCACGGTTCTGGACGGTGGCGTGTTGGTTCGGAACAAATTATGGGGGTTGTAAGCATTTCCAGATACAACTCAAATTTGGAAGATGATGCCAACCGCAATGGATTACAGGATGGACCTGGCTTGGTACAGTTGAAGGAAATCCTGTTGGCTGTTATTGACGAATTTGAGCGGGACCGTCAATATGTTGGCCGGAAGCTGGATCAGTACTATAAAGAACAAAGTCGAATACAAGCTGAGTTGGAAGAATTAGAACGATTGGCAGAGCAAAGAAAGCGGTGGGAGAAGGAACAAGCACGTGAGTCACATGAGACTAAAGCAGAAGATTCTGCTCATCCAAGCATAGCGGCTCCTGTTGCAAACCCGATTCAGGTTCAGCAACTTTTTCAGGATGCCATGGAAGAAAAAAACCAAGAAATTCAGGAATTGTTGAATGAAGTCAAAATGCTCCAGACACTGGCGACAACCGGGATTGTTACGAACAAATTTATGCATGAAATTCGCACCCTGACGAATAATATAGGTGTTGAGCTTAACTCTGCGTATGAAGCACTGGTTTACGACAATGATCCTGCATATGCGGTGAAGCAAATCCGCCGGGCGGTAGGCAACAAGAAACATTTTACGTCTTGGTTTAATATCACAATAGGTGCAGTAAGTCGGGATAAGCGCCACCGGAAAAACTGTAATATCTATGAAACACTTTCTGATTTTATGGACTCGTGGCAGGCTGTATTAAGGAAATGTAGCGCAGAACTAGAGTTTATCTGTGAGCCTCAACTGAAAATCCGTTGTTTTGCAATGGATCTGGAAAATATCTTCAGCAATTTGATTTCAAACAGTATCAGCTCTTTCGAGCGTGACAGTCTGGTTCCATTAGATGAAAAAAAGATCATGATCCATATTTCAGAAACCGTAAACCATGTCCTACAAATCGATTACCTGGATACAGGCTGGGGGCTTTCCGATAAATATAAAATGCATCCGGAGAGGACATTGGAAGCGTTTGAGACCGATAAAGTTGCTGCAGACAGTGGCCTGGACGAAGATGGAACTGGAATGGGGATGTGGATCGTCGATCAGATCGTTCGAGATTATCAGGGAACTGTGGATCTCACAGATAATAAAACCAGGGGCAGAGGCTATCATGCTGTTATCACATTAGGAGGCTCCAATGATTAAAGTGGGATATATTGATGACGTGTTGGATCAGGTTGAAAACTATGAAAGAAAACTCCGACGGTTTCAGATTGAGCTGATTCCGTTTGAGGTTGGGACTCAGAAAGCGGATTACATTGAACAAATCTATAAGAATCAGGTCGAAGTCCTCTTGATCGATTACAAAATGGCCAGTACGATCGGATTTAATGGCAGTGCACTGATCAGTTATATCAATGACGAAATACCGGATATGACTTGTTTTATCCTGACTTCTGCAGAGAGAACACATATTACTGATAAACTAGTAATTGATAACCAGATATACAGCAAAGAAATTTTTGATACTGAGGCCGATGATCCCGACAGGACGGAACAGTTCCAAAAATTTGTTGAGCAATTAAAGAATTGTGCAGAAGTTTATCAGAGCAGACGGGAGTTGAAATGCAAGGAATATGAGGAACTGCTGGATAAGAAAAAGTCCAGAGTTCTTTCTGTTCCAGAAGAGGAGGAGTTTTGTCGGCTGTATCATGCGCTTTCCTCTTATGGAATGGTAGAGAAGTTATCAGATACAGCATTACAGTCGGATTTTGAGCAGAAATTGGATGACCTTCTTCAATTGGGAAATATGATTCTGCAAAAAGAATAAAGGAAATAGAGATATGAGAGTACACGGAAAGATAAAAATTCTGCGCCGCACCCATGTCAACGAAATCACTCAGCAAAGCGCTCGCGAAATGTTGGAAGCGGATTTCAAAGGTTTGTGCGGCTACTGCGGAAAAAATGGAGTCGGGTTGCGGGAACGGTTCCATGTGGACCATTTTGTCCCTCGAAATTTGGATAAGGACCGGGTCAAGGATTATTCCAATTTTGTTTGGTCATGTCCCAAGTGCAATCTGATTAAATCAGATCAATGGCCTACAAAAAATAAGGCGGTTCCTTATCGAGGGGATGTTGGTTTTGTTGACCCTGCTTCCAGTGAGTTTGACCTACATTTGTTTCGTAATCAAAACGGGCGGATAGAGGGAAAGACAGAATTGGGAAAGCAGATGTGCAGATTGCTGAATTTCCATCTGCGCAAGACGGAGCTATTTTGGAAAGTAGATCAGCTGCGGCAGCAAATTGAGGAAATGCGGAGAAAACATATAGAGGGCTCTCTAAGCTTGGACGGATATCGGTATTATGTTGAAGCGGATATCATATTGAACAGAATTTTAGATGCGATGTATATCGAAAAGGAGTAGATACATAGGTGGATGATAAGAAAACAGGTTCCTACTATACTCCTTTGGATATTGTAGAGTTTATGGTTCATTTTTTGGTTTTACAAGGCCAAACCTTTCAGTGTACATTGGAGCCATCCGCAGGAGATGGCCGCTTTTTACCTGCATTGTTGTCTCAAGAAGACTGTCATATTGATGCAGTGGAGTTATTTGAGGATAAAGTGCAGGATATGAGTAGTCGGATTAATTCTTCAAAAGTCCGGTATTTGACAGCAGATTTTTTGGATTACGTAGATGCTTGTGAGTGCCGTTATCAGTTAATCATTGGAAATCCACCTTATATAAATTTGAAAAATATGGAAAAGTCTGCGATAGAGAAAGGGAAATCTCTTTTTGAGGCTGAAGGTATTAATACGGCTGTTATGCAGAATCTCTGGGGAGCTTTTTTGGTGGGGGCAGTAAAGCTACTGAAACAGGGCGGAACGATTTTTTATGTTCTGCCGATGGAATTCCTTCAGGTTCAGTACGCAGAAAAACTTCGGCTGTATTTGGAGGGGAAATTTAATCATATTAAAATATTTACCTTTGAAACAGATATCTTTTCAGATATTGAACAAAAAACTTGTTTGGTCTATTTGTCAAATCGTGAAAATGCGGTGCCATATATTGAATATTACTGTTATCACTCCCCGAAAGATTGTACCCCCTTTAAAGTAAGCCGGATTGAAATAAATAAGCCTTTGAAAAAATGGTCAAATGCAGTGTTGAACGACGAGGATATTGAGCTACTTAAAGTGTGCGCGGCAGATTGTATAAAAATGAATCAGCTTGGTCCTTGTGCTCCAGGAATCGTTACAGGAGGTAATAAGTATTTTATAGTCAATCAGACCTTTGTAACTGAGCATCAGGCTCAGAATTGTGTATTACCTATCCTTCAAAAGAGTTCTTTCATTAAACAGAATACCATTTTTTTCAATGATATCCTGTTTCAAACATTACAAAATCAGGATGTACCGGTCTTTTTACTGAACCTGTCACAGTGCGATGATATACCGCAAAAGGTGTTGGAATATTTAGAACGAGTTGGTGAGGAAAAGACAAATCAAGTCAAATTGAAAGAACGCCATAAGTGTAGCAGGCGTACTCCTTGGTATGGTGTTCCGATTGTCAATTATGGCGACGTGTTCTTTTTTAAACGGTCAGACAGACTTCCTCACCTTTATATCAACGAAAAACAGATTCATACTACAGATGCAGGATACCATATTCGTTTGGTGGAGACTTACGATGCGGCTAGTGTGGTATTCTGCTTCTATAATTCATTGACATTGGCGCTGTGTGAGTTTAATGGACGATATTATGGAGGGGGAGTGCTTGAACTGACTCCCAGCGAGTTTAAGGACCTTGCACTTCCATATACAAAGATTGAACAAAGCGATGTAGAGGTGCTTGACCGTATGTTTCGGGAAAAACGTCCGATATTAGATATTGTTTCCTATGTAAATGAACGAACGTTGGTAACACGATTGGAGTCAGATGTGATTGAACGTTTGAATATCATACGCCAAACATTGATGAAACGACGATTAAGTATATAAAAGTATTTTAGAGTGATTTGAATGAGTCGGCGCTTTATTTGGCATAATAATGAAATCCAAGAAAAGAACGGGAGGTACGCCACTGATGAACCCGGCTGATGTCAACGCACTGCCAAAGGATCCTTATCTGAAGAAAATTACAGATGATGACAGAAGGATAAAAGATATCCCAACCTTTATCAAACAAGTGAATAGTTATATCAAAACGAGAGACTCTGAAAAGTATATCTGTGTTTTTAGGGGTGAGCCGGATATTTACCCGACACCATGCAAACCGTTTTTGTTTCGATCCGACATATTGGCTAAAAACAAGTTTTTTGAAAAGAATTTGTTTGGTTCTATGCGGCAGAATAAATTTACAGGTGAGCGTTGCTACCTTGATAACGCTATTGACGCACAACACGGAGAATTTCCCAGCCGGTTGTTAGATGTATCCTATAACTGTTTGATTGCTCTTTATTTTGCGGTGACACCGTTTTATCACCGTGAAGAGGAAGAATATGACGATCGGGACGGTATGGTATTTGTATTCTTTGCAAATGAGGTATTTAGTCCTAGTTCCCCTAATATTATTGAGAATTATGATGCCATTGTCAATCGTGAGCCTAGTTGGATTCAGGAGCCACTGTTTCAAAAAAACCATAAATTATTGGATCACGCAAAGAGCAATCGGCGGATCATTGCACAGCAGGGCGCGTTTATCATGTTTCAGGGAGATGAGATGGAGGAACTGCCATCCGGAATGTTTTATGGAATCCGTATTCCAAAAAACGCGAAGCCTGTAATTCGGAAACAACTCAAGCAAATGTTCGGAATACACACCGGGAGTATCTATCCGGAAATAAACAATTCTGTTCAAGAACTGATCCAAAAAAGCCACTATCTGAATGCACAAGACTTTACATTTGCAAATGAGCTTCATTATACCATGGGACGGTTGGAAGATGAACTGGACTATTATTTAGACTATGCCATTTCGGTGCAAGAAGACTGCCCTGAGAAGATGCCAATGGTTTTGAGGCATATTGAGCGGGTAATTAAGAGTTATCAAGAGGGCCTTTTGCAGTTGGAGAGGAATTCCGACCGGTATTCAAAAGAAATTGATAAAATACAAATCAATGATATCATTCTTCAATATAATGCTCAACTGGATGATTTCTACCAATGTGCAAATCAATACGGGTTGGGTGAATTTATCATCGATGAATTGAAAATTGAGGTTGCCCCCAACATTGCTGATTAAGAACAAATCTCTTTTTGATATAGACAGAGAAAGGAAAACGCTATGGGCCGCATAAGAGAGAATATAAATAGACGGAATCAAATTATTTCCTCTATTCGCATGATTTTAGAGAACCAAGGTATTGACAGCGGGACCGACTGGGATAAGGACACCCAAAATCTGCGCAATCTGAACTTGTTGACTGACAATAACCAAGAATACATTATTGGTTCAAACGTGTTGGGAATTACACAGGAGGATGATGAAAACAAACTGATTTTTGTATCAATGAAGGATGATATTGCTATCTTGCAGGAAAAGCTTCTGAATGAAGCGGTTCAAGTTTTCTTAGAACCGTCTACTAAAAGTGTTCAGTTAATTTTCTTTGTTCATGATATGAAAAAACGAATTGAACTGGAAAATCTATACAGTGCAAACGCGCTAAAAATGATGAAGAAACAGATCAAAATTGAGGCCAGCAAAAGAGGACCTGAAAATCCGAATTTAAAGAATCGAAAATTTACCTTATTCAGTAATTTTGTGTTAATTCACGAGCATTCAAAGCGGGATATTTGGCTGACGGATCTCCATTGCCTGGATATGTTTCAGGAACCACCACTTGACCGAAATATTACTAGAGACACAACCTTTAAAGCGAGAGATGAGATTCAGGCTCAGGTGTTTACCGTAGATCTATTTCAATTAGTGCAGCGATATAACCTAATTGGGGATATGCTGTTCCAAAATAATGTCCGCTTTGGGATTCGTGAAACCTTGGGAGTGGAACAATCCATTCGACAAACATTGCAGAAAGAACCTCAACACTTCTGGTTTAAAAATAATGGGGTGACGATTTTGATTCGAAACTCACCCACATCTGTCCGAGGAGCAAAGTCAGTTTTTCTGGGAAAAATCGATCCTATCATGCAACCGGATTTCTCTGTTGTTAACGGGGCGCAGACTATTACAACCGCAGCTCGATATTTTTTTGGGCTGGAATACCAAATAGATCATTGCAAACCGCCTGAAAAGAGCCACTACGAAGATGAGTTGAAACGTGCGAAAACATTGGCGCGGGTATTGGTGCGTGTTATCAATATAACATCCGAAGATGTAGAGCGAGCAGAGCAATTGGCCAGAGACATTAGCGTAGCCTTGAACCGGCAAAAACCTATTCGAACTGATGACATTGCTTTTACTGCTCCAACTGTGCAGAAACTTATAGACTGTCTGCGCAATTCGCAGGACCCTCCGTTTATGCTGGTCCGTCAGGGGGAGATGGCTAATTTCTACAAAAGTATGGAATTGACTCCCTTTGCCCGGGCTAGATTGGCTTGTGCCAACCGACCGGGTGTTGCTAGAAGTAGCAGCCGCAACAAACTGTTGGAAACCAGAAGTGACGAGGATGGAAATGTTGTTTTTTCTTACCAAGAATTGTTTTCCAGCGACTGGGTGGAGGAGAAAGAAAGCGAAGATATGAATGCGATTATAAACCGTGATTATCGCGCGATCTGGTTTGCTCACCGGCTTGCGACAGCTTATGAAGATGCAATGCGAAAATTCAGCAGTGATGACCGAGAGATTTTAAATACCATCAAAAATGGGAAATGGTATTTTACTGCGGTTGTTACACAAATATATAATGGTTTTCAAACCACCTTGGTCAACAATAAGTACTTACCGGACTATTCCGGCTTCTCTGCTAATATCCCGGCAAATCTTACAGAATTGATGGGAGACTTTGCTGAACTGGTGGTTACGGTTGCGAAGGAGACAGCAGCGGAAAAAGAAATTAATTCTAACCTTTTTAAAGGAGAGGAGCTTTATAGTAATATAATTACTGCAATAAAAGCTTATTTTACCCCTGAAGCGAGTCCGCAGCTTGAGGGGAAAATTCATGAGCAGATTAAACAGCTGATATCGAAAATGGAACTTCATCAGGTAAAATTTGATTTCAATGATCCTTCAGCCAATTATGTTGTGTTGGCTGGAAGTCGGGTGAATGTCGAAACAGATGCCAAGGCACTTGTTACAATTGCGTCCTATGTTATGAATCATTATCCTGAACTGGAAAAGACAATTTTAGATAAGTGCAGAGGCTGGCTACATCCAAGTGATGATGGATTCTCTCAGGGAACCGGAACCTTTACAGTAACAGTAAGAGGGAAATTGTACTACATAGAAACGCATGCAAATACACCAAGCAAGTGTACACGTATGAAGAACCTTTGTAGAGCTGCAAATGTGTCGGCAGGCGAAGTTAAGTGGCATAAAACCGGTGATGCTACATTCACATTTTGTTCATAATCCGGCTGTGGATGCCAGGAGATAGAGATAAGATTTTGTTAAGAATTGTTGCCCCATGTTGACATCACTTGTGAGCGGCTCGCCCATCCTCCAGAACGGGAGACTGGTGGGGGCTGTGACCCACGTTTTGGTTAACGACCCCACCAGAGGTTACGGCATTTTGGCGGAGAACATGCTGAAGCAGGCGGTGGGCGAACATCAGCTGGAGCAGTAACATGAAAAGCTGCGGGCTCAGACAGTCAGTCTGAGCCCGCAGGGATTGTAAAGGGGGCGGTTTGATAAAAGACTGCGGCGATACGGGGAGATTAGACCGGTTTCACATAACCGATAGCTGCCTTTGGGTTCCGGGCGGCGATGTGGTCCAGGCACTGCTGGCCGGTGGGCTTGTCTAGCACCTGGCCGCGGCGCTCCTGGCCGTCGGCGCAGGCTAACACCACATAAAACTGGTCGAAGTTGGCGGTGGCGCAGCACATCCGGGCCTTGACCTCCTCCTGACGCAGCCAGGCCCGGGTAATCTGGCTGTATGGCAGGTAGGAGACGCCGGAAAATTTGCGAAGGTACAGGCAGACCTCCCCCAGATACACCTTGCCCATGCTGCGGGCCTGAGCGTAGTCCTGCTCCAGTACCTCTGCGGGCAGGACAGCGCCGGTTAGCTCCGGCTTGAATTTCATATGAACACCGCCTTTCTCTGCATCATTGTAGCACATAATTTCAACTAATGCAAGTGATTCTCGTTTGTGGGAGAGAATTGTGCGCCCTTACAGAAAAATATCGAAAACCCCTTGACAACTGCCTGTCCCATTGGTAAAATATTAAAGCCGCATCGAGACAGGCTGTCAAGAGGGAGAGCCCCGCCTGCAAGAGCGAGCCCGTAATAAAGGAGTTGAATACTATGCAGGCAATCATTGTAACCGGCGGCAAGCAGTATAAGGTGGCTCAGGGCGACACCCTGTTCATCGAGAAGCTGGAGGCCGAGGCCGGCCAGTCCATCACCTTCGACCAGGTGCTGGCAGTTCTGGACGGCGACAAGGCCACCTTCGGCGCTCCCACCGTGGAGGGCGCTTCTGTGGCCGCCACCGTGGTCAAGAACGGCAAGGGCAAGAAGATCCGCATCTTCAAGTACACCCCCAAGAAGGGCTACCGTAAGCGCCAGGGCCACCGTCAGCCCTACACCAAGGTGGAGATCGGCGCCATCAAGGCCTGATGACCACCGTAACCTTTTATTCTGAGGGCAGCCGCCTCACCGGCCTGGAGATGAAGGGCCACAGCGGCTACGCCCCCCAGGGGGAGGACATCGTCTGCGCCGCCCTGACCAGCGCCATCCGCCTTATCGAGTGCGCCGTGAACGACGTGCTGGGGCTGGAGGCCGCGGTGAAGGTGCGGGACAGGGACGCGTCCATCTCTCTCAAGCTCCCCAACGGACTGAGCCAGACCAGCGAGAAGACCTGCCAGACCCTTCTGGCCGCGCTGCTGGTCCACTGCGTTCAGCTGGCGGAGGAGTATCCTGAAAATATTACCGTCTTGGAGGTGTAAGAGATGCTGAATATCGGTTTACAGTTTTTCGCCCATAAAAAGGGCGTGGGCTCCACCCGCAACGGCCGTGATTCCAAGGCCAAGCGGCTGGGCGTGAAGCGGGGCGACGGTCAGTTTGTGCTGGCCGGAAACATCCTGGTCCGCCAGCGGGGCACCCACATTCATCCCGGCGTCAACGTGGGCAAGGGCAGCGACGACACCCTGTTCGCCATGAAGACCGGCCGCGTGAAGTTCGAGCGCCTGGGCAAGGACCGCAAGCAGGTCTCCATCGTGGAAGAGGCCGCCGCGGAGTAACATTCGTCCAAAAGCCGCAAACGGGTTTTCGTTTGCGGCTTTTTCTTCAAAATGGGGGATTCTGCACTATGAAAACTGCCATCGTTTACTACTCCGCCCACCACGGCAACACCAGGAAGTTGGCGGAGACCGTCGCCCAGGGGCGGGACGTTACCCTCATGGACGCCCTGGAGGTGAAAAGCGCCGACCTGAGCGGCTATGACCTGATCGGCTTCGCTTCGGGCATTTACTTCGGGAAATTCCACCGGAGCGTGGTGGAGTTCGCCAAAAACAACCTGCCCCAGGGGAAAAAGGTGTTTTTTCTGGCCACCTACGGGGGCAGCAACGGGACAAAGGCCATCGAGGAGGCGGTCCGGGAGAGGGACGCCCAAATTGTGGGCAGCTTCGGCTGCAAGGGCTACGACACCTTCGGACCCTTTAAGCTGGTGGGCGGCATCTGCAAGGGCCACCCGGACGAGACCGACCTGAAAAACGCCTGCCGGTTTTTGGACGGGCTGATGAAAACGGCAGAGAATTGAGGTGCTGAATATGGAATACAGAAAATTTCCCCAGGGCTATGCCCTGCGCCTGGACCCTGGCGGGGAGATTGACCGGAAGCTCAGCGACACGGTGGGGCTGAACCTGCTGGAGTTTAAAGCCTGAAGGGAAAGGAGAAATATTTATGGAGCAATGGCTGTATGTGATGTTCATTGAGAAGACCAAGACCTACAACAAGCTGACCAAGGCCGCTGTGGAGCGGCATGTGGCCAACCTGAGAGCCCTGGACGAGGCCGGGCACATCGAGCTGGCCGGGGTGTTCAAGGGGTATCCCGGCGTGGCGGGGATGTATATTCTCCGGGCGGAGAGCTACGAGGCGGCTGAGGAGCTGTGCAAACGGGAGCCGCTGGTGGCGGAGGGCTTCGCCACCTATAAGCTGAAGGCCCTCCAGCCCGCGAATCAGGAAAATAACTATCTGCTATAAGAAAGGGGACGGCTATGAATTTAAAAGAGGGCAGCGTGCTTTACGCCAGGATTGATTACAAAATCGGAGACAGACAGGAGACAGAGCAGGATGCCATGGACTCCATGGAGTATCTGCAAAAAATTGCGGTGGAGCGTTACCTTGCGGCGGGTGTGTTTGGCAATATGGAGCTGGGGACCATGGATGGAGCTATGGTGCTTTTTGAGGCGAAGGACCTGGCCGAGGCACAGAAAATCGCCAATGACGACCCGATTATACAGAGAGGCTATTACCGGTGCGACGTGTATCAGTGGAATGTGATGCTTTTATCAAAGGACGCAGGCTGATAGACAGTCCGGGAATGGAAAAGACAGCTTTTGAGTAGAAGGAGGTGCCCGAGATGGCAGCACCCTTTGTAGATACGGCGAAGATCACCGTCCGCTCCGGCAACGGGGGCAACGGCGTGGTGTCCTTCCACCGGGAAAAATATGTGGCCAACGGAGGCCCCGACGGGGGCGACGGCGGCCGGGGCGGGGACATTGTGGTGGAGGTCAACGACCACATGTCCACCCTGATGGACTTCCGCTATAAGCGCAAGTACACCGCCGGAAACGGCGCCGACGGCGCGGGCAAGCGGTGCACCGGCCGGGACGGGGAGGACCTCATTATCCGGGTGCCCCGGGGGACGGTGATCCGGGACGCCGAGACCCGGGAGATTATTCAGGATATGTCCCAGACCGACCGGTTCGTCCTGTGCCGGGGGGGCCGGGGGGGCTGGGGCAACCAGCATTTCGCCACACCCACCCGTCAGGTGCCCCGGTTCGCCAAGGCCGGCCTGCCCGGCCAGAGCCGGGACGTTATTCTGGAGCTGAAGCTGCTGGCCGACGTGGGTCTGGTGGGTTTTCCCAATGTGGGCAAGTCCACCCTGCTCAGCGTGGTCAGCCGGGCCCAGCCCAAGATCGCCAACTACCACTTTACCACCCTGTTCCCCAACCTGGGGGTGGTGTATGTGGAGGAGGGGGTGTCCTTCGTCATGGCGGATATCCCCGGCATCATTGAGGGGGCGGCCGAGGGGGCCGGACTGGGTCACGACTTTTTGCGGCACATCGACCGGTGCCGGCTGCTGATCCATGTGGTGGACGTGTCCGGCTCTGAAGGGCGGGACCCGGTGGCCGACTTCGAGGCCATCAATGAGGAGCTGAAGCAGTATTCCCACGAGCTGGCCGGGCGGAAGATGATTGTGGCCGCCAACAAGGTGGACATTATGGACGACCCCGCCCTGCTGGACGCCCTGCGGGCCCATGTGGAGGGGCTGGGGCTGGAGCTGGTGACCATCTCCGCCGCCGCCCATCAGGGGACCCGGGAGCTGGTGCTGCGCACCGCCCAGCTGCTCCAGGAGCTGCCCCCCGTGGCGGTGTATGAGCCCACCTATGTGGAGCGCCCCCCCGAGGTGGACACCGACGGGGCGGTGGATATCCAGGAGTTCGACGGCACCTGGGTGGTGGACGCCCCCTGGCTCCAGCGGCTCATCGCCAACGTCAACTTCGGCGACTACGAGTCCCGGAACTGGTTCGACCAGAAGCTGCGCCAGTCCGGGCTGTTCGACAAGCTGGAGGAGATGGGGATTAAGGACGGGGATATTGTCTCCATGTACGACCTGGAATTTGAATATCAGCGGTAACAAAATCAGGAGCGGCAGGGCTTTTCACCCTGCCGCTCCTGACCGTTATTCTGCCGACTTCAGCGCTCTTCTCCCAAAGGGGACGAACAGGAAGGGGGCAAAGCAGGATAACACAGCGGAAATCTCAGCCTGGTTTGTCAGCTTCCACAGGAAAGAAGAGATGATCGTGCGCCACTCCTGAAGTTCCATCAGAGTGATGCTGAGAGAGGGGGAAATGTTAAAAAAGCAGTTTGGAACAATCAGCTCCGCAATGGTAACGATCAGGTAGAAAGCGGCGGCGATGGCGGCGGAGACGGCGATCTCCGCCTTTGTCATGGAGCGGAACAGACACAGCCCCCCGATCAGCAGCACAAGGATAAACAGCGTCGCGTCAAGGAGTGTGCTGCGGACCGGGTCAATAGAGACGTCGATCGTATCGTCCGGCCCGGTGGCCTTTACGATGTAGAACCAGTTCATATAGATGGTGATGTAAAAGGTGACCCAGCCTGCCGCAAGGCAGAAGACCGGCACCTGCCACAGGGTGTTCAGGCGTATGTTCATGGTGACACATCCTTTCCGTCAATCAAGCTAAAAATTCTTCCATTGATACTGGTATAATATCACAAGTTGACGGCGGCTTCAATAGACACCCCCGGCTTTCCCTGCTTTACCGCCTCCACAAGCAGGAGGGAGGGGGGATGGTCCGGGCCGTGGGAGACCAGCTTGAGGCGCTTGGGCTCCAAATCGTGGGCCCGGAGGGCGCAGAGGACATCCGTCAGCCGCTCCGGACGGTGGCACAGAGAAAAACGGCCCCCGTTTTTGACCAGCCGCCCGGCGGCGGCGCACAGCTCCTCCAGCGAGCAGAACTCCTCACTCCGGGCGGGGCCGCCGCTTTTGCCGCTGCCCACGGGGAAGTAGGGCGGGTTGGACACCACCAGGTCGAAGCCCCCGGCGGGGAGGGGGGAGCGCCGCAGGTCGCCGGTGAGGATTTCCCCGGGCAGGCCGTTGGCTGCCAGGTTTTCCCGGGCAATGCGGGCGGACAGAGGGTCGATGTCAATTCCGGTGAGGGAGAGGTTTTCCGCCCGGCGGGCCAGCAGCAGAAGGAGGACCCCGCTGCCCGTCCCCAGGTCGCACACCCGCCAGCCGGGCTTTACGGTGGAAAAGGCCCCCAGAGCCAGGGCGTCGCCCCCCAGGGGGAAGACGCCGTCCTTCCAGGACAGGGTGTAGGGGCCCAATTGTTCGGTTTTTTCCACAAAAACACCGCCTTTTCCTCATGGGGGCCTGTTTAAGAAGTCGTTAAGAAAAGGATACCATAATCCTGTGCGTTGTGCTATAATAACTTCTGACAATCATTCTGATCTGTGAGGTGAACAGGGTTGAGCGGTACGCTGTATCTGGTCCCTACTCCCATCGGCAACCTGGGGGATATCTCCCGGCGGATGGCGGAGACACTGGAACAGGCGGACTTTATCGCCGCCGAGGACACCCGGGTGACGGTGAAGCTGCTCAACCACCTGGGGCTCAAAAAGCCTATGGTCCCCTACCACCGGCACAACACCGGGACCGGCGGGCAGGCCATCCTGAACCGGCTCCAGGCCGGGGAGAGCTGTGCCCTGGTCACCGATGCGGGCACCCCCGCCATCTCCGACCCCGGGGAGGAGCTGGTGGCCCAGTGCGGCGCTGCGGGTGTTCCAGTGTGCGCCGTTCCCGGGCCCTGCGCCCTGGTGACCGCCCTGGCCGTCTCCGGTCAGCCCACGGGGCGGTTTACCTTCGAGGGCTTTCTGGCGATGAACAAGAAAAACCGCAAGGCCCATCTGGAGAGTCTCCGGGGGGAGGAGCGGACTATGATCTTCTACGAGGCCCCCCACAAGCTGGCCGCCACCCTTCAGGACCTGGCGGTCACCTTCGGGGAGGACCGGCCCCTTACCCTCTGCCGGGAGCTGACCAAGCTCCACGAGGAGGTGAGCCGCACCACCCTGGGTCAGGCCGCCGCCTGGTATGGGGAGAACACCCCCAAGGGGGAGTTTGTGCTGGTGGTCCGGGGGGCGGAGCCCCTTCCGGAGGGGGAGACCAGTGTGGAGGACGGCCTGGACCTGGTGGATCGGCTGCGGGGGGAGGGGCTGTCCCTCCGGGATGCGGTGAAACGGGCCGCCAAAGAGCTGGGGCTGTCCCGAAATGAGCTGTATGACGCGGCGGTGAAACAATAATGCGCCTGGTACACCGTTGGAACGGATGTAGGGCAGAGCCCTTGCCCTGCATGACGGAACCCTTTGAAAAGAGAGAAAAATCCGCACCCATTTTTTGAAAAATGGATAGAATAGAGAGAGAAACCATGTAAAAGAGGTGCTGTCCATGAATCGGAATATTGAGGACTACATTAAGCCGGGGGCCCGGGCTCATCTGGTGGGCGTGGGCGGGGTGTCCATGGCTCCCCTGGCCGAGGTGCTGAAGGGGAAAGGGGTCGAGATCACCGGCTCCGACATGCGGGAGAGCGGGACGGTGGAGCGGCTCCGGGGGCTGGGTATCCCGGTGACCATCGGCCACCTGCCCGGGAGCGTGGAGGGGGCGGGCTGCGTGATCCGCACCGCCGCCGTCCACGACGACAACCCGGAGATCGCCGCCGCTTTGAGGGCCGGTATCCCCGTCTTCGAGCGGGCTCAGGCTTGGGGGGCCATCATGGGCCACTATAAAAATGCCCTGTGCGTGGCGGGCACCCACGGCAAGACCACCACCACCTCCATGTGTACCCACATCTTTCTGGCCGCCGGCCGGGACCCCTCGGTGATGATCGGCGGCACCCTGCCCGTTCTGGGGGCGGGGCACCGGGTGGGACACGGAGACACCATTATCGCTGAGTCCTGCGAGTACTGCAACTCCTTCCTGTCCTTCGCCCCCACGGTGGCGGTGATTCTCAACGTGGAGGCCGACCACCTGGACTTCTTTAAGGATCTGGAGGACATCAAGGTCTCCTTCCGAAAATTTGCGGAGCTGGTGCCTTCCAGCGGCAGCGTGATTGTCAACAACGACAACGCCGGGGCCCGGAGCATTGCTCATGGTCTGGACGCCTTCACCTTCGGACTGGAGGAGGGTGCGGAGTGTACCGCTGAGAACCTCACCTGGGAGCGGGGGCTGCCCGACTTTGACATTGTGGTCCATGGGGAGAGGTACGCCCATGTGTCCCTGCGGGTGGGGGGGATGCACAATGTGTCCAACGCCCTGGCCGCCGCCTCCGCTGCCTATGTGCTGGGGGTGCCTGGGAGCGCGGTGGAGGAGGGACTGGCTTCCTTTACCGGAGCGGGGCGGCGCTTTGAGAAGAAGGGCGTTTTCAACGGGGCCGACGTCTACGACGACTACGCCCACCACCCCGACGAGCTGCGGGCCCTGCTCACCATGGCCGGGACCCTGGGCTACGGACGGGTAATCTGCGCCTTTCAGCCCCACACCTACACCCGCACCGCCGCCTTCTTTGACGACTTTGTGGAGGTGCTGAAGCTGGCCGATGTGGCGGTCCTGGCGGAGATTTACGCCGCCCGGGAGCAGAATACCCTGGGCATCTCCTCGCTGGACCTGGTACGGAAAATCCCGGGGGCGGTCTACTGCCCCCATCTGGAGGGGGTCACAGCCCAGCTGGCGGATATGGCGCAGCCCGGCGATTTGATCCTCACTGTGGGTGCAGGGGACATCTATCTGGCGGGGGAAAATCTGGTGCAGAAACAGTAATAATTATTTTTTTCATTTCGGTATTTACAAAAAATACTATCCGGTGGTAAACTATAAAAAACGCGTCTGTGCGGGCTGTGAGGAGGGAACGCACATGTCGATACAGAAAAAAAAGGATGTTACCCGATTGGCTATGCTGTTCACCGTCTGTGGTGCACTCCTTTTGATATTTGGAGTGGGGGGACTGATCATCCGCTGCCGTATGCTGGAACTGCGGCTGGATGAGATGTTCATGGAGAGCATGATGTCTCATACCATAGAGAGCGGAGAGGATGCCAGGCAGCTGATCGACGACACCAAGACTTTGCTGGAGGACGCTGTCCAAATGCTGGAGGGTGACGGCCGACCTCTGGAGAAGAGCTGGACAGGTCCGCTGCTGAAGTCGTTGGCTCTGGGCGGTCAACAGATGGAGATTAACTATCTGGATCAGGATGATTTGGAGTTGGCCGAGCTGGGCAGCGAGGAGAAACGCGTGTTTCAGCAGCTCCAGAAGGGAACAAGTGTAGTAGGCGGCGTAGTTTCCGATCAGGATGGATTCTTTTTCCTGGTGGTTCGGCCGGTGATGCGGGATAATGAAGTTATGGGTGCGGTGCGGGCCAAGGTGAACGCCGACCTGCTGTTCAGCCAGGGGCACGATTCGATCCTGTTCCATAGCATACACCGGATCATTGCCGATGACAGCAACCGGGTTGTCTGTGGCTCCGCCGCAGAGAACAGGGGGCTTTCCCTGGCGGAGCTGAGCAGACGGGACGGCCTGAGCCAGCAGTCGGTGGATAGCTTTCTTGCGGCCTATCATATGGAGGAGAGCGGCTCTTACCGCTATGAGACGGAGCAGGGTGAGGGCTATGCTGCATGGTCGGCCATTGGATACAACGGCTGGCGTATGGTGCAGTTTTCCCAGTCACCCGATTTGCGAGTGGAGCAGTCCAATCTGGTGCAGACGCTGATTATGCTCATCAGCCTGCTGGTGTGCGCCGCTCTGGCTGGACTGAACTGGTGGCAGCGGTCAAGGCTGGCGGCGGAAAAGCTGCGGTACAGCGCCCTGGCAGAGTTTAAGGATACATTGATCTTTGAGTATGACTGCCAGAAGGACAGCATGGAATTTACCTCCAACGCCCTGGACACCCTGGACCTGGACGACGTCCGCCTGGAGGATGTCACGGATATGAAAAACACCTTTCCGGTTTTCCATCCGGACGATCTGGAGGCGGTGCGGAGAGTGTTGTGGGACGCCGAGACTATGGGCAAGGAGCAGGTGGAGCACGACCGCATCCGCATGAAGCGAAAGGACGGGACGTACAGCTGGTATCGCAGCCAGTATAAAGCGGTGTTTGATTCGGAGGGGAAGGTCATCCGGCTGATTGGAACGCTGACAGATATCAGCGCCCAAATCGACCGGGAGATTGAGCTGCGCAATCAGGCCCAGCAGGACCCCCTCACCGGGGTGTATAACCGGGCGGGCGTCAAGCTCATCAACGCCCGGTTGGAGCAGATATCCAGGGGCATCCTGTTTATGCTGGACATGGACGATTTTAAGTTTGTCAACGATACCTACGGCCATGCCGCCGGCGACCGGCTGTTGATGGCCATAGGCGAGGTGCTGCGGGAGACCTTCCGCACCGACGATATTGTGGCCCGGGTGGGCGGCGATGAGTTTGTGGCCTTCCTGTCCGGGTCTGACAGCAGAATTACGGCGGAGCAAAAGGGCCGGGAGCTGTTGGAGCGGGTGCGGGACCTGAAGGTGGACGGCATCACGACTGCGGTAACGGTCAGTGTGGGCGCGGCCAGCGCCCCCGCTCTGGGGCGGACCTACGAGACGCTCAGCCAGGCCGCCGACGAGGCCATGTATCAGGTGAAACACAGCGGAAAGGGAGGTTTCCTCCTTCGGTAGAGCAATATTACATGGGTTGTACAAATGCCCCCTGACGCAGGTTCCTGCGTCAGGGGGCGTTTTAGTGCCGGCGGCTGCGTTTTATTCTTTTACATAGTCCACATGGAGCAGCTCATGACGCTTTTCCGCGTCCAGGTTCTGGAGGAAGGTGCTTACCACCGGGTTGCGCTCGGCCCGCTTGAAGGGGGCCATGCGGTCCAGGTTATACAGGCCCTCAGCCCGGTCGGCCTTGTCCTGCTTCATGCCGTGGGGCTGGCCCGCGCCGCCCACGCAGCCGCCCTGACAGGTCATAACCTCCACCAGGTCGAAGTAGGCGTTGCCCGCCTCAATCTCCTTGAGGAGCTTCTGGGCGTTGGCCAGACCGTGGACGATAGCCATGTGGACGTCCCGGTCCCCCACTTTGATGACCGCCACCCGGATGGCCTTGTTGCCCCGGAGGGGGGAGTATTTCAGCTCCCGCAGCACGTTCTTGGACTTGTCGGGCAGGCAGAACCGGACCACCGCCTCGGCCACGCCGCCGGTGGTGCCGTAGATGACGCCTGCGCCCGAGCCCAGGCCGAAGGGCAGCTCGGGGGATTCCAGCTCGATCTGGGGCAGCTGGATGCCCGACTCCTTAATCATGTTGACCACCTCCTGGGTGGTGAGCACCAGGTCCACATCCCGCCTGCCGTCGCGGACAAACTCGGGCCGGGCGGCCTCCATCTTCTTGGCGGTGCAGGGCATGATAGCGATGTGGAAGGTGGTGCGGCCGTCCTCCCTGTCCTTCTCGGCGTAGCGGTCTCGGAGGATGGCGGCGAACATCTGCATGGGGGATTTGCAGGTGGAGATGTGCTTGAGGTACTTGGGATTTTCGTGCTCCAGATACTTCACCCAGGCGGGGCAGCAGGAGGTGAACATGGGGAAGGGTCCCCCCCGCTCCAGCCGCTGGAGGAACTCAGTCCCCTCCTCGATGGTGGTAAAGTCGGCGCCGAAGGTGGTGTCGTAGACCTCGTCCACCCCCATCAGCTTCAGGGCGGTGACCAGCTGGTCCAGGGCGTTCTGGCCGGCGGGCAGGCCAAAGGCCTCGCCAATGGCTACCCGGACGGCGGGGGCAATCTGCACCACCACCCGCTTGTTGGGGTTGTGGATGGCCCGCCAGGCCCGGCCGATCTCGTTGTAGACGGTGATGGCCCCGGTGGGGCAGACGGCGGAGCACTGTCCGCAGCTGATGCAGTGGGTCTCGCTCAGCGTCCGCTCGAAGGCGGGGGCCACCCGCATGTTGTAGCCCCGGTTGACAAAGTCGATGATGTTCATGCCGATGCCCTCGCCGCACACCCGCACGCAGTCGCCGCACAGGATGCACTTGCTGGGGTCCCGGACGATGGCGGGGCTGGAGTCGTCCATTGTGGTCTCCTCCCGGCTGTCACCGAAGCGGACCTTCCGCACGCCGAAGCGCATGGCCAGCTCCTGGAGGTGGCAGTCGCCGCTCTTTTCGCAGGTGGTGCAGGAGCAGTTGTGGGAGGCCAGCATCAGCTCCAGAATCATCCGCCGGTGCTTCAGCAGCCGGGCGGTGTTGGTGCGAATCTTCAGCCCGTCCCGGGGCTGCATGGAGCAGGAGGTCTCAATCTTCCCCCGCTCGTCCTCCACCACGCACATGCGGCAGGCGCCGTAGACCGACAGGTCGGAGTAGTAGCAGAAGGTGGGCATCTCGATGCCGGCCTTCCGGATGACGGACAGCACATTGGGCTCCCCGTCGAAGGGCACCCGCTGGCCGTCGATGTACATAATTCCCTTTGCCATACCGCTCACTCCTCCCGAATGGCGCCGAAGGGACAGCAGCCCCAGCACGCGCCGCACTTGATACACTTCTCTGTGTCGATGACATGGGGCATCCGGATCTGGCCGGTGATGGCCTCCATGGGGCACTGCTTCATGCACTTGCCGCAGCCCTTACACAGCTCCGGGTCGATCTGCAGCACCTTCTTGCGGCCGTTGCAGTGGGGGCAGTGCTTGTCCACCACGTGGGCCAGGTACTCGTCCCGGAAATACTTTAACGTGCTCTGTACCGGCTTGCAGGCGCTCTGGCCCAGGCCGCACAGGGCGGTCTCGCTGATGGTGGCGGACAGCTCCTCCAGCAGGTCCAGGTCCTCCAGGCTGCCCTCGTTGTTGACAATGCGGGTGAGAATCTCCAGCATCCGGCGGGTGCCCTCCCGGCAGGGGACGCACTTGCCGCAGGACTCGTTCTGGGTGAAGTTCATGAAGAACCGGGCCACCTCCACCATGCAGGTGTCCTCGTCCATGACCACCAGACCGCCGGAGCCGATCATGGCCCCCAGCTTTTTCAGGGAGTCGAAGTCCAGAGGCATGTCCAGATGCTCCTCGGTGAGACAGCCGCCGGAGGGGCCGCCAATCTGGACAGCCTTGAACTTCTTGCCGTCCTTGATGCCGCCGCCGATGTCAAAGATGATCTCCCGCAGGGTGGCCCCCATGGGCACCTCAATGAGACCGGTGTTTACCACGTTGCCGGTGAGGGCAAAGGCCTTGGTGCCCGGGGAGCTCTCGGTGCCGATGGACTTAAACCATGCCGAGCCCTTGCGGATAATCAGGGGGACGGCGGAGAAAGTCTCCACGTTGTTGAGCACTGTGGGCCGGGCCCACAGGCCCTGCTCCACCGTCCGGGGCGGCTTTACCCGGGGCATACCCCGGTTGCCCTCGATGGATGCGGTGAGGGCGGAGCCCTCGCCGCAGACAAAGGCCCCCGCGCCCCGGTTGACGTTGAGGTGGAAGGAGAAGTCGGTGCCCAGGATGTGGTCGCCCAGCAGGTTCATCTCCTCCGCCTTGGCGATGGCGGTTTTCAGCCGGGCCACCGCCAGGGGGTACTCGGCGCGGACGTAGATATAGCCCTCGTCGCTCCCCGCCCCCAAGGCGGCAATGAGCATGCCCTCGATGATGGAGTGGGGGTTGCCCTCCATAATGGAGCGGTCCATAAAGGCTCCGGGGTCCCCCTCGTCGCCGTTGCACACCACGTACTTCTTGCCCTTGGGCTGCTTGCGCACGCTGTCCCACTTGCGGCCGGCGGGGAAGCCGCCGCCGCCCCGGCCCCGCAGGCCGGAGTCCAGGATCTCCTTGCAGATGGTCTCGTCGGTCATCTCGAAGAGGGCCTTCTCAAAGGCCACATAGCCGTCCTTGGCCAGATACTCGTCAATATCCTCGGCGTCAATGGTGCCGCAGTTTTCCAGCACGATCCGGTGTTGGCGGTGGTAGAAGGGGATGTCGCTGTGCTTGGTGTAGCGCACCCCGTCCAGCTCGTAGAGCAGCCGCTCCACCACCTCGCCCTTGAGGATGGTCTTTTCAATAATTTCGTCGCAGTCCTCCAGCTGGACATGGGTGTACAGGATGCCCTCCGGCTCGATCTGGACCAGGGGGCCCATCTCGCAGAAGCCGTGGCAGCCGCTCCTTTTCAGGTAGACTCCGTCCCCCTTGGGCTCGGTGACATCCTCGGTCTCGTTCTCCTGGGTCAGGCCCACATAGACGTCCAGTCCCCGGCGGGCGCACTCCTCCTGAAAGTAGTCATACAGCTTCAGCGCGCCGCCGGCGATGCAGCCGGTGCCGGCACACAGCAGAATCTGCCGCTTCTGATAGGACAGGGCCCGTTTCGCCTTGACACGGCGGACCTCCAAACGTTCACGGTTCATTTCAGGCATTGGCGGCGTCCTCCTTTCGCAAGCTTTCCAGCAGGTCGATGGCCAGCTCCGGGCTCATCTTGGAGTGGACCTGGTCGTTCACCGTGACCACCGGGGCCAGGCCGCAGGCCCCCAGGCAGGCCACCGTCTCCAGGGTAAACAGGCCGTCGGCGGAGGTCTTCTGTTTGCCCTCCAGCTCCAGATACTCCCGGATGGCGTTGTAGATGGGCTGGGACTTGCGCACATGGCAGGCGGTGCCGTCACACACCTTGATGATGTACTTGCCCTTGGCCTCCAGGGAAAAGTTCTCATAGAAGGTGGCCACGCTGTATACCTTGGCCACTCCGATCCCCAGCTTTTGGGCGATGCGCTCCAGCACGGCCGGACTGAGGTACTTATACTCCGCCTGGATGTCCTGCATGATGGCGATAAGGTGGTGGACCTGACAGCCGTAGCCGTCGATGATCTCCTCCACCCGCTCCATGGAAATTCCATTGGACATGGCTTGCGTTCTCCTCTCTGTATCATTGCATATAAAATGCTGCGCCTAAAAGGGTGCTCTTTGTGATTCTATCACATAAGCGGCAATTTTACAAGGAGGTTTTGCAGGAAAAATTTCATTTTTTGACAAAACAGCGGCGCGGAAAGTTCCGCGCCGCTGTTTTGTCAAAGCTTAATACGGTTAGGGTTGGGCCATGCGTTGGGGCCGTCGGTTCGGAAGACCTCTTTAAACTCCCCTGTCTCCCCGGCAAAGGTGTACATGGCCTGGGCCGCGGCATACATCTGGGGGTAGAGTGCCAGGCAGCGGGCCTTGGCGCCCTCTCCCTCAAAGGCGTATCCCCAGTCTCCGCCCCCCTGACCCCGTGCGTTCATGTAGTTGGCCACCGCCTGACTAAAGCAGTCGGAATCCTCTGTCTTGGGGCACCGCCCGGCGTACTCGATGTAGGACAGCAGGGCGTACTCCGCTTTTGACAGGCACTCGTTGATGCGAGGGGCCAGATAGATTACAATTTCCTCGCCCACATAGCTGAGCATCCCGTCCAGCCGCAGGTACTGGCGGATAAATTCCTCTGCGTGACGCTTTGCAAACTCGACGGGGTCGAAGTTGAGAGCTCTGCATACCTCGAGCATCAGCTCCGGGGCCAGTCTGGTCTCTGTCACGGCTTTTTGTTTTGCCATTGCGGTTTTTCTCCCCTTTCCCTCGGTTCGACCATTTCCTCTATTGTAGCACAGGGAGGGGCGGGCCGCAAGACGAATCCTGATTTTTCCAGCGGACGGCGTGCCAAAATTTCATGATAAAATTTGTCCAAACTCCACCGTTTCTCCGTTGGGCCCCTGAATGTTGAAAAAGCTTACCCCCCGCTCCCAAAAGGGGAGGGTTCGGATGGCTGTCTCCCGGGGCTGATAGCCGGCGGCGCGGACGGCCTCCCAGGCGGCCTGGATGTCATCCACGTCCAGGGCAATGTGGTCGATGGCCCCCGCCCGGCCCACGGCCATGCCGTTCTCGTAGGCTTCGATGCACACCCCGGCCAGCTGCAAAAAGCAGACCTTCTCACCGTCGTTGTCGGCCTGGTGAGCCAGGGTAAAGCCCAGAGACTGGTAGAAGGCCACGGTGGCGGCCATGTCATTGGTGGGCAGGCCGATGTGCTGAAGGCCGGTGACCCGTTTTCCGATTTCATTCATAATGGTTCCCCCTTCTGTATTGTGCCGTGTACAAACGGCCCGGTGGCTCTATTATAGAGCGGAGAACCGAGGTGCGTCAAGGGCGGTTCCCCTTGTCCTCTGGAGATATTTCCGGTATAATATGACTTAAATATCACAGCGGCCCGGCGGATGGAGGGGAAGTCCATGCGCCTGGTAATATGGAAGGAGAAATTGAGATGTACCTTTTTACACAATACAGTGCTCCGGTGGGAAGGCTTACCCTGTGCTGCCGCAGGGACAAGCTGGTTGGACTGTGGATCGAGGGGCAGAAATACTTTGGCGGTTCCCATTCCGGAGAGATGGTCCAGGAAGACGGCGTTCCTGTGCTGACCCGGACCCGGGACTGGCTGGACCGCTATTTTGCCGGAGGGAGACCCGACCCCGGCGAGCTGCCGCTGGCGCCGGAGGGCAGTCCCTTCCGTCAGACGGTATGGGCCCTTTTGCTGGAGATCCCATACGGACAGGTGATTACCTACGGGGAGCTGGCCCGGAAAACAGCGGAGAGACTGGGGCGGGCGTCTATGTCTGCTCAGGCGGTGGGAGGCGCCGTGGGCCATAACCCCGTCTCTATCATTATCCCATGCCACAGGCTGGTGGGGGCGGACGGAACCCTCACCGGCTATGCGGGCGGACTGGACCGGAAGCAGTGGCTGCTGCGCCATGAGGGCGCCGGATTGTTCCCGCTGAAATAATATATAAAGCGGCCTTGCAAAGGGAGGGTGTCCTGTTATATAATGGGAAATGAAATGATTGAGCGGCAGAGGAGGCGGCATGCTGTGAACCAAAAAATCTGCTACATTGTGGGGGCTATGTCCTTAACGCCCGACCTGCGCCCCTATCCCACGTCAGGGGACTATGTGATCGCCGCCGACCGGGGGTTTGACTCCCTGGTGGCCTACGGCGTCAACCCCGACCTGGCAGTGGGGGATTTTGACTCCCTGGGCCACAGGCCAAATCACCCCAACGTTATCCAGCTCCCCGCCGAGAAGGACGACACCGACATGGTATACGCCATCCGCAAGGGGCTGGAGCTGGGCTATCGCCGCTTTATCCTGCTGGGAGGGGTGGGCGGACGGCTGGAGCATACCCTGGGCAACCTCCAGCTGCTGGACTGGCTGACCCTCCACGGGGCCCAGGGCTTTCTGGCCGGAGAGAAAACTGTGGCCACCTGTCTCCGGGACGGCAAAAAAATCACCTTCCCCGCCGCCATGGAGGGGTATCTGTCCGTCTTCTGCAACAGCGGCACGGCGGAGGGGGTCAATCTCTCCGGCCTGAAATTCCCCCTGGAAAACCACACCCTCACCGGCAGCTTTCCTCTGGGGGTGAGCAACCAGTTTTTAGGCGAGCCGGCCGTCGTTTCAGTGGAAAAGGGCAGCCTGCTCCTCATCTGGGAGGACAGGGGCGGCTTTTATGCCAAGCTGCCCAAGCTGTGGGCGGAATAGCCGCGGAAAGTTGAAAGACAAAAGAGGGCCCTGCTGTTTTGAAGGAACAGCGGGGCCCTCTTCTTTGATTCAGTCGTCTACCAAAATCATATTTTGGATATTGTTAAGACCCTTTCCGTTTTGCAGCAGGTAGACGGTGTAGTTCTCCCCGCCGGAGACATTCAGATAGACAGAGCCGAAGGTCTCCAGCGGAGGGTAGGTATCCAGCCAGACGGGGTCCAGCGTCTCGATGTCCATCGACGGGGGTATGGGGGACTGGTTCGTGTCGGCATAGAAGAACCGGTAGCGCCCAGGCGCGATGCGCCGGAAGGGGGCGACCTCTTTATACCGCAGGTCGCTGTAGACCACCCGGCCGTCACTCATCAGCACGTCCAGCGGGCTGGTGTTGTAGGCCAGGTTGCCCACCCGGAAGGTGGAATAGCCGTTGGAGGGCCGGCAGCAGGCGTCCGCTATCTGAAGCAGGTTCAGGCCGCCGGCGGTCCGAATCACAGCCACGGTGGAGATTCCGCCGGCCGGGAAGGGCAGGGACCGCTGAAGGTAGATGCGGCCGCTGCTGTTGGAGACGGTTACAGTCTGGTAGCCGGCCCGGACCCGGCCATAGCCGGTGACGGAAGCGTAACCCAGCCGGCTGACGAAGCGGCTGCCGGATATAGAAATACGAAGGGGTGGATAGCTGTAGGCTGCGTTCAAAAAACGTACTCTGGCCACACCGGACTGACCGCCGCTGTTTCCGGGGTAGACCGGTCCGCCCTCGCCGGGGAAGGGCAGCGGGATTACCGGCTCCACCGTCGGACCGTCTCCGGGGTAGACCGGTCCACCCTCGCCGGGGAAGGGCAGCGGGATTACCGGCTCCGCCGCGGGATCGTCTCCGGGGTAGACCGGCCCGCCCTCGCCGGGGAAGGGCAGCGGGACCACCGGCTCCGCCGCGGGATCGTCTCCGGGGTAGACCGGCCCACCCTCGCCGGGATAGGGCAGCGGGATCACCGGCTCTCCGCCAAAATTGCGTCCCGTGGAGGTAAGATAGTAAAAGCTCATATGATTGAAACCGGATCAGATGCTCCGGATACTCCTTTCCAATGGTGCTGTACCATTTTATGAGAAAGGAGTCGGGGATGTGCGCCGGTCAACAGGGGATGAGCGTTTACATGGAAAGGGACTGTATATCAGCAATCAGCGCGTCCACGTCAGCATCGGTGGTGGACCAGCTGGTGCAGAAGCGGACGGCGGTGTGGGCCTGGTCCACCTTTTCCCACACCTCGAAGGAATATTTGTGCTTCAGGACCGACACAGCTCCGTTGGTGAGAATGGGGAACTGCTGATTGGTGGCGGAGTCCACAAGGAGGGGGCAGCCCTTGGCCAGGAAGGTCTCCCGTAGGCGCATGGCCTGGGCCACCTCCTGCCTGCCGATCTCCAGGAAGAGCCCATCCTTTAAAAAGGTCTCGAACTGTACTCCCAGCAGCCGGCCCTTGGCCAGCATCCCGCCGCGCTGCTTGATGAGGTAGCGAAAGTCGTGGTTCAGGGCGGGGTTGGTAATCACCACCGCTTCGCCAAAGAGCAGCCCCGCCTTGGTGCCCCCCAGGTAGAACACGTCGCACAGCCGGGCCAGGTCGGGCAGGGTCACATCCGACGCCGCCAGGCCGCAGGCCAGCCGGGCTCCGTCTACAAAGAGGGGCAGCTTCCACCGCCGGCAGGTCTGGCTGATCTCCTCCAGCTCCGCCAGGGTGTACACAGTGCCCAGCTCGGTGGGGAGGGAGAGATAGACCATGCCGGGCTGCACCATATGCTCCCAGGCTTCGTTATCGTAGTGGTCCTGGCAGTATTGGCCGATCTGTCGGGCGGTAATCTTGCCGTTTTCGGCGGGCAGGGTGAGCACCTTGTGGCCGGTGGACTCGATGGCCCCGGACTCGTGGGTGTTGATGTGGCCCGTTTCGGCGCACAGCGCCCCCTGGTGGGGCCGCAGGGCGGCGGCAATCACCGTGGTGTTGGCCTGGGTGCCCCCCACCAGGAAGTGGACCCCCGCCTCCGGGGCCTGACACAGCTCCCGGAGCATGGCCCGGGCCCGCTCGCAGTGGATGTCCACCCCGTAGCCGGGACAGGCTTCGCCGTTGGTGTTTACCAGGGCTTCCAGAATTTTGGGGTGGGCCCCGGTGGTGTAGTCGCATTCAAATCGGATCATGGCACTCTCCTTATCTCAGTTTTGCTCCGCAGTCCCGCTCCAGGGTCTCCAGGATGGATGTTACGTCCTCGTCGGCCTCCTCGGAGGTGAGGGAGCGGTCGTCCGCCCGGAGGACCAGGTTGAAGGCCACCGACTTCTTGCCCTCGTCGATCCCCTTGCCCCGGTAGATGTCGAAGAGGGCGACCTCTTTGAGCAGGCCCTTGGCCCCCTTGCGGATGGCCTTCTCCAGCGCGCCCACGGTAGTTGTCTCGTCGCATACCACGGCGATGTCCCGGGTGACGGAGGGGAATTTGGGCAGGGGGACGTACTCCGCCCCGGCGCCCTGGGCCAGCTTCAATTCGTCGAAGGACAGCTCGGCGCAGTACAGCTCGCCGTCCACGCCGAAGGCCTTGGTCACGCTGGGGTGGACCTGGCCGATGATGCCCAGACAGTCGCTCCCCGCCCACACAGCGGCACACCGGCCGGGGTGGTAGGACACCGCGCCGGGGAACTCGTCGGGGGTCTCAAAATGGACCTCCTCAGCCCGGATATCCTTCAGAATGACCTCCACCGCTCCCTTCAGGTCGTAGAAGTCGAAGCCCTCGCCGTAGGCCCCCAGGGTGAGCACCTTGGTCTCGTTGGCCAGGCCGTTCTCCCCGCCGGGCGCATACACCCGGCCCAGCTCGTAGAGACGGACGTCCTTGTTGCGGTAGTTGTAGTTCCGGGCCAGGATGTCCAGCATGGAGGGCAGGGTGGTGG
>CANSXE010000017.1 GCA_947650875.1 uncultured Bacillota bacterium | reverse complement strand
CCCGGGCGGCCTCTACGGCGGCGTTCAGGGCCAGGATGTTGGTCTGGAAGGCGATATCCTCAATGGTGGCAATAATCTTCTCGATCTGCTGGGAAGCCTCGGTGATATCCTTCATGGCAGCCACCATCTGCTCCATCTGCTGGCCGCTGATGGTCACCTGCTCGCCGGTCTGGCGGGCGTTGTCCTGGGCGGTGGCGGCGGCCTTTACGTTATCGGCCGCGCTGCGGGACAGGGTATCCAGGGTGGCATACAGCTCCTCCACAGCGCTGGCCTGCTCGGTGGCGCCCTGGGCCAGATTCTGCGCACCGCTGGACAGGTGCTCGGCATTGCCGGACACCTGCGTCTGGGCCTGGCAGATGCTGTTGATGGTGGAAGACAGGTTGGAGGTCAGGATGTCGATCGACTCCTCGATGGAGCGGAACTCGCCGATAAAGGCGGTGGCGGTCTTCACATTGAAGTTGCCCTTGGCCAGCTGCTCCATAATCCGGTTCAGGTCCCAGATATAGCCCCGAATCAGCTCCATGGACTTCTCCAGGGTACCGGCCAGATCGCCCAGCTCGTCGTCGGTCTTGTGGTCCAGCGCCAGGTCCAGTTTGCCCTCCTGGAGGGGCTGAACCTGCCGGGTGATGTGCAGGATGGGAGCCAGCACATTCTTCAGCACATACACCACCAGGCTAATCAGGCAGAACAGGGCCAACACAAGACAACCGGCGGTAATGGCCTGCATCAGCATAATGGTGGAGCTCATATCATCGGTGCTCTCCTGCGCAAGCTCGGTTGCCTTCTTGATTACCTCGTCCAGCTTGCCCACCAAGGTGCTCAGGTTGGACTGGATTGTCTCCTGATAATATTTTTGAGCCTGGGCCGGACTGGTGCCCATCAAGGACTGCGCCTCTCCCACAGACTGGTGCAGCTGCTTGTGCAGGGGCTGGATTTCATTGCGCAGGCGCAGAATATCTGCGTTGTCCGTGCCGGCCTCTCCGTAGATCCATTGGCCCAAAACGCACTGGGTATCATCGGTCCCGGGGAACTGGCCGCCGGCGTACAGGGCATTGCTCAGGTTCAGGGCCCAGCGATAGTGGGCGGTCTCGGCAGACTGTGCGTTGTTCAGCAGGGCCACGGTCTGGGCGTTCTTCTTCTGCATACCCTCTACCCGCAGCAGGTTAAAGGTAGTCACGCCGCTGAACAGGAGAATGGACAGCAACGCCGCGGCCACGCGGACAAATACCGTTCTTTTAATACTTTTACGCATAGATAACATCCTCATTTCAATTTTAAAGTATCGCATACGGTAACAGTTTTAGTATAGCACAACACTGGGCCACATTTCAATACTTTTCTTTCAATTCCAGAAAATCACTTTTCTTCACAGCCCACGCCCGGCGGCAACCTGTCTCTCTCAGTTGTACAGCCCATGATACAGGGCATACATGGCCCGGAACAGCCGGCGCTCCGTCTCCTCGTCCACATCCACAAAGCGGCAGCCGTATTCAAAATATCCGCCCTTTCGGGCGTCGATGCGCAGGATTTGACAGCACAGCGTCACATCCCGCAGCTCCAGGATCTGCTCTACCTGAAGCAAGAGCTTATCCCCCACGTCCCGGCGGACCTGAGCGCCAATGCAAACGCCGCCCATACACATATTTTTAATCTGACAGTGCTCCTCAGGCACGCCGGGACGGTCAGCCAGACTGAACCTGCCCTCTGCCTTGGTGTCAACACGGACGTTGGCACGGTTCTCGTTCCAGTCCACCAGAGCTAAATGCTCCGCCTGCCACAGCTTGTTTTGACCCATGCGGACAGTGCCCTCTATGATTACAGCCCGCCCCTCTTTACTGCTGTAGCCCCGCAGTGTCACCTTCACCGGCTCGTCTGAGCGGGTTACAAGGCTGCCGTCAGCGCCTGGCTCCAGCTGGGCCCGGTCGCCCCGCAGCTCCAACAGCTTGGCCACCAGAAAAATTCTGTTGTCCTCGCTTGTTACCTCCACCCGCATGCCGGAATAGACCTCAAGGTCCTCCCTCATCGCACGCATGTGTGACTCTTCCACCCGTCTCTCCTTCGAGCTCTTGCGAAACGCGTCAAACAGTCCCATATATCTCCCTCCAGCGTCTCATTTTTCTTGCAGTTCTTCCATTCTCGCCGCAGACCACACCACTCTGTTGCGTCCAAAGCGCTTGGCATCATACAGCATAGTGTCCGCGATTTTCAGGTATGTATCGTAGGAGTCCTCCTGCTCCGGCACCACGGTGACACCGCCAATACTCACCGTGACCCACGGAAATACCTCCGGCGCGTGAGGGATGTGCAGGTCCTCCACCGCCTGACGGATTTTTTTCATCTGTTCACTGGCCGCCTTGGCGTCGCTGCCCATCACAATGGCTACAAACTCTTCCCCGCCGTAGCGTGCAAAAAAGTCTGTGCTCCGCCGCAGCAGCCCAGTGGCCGTTTGGGCTACCGCACAGATCACCTTGTCTCCGGCGGGATGGCCAAAGGTATCGTTATAGGTCTTAAACCTGTCGATATCAAACATACACAGGGAAATAGGCTGCTGGAAGCGCACAGCCTCCTTCCACTTATTGCGGCAGTTCTCATCATAGCTGCGCCGGTTGGGCACCCCCGTCATGGGGTCTATCATGGACTGGTGCTCCACCTGGGTACGGTAGCGATAGAGCTTGACGTGGGTGTTCACCCTGGCCCTGACAACGGGCGGATGATAGGGCTTGGTGATGTAGTCCACCGCCCCCAGAAGCAGCCCCCGCTCCTCATACTCCGTGTCCCGTAGACTGGTGATGAGGATTACCGGCACATGCTGGGTAACAACCTCCTCCTGCATCTTACGCAGCAGGTCGAAGCCATCCATACCGGGCATAATCACGTCCAGCAGTACCAGGGAAAAGTTCCCTACCCTGGCATGGTGCAGCCCGGCTTCCGCTGTGTGGGCCACAGTAACGGCATAATCCTCTTCCAAAATGGATTTTAACATATCAGCCTGCACTGAGCTGTCGTCAATCACTAAAATCTTTTCCTGTTCTTTCATAGCTTCTGCTCCCATCACAAGGCTGTTCCATACACTGCCAAACACCGCTCACTGCCCCTCTTATTTGAATCGGTCACGTCTGCCTTTTATTATAACAAATCTTCCTGGAAAAATAAAGTCCATTTTCCAGGTTTCCGCGCTTCAATTTTTCAAGGAGTTAGCGGCCTGACCGTTCTGCCGGCATTGCGCTGCAGTCTTTCATCGCCGGGCTTATTTTACCAAAAAAACACACCGTTCGCAAACCCTTTTGAAAAATTTTTTACAGCGCTATTGTTTCCGTGGCAATCCTTTCCCGAAACACCCGGTCGTGCTCCACAAAGAGCAGTGTGGGCCGGTACTGGAGGAGGAGCTCCTCAATCTGCATCCGGGAAAACAGGTCGATATAGTTCAGCGGTTCATCCCACAGATACAGGTGGGCGCTCTGACACAGGCTGGCCGCCAGCAGTACTTTTTTCTGCTGCCCGGCGCTGTACTCTGACATATTCCGTGAAAAGAGCTCCCGCGAAAAGTCCAGCTTGCGCAAAATCGTGAGGAATTGGGTCAGGTCAATCCCCTGTCCCTCTGCCCAGGCCACAGGATTGCCTTCCAGGTGATCCGCCCGCTGGGGAACATAAGAAATTTTCAGACCTGAGGCCCGGAAGAGGGTTCCGGCATGGGGCACCTCCTCCCCCAGCACCAGCCGCAGCAGGCTTGTCTTGCCCGCGCCGTTGCCGCCGTCCAGACAGAGCCGTTCTCCCCGGCGCAGGGTGAAGCTCACCGGCCTTGCATCCATGCCCGGGTATGCGACAGCCAGGTCACGCCCCTCCAGCAGCCGGTCGCTGTGGTGGGCCAGAGGAGTAAGCTTCAAACTGTCCGCCCGCTCAATGTCCTTCAGCAGGGCGGACTTCTCCTCAATGGCCCGCTGCTGCCGGTCCTCGATGTTCTTGGCCCGCTGCATCATCTTGGCCGCTTTGTGGCCGATAAACCCCCGGTCGGGCCGCAGGCCCGAGTTTTTGGACCCATATTTGGTTTGCTCCACCCTGTCCGACCAGCCCGAGGTCCGTTTTGCCGCCTGCTCCAGCCGTCTGATCTCCCCCCTCAGCTTCTCGTTCCGGGCGGCCTCCCCCCGGTCCCGGTCCTCCTTGTCCTTAAACCAGCTGGAGAAGGTCCCCCGCACCAGCTCCGGGCCGGTGGGGTTCAGGGCCAGGATGTGGTCCACGCAGCCGTCCAGAAAGGCCCGGTCGTGGGACACCAGCAGAAATCCCCGGTCCAGATTTTTGAGGTAGTCGGCCACCAGCGCCCGGCCCGGGCCGTCCAGGTGGTTGGTGGGCTCGTCGATCATGGGGTAGGCCCCCTCGTCCAGAAAGAGGGCGGCCAGCAGGGCCCGGGTCTGCTCCCCGCCGCTGAGGGTGGAAAAGGGCCGGTCCAGAATTTCCTCCGACAGTCCCAGCAGGGACAGCTCCCGGTAAATTTTCCACTCGTCCTCCGGCGGCACCCCCTCCAGCAGGATGTCCAGCGTCCGCCGGTCCGGGTCGGCCACCGGTTTGGGCCAGCGCAGGCAGCTCTGGCGGAGAGAGATGGTCCCCCTCCCCTCCAGCTCCCCCGCCAGCAGGCGAAGCAGAGTGGTCTTCCCCCGGCCATTCCGCCCCACCAGCCCCAGCTTCCAGTTGGTGTCCAGCTGGAGGTTCAGCCCCTCAAAGACGGGGGTGTGGTCCCCGTCGTAGGTAAAATGCAGGTTTTGAATGGTGATTTGCGACATATCGTTCCCTCCTGTCCTGGGCGCGAAAAAGCCGCAAGAGGAACCTTCCTCTCGCGGCGGCAGAAGGGCGCGGCACGCCCAATATGAGCCGAAAGGGGAAGACTGCGCCTATCCTCTCGCGGACCCATGACAGAACTGAGCCGTTTATGACGGCTCTCAAAAAAGTTCCTGTCACGGAATCAGCAAGTGGTCTTGCGCATCTTCCCGCCTCCAATCTGTTTGTTAGGGACAGCATACCATGAGCAGGCCGGTTTGTCAAGAGAAAGCGCCCGGTCCATTCGGACCGGGCGCCGTTCTGTCTTTACTTGGTGCCGAAAATACGGTCGCCGGCGTCGCCCAGGCCGGGGACGATATAGGCGTGCTCGTTCAGCTTCTCATCCACGCCCGCCACATAGATTTCCACGTCGGGGTGGTCCTTCATGATGCACTCAATGCCCTCGGGGGCGGCGAGGACATTCATCAGCTTGATGTGCTTGCAGCCGTAGCCCTTGATAAAGGTGATGGCTGCGGAAGCGGAGCCGCCGGTGGCCAGCATGGGGTCCAGGACGATGACGTCCCGCTCCGCGATGTCGGCGGGCATTTTGCAGTAGTACTCCACCGGCTTGTGGGTCTCCGGGTCCCGGTACAGGCCGATGTGGCCCACCTTGGCGGAGGGGATCATCTTGATAATGCCGTCCACCATGCCCAGTCCGGCCCGGAGGATGGGCACCACAGCCAGCTTCTTGCCCGCCAGGGTTTTAAAGGTGCCGGTGGTGATGGGGGTCTTAACCTCAATGTCGGCCAAGGGCAGGTCCCGGGTGGCCTCGTAGCACTCCAGGGCGGCGATTTCAGAAACAATCTCACGGAATTCCTTTACTCCGGTGGTCTCGTCCCGGAGGATGGTCAGCTTGTGCTGAAGCAGCGGGTGGTCCAGAATGTGTACCTTTTCGTTATACATGTTTTTGATCCCCTTCTATTGTAAATTTTGTGTTTTGCTCCCGTTCCAATCGCTCCCGCTCCGCCTGGGACAGACGGTGGTAAACAGGGACAAGCTCGGCCCCGGATACCAGCCCCTCGGAGACAATCAGCCCTTCTGCGGCCCGCGCTACCCCCCAGGCGCTCTGCATCCGCAGGTGGACAGGGGCCAGGGTCAGGCCGGGAACTTTCTCTCGCAGGGTATTATAACACAGCTGGGCCCCGTCGCCAACGACTATTTTTATTTCCGGGAAATTTTTCAGCTCCTCCCCCAGCTCAGCCAGGGAAATTGCCCGGTCGGGCGTAAGCCGCTCCAGCCCCTCCCCCCGGGCCAGGAACAGGGCGTTATACACCTGAGCGCGCCGGGCATCCATGGCGCAGACAATCAGCGCTCCCTCCAGGTGCGCCAGGGGCCAGGCCATAGACTCCAGGGTGGAGCAGGGGGCGCAGGGCTTGTCCCCCGCCCAGGCCAGCCCCTTGGCGGTGGCCACACCGATGCGCAGACCGGTAAAGGACCCGGGCCCGACAGCCACAGCGATCACGTCCACCTGCTCCAGGGTTTGACCGCAATTTTTCAGGAGGTCGTTTACCATGGGCAGCAGGGTGCGGCTGTGGGTCAGTCCGCTGCACTGAAAGGACTGGGCCAGCAGCGCCCCATCCCGGCACAGAGCGGCGGAACAGGCCGTTGCGGAGGACTCCAAGGCTAAAATGTTCACAGCTCCACCCCCATGACCGTAATCACCCGCTGACCGTCCGTCTCCCCCCGGCATATCTCTACCGAAAGGGTCCCCTCCTCCAGGGCATCGGACACATTCTCGCTCCACTCCACGGCACACACGCCCTTTCGGGCCAGGTAGTCCTCCCAGCCGATGTCAAAGAGCTCGTCGGCCGAGCCCAGGCGGTACATGTCGAAGTGGAACAGGGGAAGTCTCCCCCCCTCATACTCGTTGACGATGGTAAAGGTGGGACTGGTCACCCGGTCTGTCACCCCCAGCCCCCGGGCCAGGCCCCTGGTAAAGGCGGTCTTGCCCGCCCCCAGGTCGCCGGTAAAGGCGATTACCGCCCCCGGCTCCAGCTTGACCGCCAGCCGGGCTCCCAGGCGCTCGGTCTCCTCCTCGTTGTTGGTAATAAACTTCACCGGCGCTCCCCCGTTCATAGAAAATTTTCAGGTTCTTAAACATTATAGCACAGATAGGGTTTGCGTTTCCACCAAAATGTGATAAAATGTGGTGTTCGATTTTTTACAGGGAGGTAAAGCTGTGTCCTTTCTGTCTATGTTGTTCTCCCCTATCCGGGATTTCTTTAAAAAGGGTGACGTGGTTCTGCTGCTGCTGTGCCTGACGGCCAGCGGCTTCGGCCTGGCCCTGATCTTTTCCGCCACCCAGTACCTGGGCGAGACCCGCTGGATTCGCTTTGTACTCGTCCAGTTTGTCGCCATCCTGCTGGGGGTGGTGGCCTATATCCTGCTCACCTTTGTGGACTTCCAGCTCTTTGTGGAAAAGCGGTGGAAGGTGCTGCTGGTTTTTAACGTAGGCTTCATGCTTCTGCTCCTCACCCCCCTGGGGGAGGACTACGACTCCGGCAATCTGAACTGGCTGGTTATCTCCCGCATTATCCCAAAATTCCCCATGGACATCCAGCCCAATGAAATTGTTAAGATTTCTTTTATCCTTCTGTTGGCCCTCCAGATCGTAAAAATACAGGACCGGGAGCTGGATATCAGCTCCATCCCCTCTATCATCCAGATCGGCGGGCACACCGTCTTTATGCTGGGCCTGATCGCTGTCATCTGCGGCGACTTCGGTATGTGTGTCATATATATGATGATCTTCATTTCCATGGCCTGGGCCTCAGGCGTGAAGCTGCGGTGGTTCGTGTTGGCAGGCGGGGGGATTATCCTGGCAACGGTCATTTTCTGGCTGTTCTTTCTGCCCGAGACCAGCTGGTGGAACGATTACCGGATTATGCGCTTCCGGGTGGTGCTTGACCACAGCCTGGATGTAAGCGGGAAGGGCTGGCAGCAGACCCGTTCCACCTTGGCCATTGGATCCGGCCAGCTGTTTGGACAGGGCTACTGCCGGGGCATCCAGACACAGGCGCCTAACAGCCAGGCCCTCCCCGCCCGCCATACCGACTTCATCTACGCCGTGTGCGGCGAGGAGCTGGGGCTGGTGGGCTGCATGGCCCTGTTGCTGCTGCTGTCCGCCATCGTTCTTCGGTGCGTGTGGGTGGGCCGGCACGCCAGCTCCCCGTTCAACGCCTATGTCTGCATGGGAATGGCCGGGATGCTGCTGGCCCAAATCACCTTTAATGTGGGCATGTGTCTGTTTATTCTGCCCGTCATGGGGCTTACCCTCCCCTTCATCAGCTACGGCGGCTCGTCCATCATCACCCTGTTTGCCGCAATGGGCATTGTCTCCAGCGTAAAGGCCCGGCCTATGCCCAGCTGGCTGCGGGACCGGAGCCATGTATAAACGAAGAAACGCCCCGCCTGACGGCGGGGCGTTCATCTTTAAGTTCTTATTGGTTACTTTTTCCCCTTTCGGGGACGTACTCCACTAAACTTTTGCTTCGCAAAAGTAAGTGTCGTTACAGTCTTTCAAGAAAAAGTAACTTACTCGGCTCCAGGCACATGAATGACCCCCATGGGGCACTCCTTCACGCAGATCTGGCAGCCCACGCACTTGTCCTGGTCGATCTTGGCCAGGAAGTTCTCCACGGTGATGGCCTCCTTGGGGCAGGCCTTGGCGCACTTCATGCAGCCGATACAGCCGGCGGTGCACGCCTTCCGGGTATCGGGGCCCTTGTCCTTGTTCTGGCACAGGACCACGGGCTTGCGCTTGTGCTCGGGGACAATGGAGATCACCGCGTTGGGGCACACGGCGGCGCAGGCGCCGCAGCCGGTACACTTGGTCCGGTCCACCCTGGCGATGCCGTCCACAATGTGGATGGCGTCGAAGGCGCAGGCCCGGGTGCAGTCGCCATAACCCAGGCAGCCGAACTTGCACATGCCGTCGCCGCCGTAGAGACCCTTGACGGCCTGACAGCTCTGGATGCCCTGGAACTCGTACTTTTTACCCGTTTTATCGCAGGTGCCGGAGCAGGCCACTACCGCCTTCATGGGGGTGGAGGAGCCGGCGTCCACACCCATGATCTCCGCCACTTTGGCGGCGCAGGCCGCGCCGCCGGGGGTGCACTTGTTGACGGCGTTGCCGTCCTCTACGATGCTCTTGGCGTAGTCGGCGCAGCCGGCGCAGCCGCAGGCGCCGCAGTTGGCTCCGGCCAGCACGGCGGTGATCTTCTCCACCCGCTCGTCCACGGGGACGTACATGAAAATAGAGGCGGCCACCAGAATCACCGCGCCGATGAGACCGACCACGGTAACCAGGATAATTGCCATTAAAATTGGATCCATACTACTTTCCCCCTCCTATGCTGCAACGTTGAAGATGGCGTCGATGATGCCGCCGAAGCCCATGAAGGACAGGGAGGTCACCGCGGCGGCCACCAGTGTGATGGGCAGGCCCTCGAAGCACTTGGGGGTGACGGCCTGCTCCACCCGGCGGCGCACACCGGAGAAGAGCACCATGGCCACCAGGAAGCCGATGCCGGCGCCGGCGGCGCAGACGATGGACTCGATGAAGTCATAGCCGTTGTCCAGGTTCAGGATGGTCACGCCCAGGATGGTGCAGTTGGTGGTAATCAGGGGCAGGTACACGCCCAGAGACTTATACAGGGCGGGGATGAACTTCTTCAAAAAGTTCTCCAGCAGCTGGACCAGGATGGCGATGATGAGGATGAACACGATGGTCTGGAGGTAGCCCATATCCCACTTCAGGGACCCGTCGGGGTTGGCGGGGGTGAGCAGGAAGGTCTGGATGGGCCAGGTGGCTGCGGTGGCCAGCACCATGACGAAGGTGACGGCCAGGGACATGCCCACGGCGCTGTCCAGCTTTTTGGACACGCCCAGGAAGGGGCAGATACCCAGGAACTTGGCAAGGACGTAGTTGTCCACCAGGATCATGGTAAAGAAGATAACAGCAAGCTTCACCATTACGCATTACCTCCTTCCACAGCGGGGGCTTCCTTCTTGGGCCGGGTGGTAATCCAGGTGGCCCCGGCCATCAGGATGCCGAAAACGAAGAAGCCGCCGGGGGCGCTGGTCATCAGGGAGAAGGTATCCACACCTTTGGGAATCACCTGAATGGCAAACTCGCTGCCAAGGGAGGGGATCAGCTTGCCCAGGCCGGCCATCCAGGTACCCGAGCCGATGATCTCGCGGATGGAGCCCATGATGGTCAGGGTGATGGTAAAGCCGATGCCCATGCCGATGCCGTCCAGAGCGGAGTCCACGATGCTGTTCTTGGAGGCGAACATCTCGGCGCGGCCCAGGATGATGCAGTTGACCACGATCAGGGGCAGATAGACGCCCAGGGCCTTGTCCAGGTCGGGCACATAGGCCTTGACCACCATCTGAACTACCGACACGAAGCCGGCAATGACGGTGATGTAGCAGGGGATGCGGACCTGGTCGGGGATGATCTTCCGCAGGGCGGAGATCACGATGTTGGAGCACAGCAGCACGAAGGTGGCGGCCAGCCCCATGCCGATGCCGTTGGAGGCCATGGTGGTGACGGCCAGGGTGGGACAGGTGCCCAGGACAAGCCGCAGGACCGGGTTTTCGTTCAAAATGCCGTTGGTAAGGATTTTCATTTTACTGTTTTCACTCATCTTGACTCACCTGCCTTTCAGGATTTGGGGATGGCGTTGTACGCTTCAATGGCGGAGTTGACCGCCCGAAGCAGCGCCTTGCTGGAGATGGTGGCGCCGGACTCGGCGTCGATATCCTGATTCAGAACCAGGGCCTGGCTGGCGTCCTTGCCCATGTACCGCTCCCAGTAGGAGGGGGTGGCGGTCACCTTGCTGCCGAAGCCGGGGGTCTCCTGGGCCTCGGTGACCTTGATCTGCTTGATCTTGCCGTCGGGGGTGAAGGCGGACATGACGGTGATGGTGCCGCCGTAGCCCTTGGAGGTGCTGGTGATCACGTAGCCGGTTTCGTTGTCAGCCTTATAGACGGCGGTGACATTGTCCACCGACACGTCGGTGACCTCAGTAAACTTGCTGTCAGCCTCGGGAATCAGCTCAGCACGCGCCGCCGTCTCCGCCACCTCCTTGGCCTCCAGAATCACGGGGGCGGTGGCGGCGTTGGTGGCGGCCAGCGCGCCGGTAATCACGATGCAGATGGCGCACAGCACCACAATGGGCTTAAAAATCTTATTCCAGTTGCTCATTTTGCGGCCGCCTCCTTCTTCTTCGCGATGCCCAGCTTCGCCTGCCGGGTATTGACCTCGATGTAGGGGGTAATCAGGTTCATCAGCAAAATGGCGAAGGACACGCCCTCGTTCATATTGCCAAACCGGCGGATCAGCATGGTGACCACGCCCAGGAAGATGCCGGCCACCAGCTTGCCCTTATCGGTGGTGGGGGAGGTAACGTAGTCGGTGGCCATGAAGAAGGCGCCCAGCATCAGGCCGCCGGACAGCAGCTGGACCACGGGGTCCATGCCGAAGCAGACGGACAGCACAGCCACAGTGGCCAGATAGGTCACGGGAATCATGGGGCTGATGACCTTGGTGGCGATCAGGTAGATGCCGCCAATGAGGATGGTGATGGCGCAGGTCTCACCCAGCACGCCGCCGTGCTGGCCCAGCAGCAGGGTGACGTAGTCGCCCGCGCCCAGCTCCCCGGCCACAGCCAGGGGGGTGGCGGAGGTCAGGGCGTCCACCTGGTTGGCAGGCATGGGGAAGGCGGACATAGCCCCGCCGTAGCCCACAGCCAGGGCGATGCGGCCCACGATGGCGGGGTTGGCGAAGTTGTATCCCAGACCGCCAAAGAGCTGCTTAATAATCACAATAGCGATAAACGCGCCCACAATGGCCATCCACCAGGGGAGGGTGGCGGGCATGTTGAAGGCCAGCAGCAGGCCGGTGACCACGGCGGAGAAGTCCGCAATGGGAATCTCCCGGCCCATCAGCTTGCAGTAGGCCCACTCGAAGAAGACGCAGGCGGCCACAGTGACGGCGGTGACCACCAGGGAACCGACCCCAAAGATGAAGATTGAGGCGATCAGCGTGGGAACCAGGGCCAGACATACCTTGCCCATGATTTTCTGAGTACTGTCCGCGCTGGTAATGTGGGGGGCAGCGGTGACAATCAGCTTGTTATCCATCACTTCTTACCTCCATTCTTCATCATAATCTTGGCCAGGGCGATGGAGGGGGCCAGAGGCCGCTTGGCCGGGCAGACGAAGGAGCAGGTGCCGCAGCTCATACACAGGTCGGCGTTGAGCTCCACCAGCAGCTCCACGTTGCCGTCGTTGTAGGCCTGAACAATCTCCTTAGCGGACAGGCCCAGGGGGCAGGCGTTGGTGCACCGGCCGCAGTGGATGCAGTTGGTGGCCTTGGGCAGCTGGGCCATCTTCTTGGAGAAGGCCAGAACGGCGTTGTTGTTCTTCAGGATGGGCTGGGACAGGTCGGCGATACAGTTGCCCATCATGGGGCCGCCGTAGAGCACCTTGCCCGGCTCATCGGTGAAACCGCCGCAGAAGTCCATCAGCTCCTGCACCGGGGTGCCGATGATGACCTCCACATTCTTGGGCTCCTTGATGATGTCGCCGTCCACGGTGAGGCGCTTGGTGGTCAGGGGCATGCCGGTGGCCAGGTACTTGCCCACAAAGGCCACGGAGGTGACGTTCATCACGATGACCCCCACGTCGGAGGGCAGGCCGGGGAAGGGGACCTCCCGGCCGGTGCAGTTCTCGATGAGGACCTTCTCAGCGCCCTGAGGGTAGCGGCAGGGCAGCTCCTTCACCTCGATGCCGGCGGTGGCCACGCTTCTCATTTTGGCAATGGCTTCGGGCTTGTTTCCCTCGATGCCGATGATGCACTTGGGAATCTCCAGATACTTCATCACTGCCTGGATACCGTCCAGGATAAACTGGGTGTCCTCCAGGAAGCAGCGGTTGTCCGAGGTGATATAGGGCTCACACTCGGCGCCGTTGATGAGGAGGGTGTCGATCTCGTCCAGGTTCTTGGGGGAGAGCTTCACCGCCGTGGGGAAGCCCGCGCCGCCCAGACCCACCAGGCCGCTGGCCCGGATGGCATCCTGGAAGGACTTGAGATCGGTGACAGTGGGGGGGGCGACCGCCGGGTCCACCGTCTGCTTGCCGTCAGGGATGATCACCACCGCCGTCTGGGGGGCGCCATTGGGAGCGGTGATGGTGATGATGCCGTCCACCGTACCGGACACGCCGGAGTGGATGTCCATGGAGACAAAACCGCCGGCCTTGCCCACCACAGTGCCCACATGGACCTGGTCGCCCTTGGCCACCTGGGGGGCGGCGGGGGCGCCGATGTGCTGCCCCATGGACAGAACGATCTTAGAGGGCAGCGGCATCTTCACAGTTTCCTGGTTGGACGTCCGCTTTTCATGCGGGACCTGCGCGCCATGCGCAGATCGTTTTAGAAATTTGCTCATGTAAGTTTTCGACCTCCCTATAACTTGCTGGGATACCGCGGACCAGGCGGTCTGCTTCGCCCTCTCCAGCGCCGGGCCGCGGCTGCCGTGTCCGGCCTGGGCCGGACACACGACAAAACCCGCCGGTTCCACTCCTCTGTTTTTGATGAAACCGTCGGTCTTGCTGCGTAAAGGTAATGATACACCAGACCGGGGGAGAATGCAAGTTTTTTGTGGTGGCATCTCCCCTTTTTCGGCAAAATTTTTTCCCGGAAGGGAGTATAAAAAAAGCGCGGGGGGAAATTTTCCCCTCCGCGCACCGGTTCGCGTCTCAGCAGCCGCAGCCGTTGTTGCAGCCGCAGTTGTTATTGCAGCAGCAGTTGTTGCCGCCCCAGCCGCCGCAGCTGAACAGAATGATGATGAGAATGATGATCCACAGGCAGCTATTGCCGCCCCAGCCGTTGTTATTGCAGCACCCCATGATGAGTACCTCCTGAATTATGAAAGTATTAAGAGGGCTGTCTGCCGCTCTCGATACCATCATATGGCCCTGAAGGAAAATGGGTGCATTGGAAAAAAGCTGCTTTTACAAAATATTCTCCCGGAAGGCCCGGAGCATGGTGGCCATCTCCGCCCGGGTGGCGCTGCGCTGGGGTTCCAGCGTGACAGCAGATCCGTTTTTCACTCCGCTGATAATCCCCTGTTCCACTGCCCAGGCCATGGCGGGCCTGGCCCAGCTGCTCAGGCGGCTCAGGTCACCGTATTTCGACAGGTCCGCCCCCGCCCCCACTTTCAGGCCCATGTAATTTACCGCGTAGTTATACATCATAACCACCGACTGTTCCCGGGTAACCAAGCCGTCAGGATCGAAGAGACCGTTCCCCTTGCCCGAGGTAATGCCCTGAGACGCCCCCCACAGCACTGCCTGGGCATACCATCCGCCCTTTACGTCCTGGAAGGAAATCTGCCCAACAGGCGCGGGTGTCCCCGCCATCCGATGGAGCACCGACATGAGCATGGCCCGGTTCATGGAGGAGCCGGGAGAAAAGTGGTTGGCATCCATACCGGAAAACAGGCCATTCTCATAGGCGTAGCCCACCGGACCATAAAACCAGTCGGTCTGGCTTACGTCGTAAAACGGGGTGTGCTGGCCCTTTCCCGGCGTCAGGCTGTAGCCCCCCTGGACCCCCAGGGCCGCCTCTCCGGAGCGGATCGTCACAGCGGCGTCGGTGTTCTCCCCCACCACATACCGGTGATTCTGCGTCAGCGCAGAACCGGAAGACACCTCCGTCCCGGCGGTGACGTCGATCACCGCCCCGGTGTGGACCACAGTGGCCGAGCCGTCCAGCATAAGGAAACCGGCCCCGGTGGACAGGCTGATGATCTGCCCGTCGGTCCACGCACGGCGCTGGAGGGTGTCGCTGGAGGGACCGGACGTCCCCTCCCCCGCTCCGCCGTGGACGGCGTCCAACTGGGCTTTGGCGCTGTCGTAGGTCTCCTGCATGGCCTTGTTGGCCGCATTTTCCCCCGTCTGGACGGCCTGAGGGAAAAAGGTATCCCGCAGATAGCTCAGCGAGATCAGGCTGTCCCCCGACACCGCGGCATAAGACCCCGCCGTCAGCATCAGAAAGGCCAGCACCAGCCCCAGGGGGCGCAAATACTTTTTCATGGGTTTTCCTCCATATCCTCCCGCTGGGAGATGAGATAGCTCAGAGTGAGCAGGCTGTCGGAGAAGTGGACTGACTCCACCACCACGTCCGGCCGGCTGCACGCCAGCTCATAGTTCGTAAAATTCCAGATGCCCCTTACACCGGCCTCCATAAGCCTGTCCCCCATCCGCTGGGCGGCGGCAATGGGCACCGTCAGCAGACCCACATCCACCCGGTTGGCCGCCACAAAGTCCTCCAGTTCGTCAGCGTGGCGGACCGGCACACCGGCGATTTGGGTTCCCACAACCGCGGGGTCAATGTCGAATGCTGCCAGAAGCTGAAAACCGTTGGTGGAAAACCGAAAATTCTGGATGATGGCCCGGCCCAGATTGCCCGTTCCCAGCACGATAAGGGTATGGCCCTGGCTGATGCCCAGAATCTCGCCGATTTCCTCCTTCAGGCCGTCCACCTTATAGCCGTAGCCCTGCTGGCCGAAACCGCCGAAGCAGAACAGGTCCTGCCGGATCTGAGATGCCGTCAGCCCCATGGATTTGCCCAGGGCGCTGGAGGAGATGCGCACCACCCCGCTCTCCTGAAGCTCAGACAGCTGCCGGTAGTACCGGGGCAGCCGGCGGATGACGGCGGTGGAGACCTTCACGTTTCGTTTCATCGAACTGCTTCGCTCCTTTTATGGCAGCAGGCCGCTGAAAATGTCTTCCAGGGCGATGTCGAAGTCGCTGTACAAGCTGCAACGGAAGTGGGTTTCCACCTCGGCCTTCTCCTTTTCCGACATACGCTCCAGCTCGTAGTCCGTGATGGAGACATATACCGTGTTCAGCTCCAGCTTCCCATCCTGCAGCAGATACTGCTCAATGGTCCGGTTCTCCGGGTCCACCAGCCAGTACTCCCGGACGCCGCAGGCCTGATAGACCTCCTTTTTGTGCATCCGGTCGTTGCGCATCGTGCTGGGGGAGAGCACCTCCACCACCAGGTCGGGCGCGCCGTGAACGCCGTCCCGCCTGATCTTATCCCGGTCGCAGACCACCATCACATCGGGAACAAAGCGGTCCTCCTCCGTCAAATACAGGTCGGTGCCGTCCGCGATAGCGGTGCAGGGCTTGCCCTTTAGATAGGTTTCAAACACCCAATATATTCTGCTCGCCACCCGGTTGTGGTTGAATGCAGGCCGCAGGGCCATCGCCACCGGCTCGCCGCCAATCAGCTCCTCCCGAAATTCCTCCTGATATGCCAGATTGCTGTTCATAGCACTCGCTCCTTTCCCGCTGTGCCCATAGCTTCCTGCCTATATTATACCATCCGCGCCCCCTTCGGTCAATCCATAGCCGCAGGTAAAAAAAGACTGGGCGCTCCCGGCAACGATATGCGCTGCGGGAAACGCCCTCTCAGTCAGCCCTTCGGGCTGCCAGCTCCCCCAAAGGGGGAGCCAAGGTACACCCTTCCGTCAGCGGCCTTACCTCTCCCTTTGGGAGAGGTGGCACGGCGAAGCCGTGACGGAGAGGGCCGTGCCCCCAGTCCTCAGTCCCGGAAGTCAAACAGCTCCTTGGGCTTGATCTTGAACACCTCGCACATTTTAAAAATCAGGTCCATGGACACCCCCACGTTTCCCAGCTCGATGGCGCTGATGTGGCTTCTTTCGATGTCCAGCATCTCCGCAAGCTGAAGCTGTGTAGCCCGCAAACTTTTTCTGTAGTAAACCACATTCAAACCAAATTTCCGGTACTGTTCCCGATACTTTTCTTTCATCATTCGTCACCTCTGTTATAGTTTAGAGGCGTATCAACATCAGTTAAACTCGTTCAAAACGTCGTAACGACGTTGACAGTGGTCGTTTTGTGTGTTATTATCTCCACACGTTACTAACAGAAACATAGAAAAGGAGGTGACGGAAATGGATCTTAACTATTTTAAGGATCAGCTTTTCGATTTGCTGAATGAAAGCGATGCCATGGACATCTCTGACATTATTACCGATGACAGGCACGACCTGTTCACCGTCAGCACTGCGGATGGCAGCCAATTTGAGCTTTTATGTCGAAAACTGTAGCGTCTCCAAGGGCTCCTTCGAAAGAGGGAGCTCTTTTACATCATTTTCACAATCTCTTTTTTCAGCCGGGCAATAATCCGCTTTTCCAGCCGGGAGATGTAGGACTGAGAGATGCCCAGCTGGTCAGCCACCTCCTTCTGGGTACACTCCCGCCGGCCGTCCAGACCAAAGCGCAGGGTGATGATGTGCCGCTCCCGGTCGTCCAGCCGGTCCATGGCCTGGCGGAGGAGCTGCCGGTCCACGTCGGCCTCCAGGGGCTGAACCACCGTGTCCTCGTCGGTGCCCAGGATATCGGACAGCAGCAGCTCGTTGCCGTCCCAGTCGGTGTTCAACGGCTCGTCAAAGGACAGCTCAGTCTTCTGGTTGGCCGTCTTGCGCAGGTACATGAGAATCTCATTCTCGATGCACCGGCTGGCGTAGGTGGCCAGCTTGATGGCCTTCTCCGGCTGATAGGTGCCCACCGCCTTAATCAGCCCGATGGTGCCGATGGAGATCAGGTCCTCAATGTAGATGCCGGTGTTTTCAAACCGCCGGGCGATGTAGGCCACCAGCCGCAGGTTGTGCTCAATGAGCAGGTTCCGGGCGGCTGTGTCCCCCTCCCCCAGCCGGGCGATGAGGGCGGACTCCTCCTCCCGCTTCAGGGGGGCGGGCAGGGTGTCGCTGCCGCCGATGTACATAATTTTTCCGGGCAGCACCAGCCCCAGCCGGGTGAGGAGGGCGGCGAACCTCTCTTTCAGTTTTATGTAAACTCTTTTCAATGGAAACACCTCGCAATTTGCTTTCTGCAGGGGCGCATATTGTCCGTCCCTACATCATACTTTCCGCCCCAACGAGCGCCTGATACCCCCCGCCGTCGGACACCGGTGTGGGGGACAGGGCCACCAGCACAGGGCCTCTCCCCTGCCCGTCCAATTCCAGGCTGTCCAGCCGGACGGCCAGCAGCAGGCCCCGGTCCACCCCCACGCTGCGGTAGGGCAGCAGACGGAACCTGGACCGCCACTTCCCCGTCCCCAGCCGGGTCAGGGCGGCGGTGGGGTCCGCCAGGTCGCCGGGACCGGGGCGGTGTTCCCTGGGGAAGAGCGGACCTGCCCGCTCCCCCTCCGCCACCATCACCGGGCGGCCGGACACCGGATCAGTGAGGGTATTTCCTGTGTCCACCAGGGCGGTGAGCTCCACCGTCCGCTCCCCCAGCCGCAGCCTGACGGGCACCAGCTCCCCATTGGCGGCACTGTGCCGGGCCAGCCGCCGGAACACCAGGGTGAGCACCCCGTAGCACACCGCCGCTGACAGCAGCACAACCTTTAAGTCAAGGACGGAATAGAACACCCCGTTTCCCAAAGTCAACCCGGTCCCGCCCAGCAGACCGATGGCCACCACCCCGCCTCCAAAGGCGCAGGTCAGTGCCACAAACAGGATTCCCTGCCGGAGCAGGCGGCGGCTTCCCCCGTAAGAGACCACCATCATCAGCGCGGCGGAAGCCAGGCGGCACAGGGGGTGGGACAGAAACGGCATTCCCGGCAGGAAGATGGCCACTGCATACAGCCCTCCCAGCGCTGCGCCCAGAGCAAACCGCCAGCGGCGCAGGGGCTCCCCCGCCAGACGGGCCGCCGCCAGCAACAGGAGGTAGTCCACCAGGGCGTTGAGGAGAAACAGTGTGTCTATGTAGATAACGGTCACAAGCTCCCCTCCCCCGCAGTATCCCGGGAGACCACAGTCTCCCTACAACACGTCCTATTATAGAAGCCTGACCGGGAAAAAGCAGTCAAATTTTTGATAGGGGTTTTTGGCGCTTTCTGTCTTCCTCCTATTGACAGGCTTCTAATATCCTGTTATAATATCGTTAGACGATATCAAGAGATGACAAAAAATCGGAAAGGAGGGCTGTCTATGGCAGTACGGGAAAAAGGACCCCTTACCGAGCCCATGTACTATGTGCTCATGTCCTTCCTGGGCCAAGAGATGTGCGGCACCGAGATCACCGAATTTGTGGAACGGAAAACGGCGGGCCGGGTGAAACTGGGCCCGGGAACGCTCTACACCCTGCTGGCCAAGTTCCAGGACGAGGGTCTCATCGCTGAGACCTCGGTGGAGGGCCGCAGGCGAACCTATCAGATCACCGGCCAGGGCCGCGCCGCCTTCCGGGATGAGCTGGCCCGGCTGCGCGCCTGCGTGGACGACGGCGACGATGCCCTGGCCCGGGAGTGACCCAAAACAGAGAGGAGTATATCTGATGAAATATGTATTCAGGCTTCCCAATGCCAGCGAGTATGACCTTACCGGCATGGAAAACTGGCTGGAGGAGATGGCCCTGAAGGGGCTGTATTTAAAGTGGTACCGCCCCTTCCTGTGCTGCTTCACCCGGGGCGAGCCCAAGCGGGTCCGGGTCCGGCTGGAGCCCAACCCCCGCTACACCCTGGAGATTCAGCTGTCTGACGAGAAGAAGGAGTTTTACCGGGAGCTGGGCTGGAGCTACGCCTGCGAAATCGCCCACAACGCCCTGGTGTTCTACAACGAAGATCCCACCGCCCCGGAGCTTCACACCGACCCCACCCTGCTGGCGGATCAAACGCGTACCCTGATCCGCAGGAAAAAGCGAGATAACTGCGCGTTGGGCGTTGTCTTGGCGTTAGGGGCCATCCTTCAGGTCTGGTATATATCCCGCTACGGGATACCCACCGCTCATGATCTGTTTTCTACGGTCTATCTGTCCCTCATATTACTGACTGGCCTGTTTACCCTGATCCTGGACCGGGAAACCCTGCAAAAACTAAAGTGGATGGAGCGGAACATGGAGGCGGGCATCACCCCGGAACGTCTGCCCACCTCCCCCCAGTGGCGGCGGCGGCAGCGGCTGCGGGGAGTAAGCCAAATAGTATTTTTTGCAAACATTATTTTTGCGCCCTTCCTTCGTCTCCTTTTCCTGCACCCAAACTAATCACCCTTGTATCAGGAGGTTTTCCTATGAAACGCACCTATAAATTCACCCCGGTGTCCATGTATGACATTCAGGGACTGGAAAAATGGCTGGAAAAGCTGGCCGCCCAGGGGCTGTTTTTGAAAAAGTACCGCCCCCTGGTGTGCACCTTCACCAGAGGGGAGTCCAGACGGGTGCGCTATCGGCTGGAGCCCTGCCGCTATGGCATCGACGGTCCTCCCGACGACATGCTGGACCTCTATCAGGAGTACGGCTGGGCCCATGTGGGGGGCGTCAACCACGAGATGGTTATTTTCTCCTGCGACAATCCCCACGCTCCCGAGCCCCACACCGACCCGGACATCCAGCTGGAGCAGTGGAACAAGCTGGCCCGGCAGGCCCGGAAGGAATTCCGTCAGATGGTTGTTCTTATACTGGTTGTTCTGCTTGGCGCCGCCGCCATACTGTTCTGGGGCGGGACGCCCCTGGCCAAGCTGCTGACCTTCCGCAGCCAACTGCTGTGGTGGAGCCTGTATATGATTCTTTTCCCGCTGAAGGACCTGGCTGTCAACTACACCCGGGCCCGGGAGCTGGCCGCCGTCATTCGGGAACTGGAGGGCAGACCCAAACAGCGCCGTCTCTGGTTCCCCAGCCGGCAGTTCTTTTCCTGGATGGGCGCAGTACTCTTTATCTCCCTGGCTGGCTTGTTTGTCTTCATCCTCCGTCACCCCGACCTGGGCGAGGCGAAGCCCGTCACCGAATTCACCCCCCTGACCCTGACGGAGCTGGAAACAGGACAGCCCGAACACCGGGAGGTCTTTTACGGCACCCCCCTCTGGTCTCCCCTCTGCTGGCGCCAGTGGAGGTTCCTTGAGCTTGACGGCCGCCGCTGGAACAGCGGACCCTACCGCTTTCTTGAAACCCGATGGTTTGATCTGCCCGTCTCCTCCCTGGCCGTCCCCGCCGCCCGTGACCTGCTGGCCAGCTCCATGAAGCTGGAGGAGGATATCCTTTGGAATGCGGCGGAGCCGGTGGTCTGGTCCACCCGGGAGTATCCCGACGCAGGGGCAGATTGGCTTTCCGTGGCCGACAGCGAGGACGGGAGCTACCACACCGCCGTCGCCGCACTGGAGGACAAGGTTGTCCTGGTGCGGTATATAGGCTCCGGCAGCCTGACAGGCTATCTGGACAAAATCATGGATATGCTCCAATAGCGAAGGGGGCGGCCAACGGCCGCCCCTAAGCATGTCCCAAAATTATTTCCGCTCCGCTTCGGCAATTGCCTCTCTCTCCTTCACCAGCTCGGCCAGGAGCTGGGTTGTATCCCACTCCCGGTTGGTCTCGGTGAGCACCGCTTTCAGGGGAATGGGCGGGAGTTTGGCCAGCCGGATTACCTCCAGCACCTGCTCGAGCAGAGCCTGACCCAGGCCGCAGAAGACCAGCATGGGCTCGGTCAGGGCTTCGGCAGGCTCGCCGGGCTCCCCCTTCCCCTGGGCCAGCTCCTCCAGAGAAATATGGTACCGGTCGGGCTCCACCACCCGCATCCGCAGGCGGAGCATGGCAAAAATCTGCTTCAGCTTGGAAAATTCCGGATCGGAGCAGTTATACAGCAAAACAGTTCCAGCATTTTTCATTTTATTACCTCTTTTAGTCTCTGTGTCCCCGCCCTTACGGGCGGGGACACGCGCTTATTTATACATGGGTCAGGGCCTGCTCAATGTCGGCAATCAGGTCGGCGGCGTCCTCAATGCCGCAGGAGAAGCGGACCAAATCGGGGGTAATGCCGGCGGCGGCCAGCTCCTCGTCATTCATCTGCCGGTGGGTGGCGGAAGCGGGATGGAGGGTGCAGGTGCGGGCATCGGCCACATGGGTCTCGATGGCGGCCAGCTGGAGATGCTTCATAAAGGTCTCCGCCGCGGCCCGCCCGCCCTTGAAGCCAAAGGACACCACGCCGCAGGTCCCGTCGGGCATATACTTTTGAGCCAGCTCGTAGTACTTGTCCCCCTCCAAGCCGGGGAAGGTGACAAAACTGATCTTGGGGTGGGCCTTCAGGTATTTGGCCACCGCCAGGGCGTTCTCACAGTGGCGGGGCATCCGAACATGGAGACTCTCCAGGCCCAGATTCAGCAAAAAGGCGTTCTGGGGGGACTGGATGGAGCCGAAATCCCGCATGAGCTGAGCGGTACACTTGGTAATAAAAGCGCCCCCCTGTCCAAACTTTTCCGCGTAGGTAATGCCGTGGTAGCTGTCGTCAGGGGTACACAGGCCGGGGAATTTTTCCGCGTGAGCCATCCAGTCGAATTTGCCGCCGTCCACAATGCAGCCGCCCACACCGGCCCCGTGGCCGTCCATATACTTGGTGGTGGAGTGGGTAACAATGTCGCAGCCCCACTCGATGGGCCGGCAGTTTACCGGGGTGGCAAAGGTGTTGTCCACAATCAGAGGGACGCCATGGGCGTGGGCGGCCTTGGCGAACTTCTCAATGTCCAGCACGGTGAGGGCCGGGTTAGCAATGGTCTCGCCAAAGACCGCCTTGGTGTTGGGCTTGAAGGCGGCGTTCAGCTCCTCCTCGGTGCAGTCGGGGGAGACGAAGGTGAAATCAATGCCCATCTTCCGCATGGTGACGTGGAAAAGATTGTAGGTGCCGCCGTAGATGGTGGAGGAAGCCACCACATGGTCGCCGCAGTTGGCGATGTTGAAAACGGCGTAGAAGTTGGCCGCCTGACCGGAGGAGGTGAGCATGGCGGCGGTCCCGCCCTCCATGTCGCAGATTTTAGCGGCCACATGGTCGTTGGTGGGGTTCTGGAGCCGGGTATAGAAATAACCGCTGGCCTCAAGGTCGAACAGCTTGGCCATGTCCTCGCTGGTAGCGTATTTAAAGGTGGTGGACTGGACAATGGGAATCTGCCGGGGCTCGCCGTTGCCGGGCGTGTAGCCCCCCTGGACGCACTTGGTGTTGATTTTATAGCTGCTCATGGAGAACGCCTTCTTTCCTTTGAATAGTCCTAAGATTACAGACAAATACAGAATTTGTCAAGGGTTTTGTCGGAGCGGCCACAAGTCTCCCCTACGAGGGGGTGTCCGCCAGCTCGTCCCACAGCACCGCCTCCCCGGGGGCCAGCAGCTGGTGGCTGCGGTAGCTCACCTTTCGGCCCCCGGCGGTGATCTCTACCTCCTCCACCCCCTCCACCTGGGACAGGGTGAGGACAATGGAGTAGTCGGCCAGACTCAGGGACACGTCGGCCAGAGCGCCGTACTGCTCGGACAGGTCCACCAGCAGCACCCCCGGCCGCTCCTCATCCCAGCTCCACCGCTGCATGGCGACCCCTCTGGGGAAGGGGGAGACCAACCCCGCCTGGTCGGGTCCGGCCAGCAGGGCGGACAGCAGCGTCTCCGGGGTCATCTCCCCCTCGTAGGGCTGGGGGGACAGGGCGGGGCCGTGGTCCCGCTCCCCTCCGGTGCAGAACCAGAGGACGGGCCCCTCGGTGTGCTCCGTCTCCCCGCCGCAGGCGGCCAGGAGCAGGGCCAGAACCAGAAGCAGAACCCACCGTTTTTTGCTCATTGGCTCCTCCCCCTCTCGTCCCCCTCCAGCACATACTGGGGAAAGCCCACAGTAAACAGACTGCCCTCCGGGCTCCGGGGCCGGGCGGTGACCCAGCCGCCGTGGCGGCGCACCGTGTCCCGGACGATAGACAGCCCCAGTCCGGTGCCGCCGGCGGCCCGGGACCGGGCCTTGTCCACCCGGTAGAAGCGGTTGAACACCTTGGGCAGGTCCTCCTCCGGGATGCCCACGCCGGTGTCCCCCACCTCCAGCAGCACCTGGTCCCCGTCCCGGTACACCGAGACGAACACCTTTCCGCCGTTATAGTTGTATTTGATAGCGTTTTCCACCAGATTATAGCAGATTTGGGACAGGTCGTCCTCGGTACACAGAACGGCGCAGCCCGGCTTCAGATTTTTCTCCACCGTGACCCCCGCGGCGTCGGCCACCGGCTGGAGCAGGGCCACTGTCCGCTCCACCACCTGGGACACATCCACCGCCCACTCCTCTCCGGCGGGCAGGCTGTCCAGCCGGGTAAGGGCCAGCAGATGCTCGGTGATGCGGGTGAGCCGCTCCGCCTCAGAGCCGATGTCCCCCACAAATTCCCGCACCATGGCCGGGTCCATCTCGTCGGTCTGCAAAATGGAGTCGGCCAGCAGGCGGATGGAAGCCAGAGGAGTTTTCAGCTCGTGGCTGGCGTCGGAGACAAAGCGGCGGCGGACCTCCTCGGTGGTCTGGAGACGGTCGGTGAGCTGGTTGAACTCCCCGGCCAGCTGGGCCATCTCGTCCCGGCCCACGGGCTGGAGCCGGTGGCCGTACTCCCCCTCCCCCACAATGCGGATGGCCCGCAGCAGGGCAGCGATGCGGGCGGTGAGCATCTTGGAGAAAAAGGTTGACATAATCACTGTCACTACCGCGATGACCAGCGAGATGGTTCTCAGGTTCTGCTGAAGGTTATACAGCAGCTCCCCCTGGGCCTGGTCCACCTCCAGGATATAAATGGCGCCGATAACCATGCCCCGGTAGACAATGGGCATGGCGGCGGTGGAGGTAAACATCCGGTCCACATACCGGGAGTAAAATACGTCGTTCCCCCGCAGAGCGGACACCACCTCCTGATACAGGGCATAGCGGTACTCAGCCGGTCCACCCTCCCCATCGGGCGGCGACGTCTCTTCCTCCTTGGGCTGGTTTGTGCTGTCGTAGAGGATCAGTCCCGCCGGGTCAGTGACCAGAATGCGGGTGGTGCCCATGCTGTCCAGCATGTTCATCACCCGGGCCACCTGCTCGGCGGACAGGGACTCCAGCTCCATCAGGGCAGAAGCCATCACCGCCGTCTGACTTTTCAGCGAGTCCCGCTTGGAGGTAAACAGCAGCTCCTGAGATGCCATAAGCGGGTAGGTATTCAGCAGTACCAGCACTACCGCGAAAATGACAAAGTAGCTCAGGGCATATTTCACCTGGAGGGAGGCAAAAAAGGGGACCTTGTTCTTCTTGTTCATAGCTTCGCCAGATAGTAGCCCACGCCCCACTTGGTGCGGATGAACTCGGGGTTGGCGGGGTCCAGCTCCAGCTTCTCCCGCAGGCGGCGGACGTGGACGTCCACCGTGCGGTAGTCTCCGATATACTCATAGCCCCACACCACGTTGAGCAGGTTCTCCCGGCTGTATACCCTCCCGGGGTTGCGCAGCAGCAGCTCCATCAGGTCGAACTCCTTGGCGGTGAGCTCCACGGACACGCCATCCCGCCAGGCCGCCCGGGCCGCCGTGTCCAAACGGATATGCCCGGCAGTGAGTATCGCTTCCGACTTCTTCTGCTCTGTGGCCCCGGAGCGGCGCAGCAGCGCCCGCACCCGGGCCTTCAGCTCCAGCAGGTTGAAGGGCTTGGTGATGTAGTCATCGGCCCCGCACTCAAAGCCCATGATCTTGTCGGTGTCCTCCCCCTTGGCCGTCAGCATGATGATGGGCACGTTGGAGAACTCCCGGATGCGCATACAGGCCTGAAGGCCGTCAATCTTGGGCATCATCAGGTCCAGCAGAATCAGGTCGAAGCTGCCCTCCCGGGCCAGCTCCACCGCCTGCTCACCGTCATAGCCCACCTCAACCTGGTAGCCCTCGTGCTCCAGGTTGAATTTGATGCCCTTTACCAACACCTGCTCGTCGTCTACTACTAAAATTTTCGCCATATCAAACCTCACTCGTTTCCCGTCGCCGCATACATTCGCAGGCCCTCCAAAATACCCGGCCCGATGCCGGACACCTCCGTCAGCCCATCCACATTCGAGAAGGGGCCGTGCTCCTCCCGGTAGGCGACAATGTCCTGCGCCCGCTTCTCCCCGATGCCCGGCAGACGCTGAAGGTCGTATGCGTCCGCCGTGTTTATGTCGATCACCTCGCCGGGCAGAAGGCTGTCCGGATAGACCTCCCCCTCCGCGGCCGGTTCGGCGGATATCTCCTCCGCCGGCGGACGGCGGACCGAGGACACCTGCCAGGGTTCCGGGGCGGTGGCCCGGGCCAGATACCAGGTGCCGCACACCAGGAAAAAGACCGCAAACAGGGCCAGCACCGCCCCCGCGTATCTGGATTTTTCTCCCATGTCCCGTGCCCCCTTGCGGTCCTGCCCGCTTTTTGTTATAATCAGTACAATCGCGGTTATACAGAAAATTAAAAAAATCTTAATTGCCTTTTCCCCTCATATGCGATACACTGGGGTACGCACCTCATTATAACATACATATGGAGATTTTCCTATGAAAAAATATCCTTTTCTTTCCCTGATCCTTTTGTTTGCCCTGTCCACGTCTCTGCTGCCCGTCTCCGCCGTCGTTCCGGGGCAGGAGGACCTGGACCTGTTCTGCACCCACGCCGTCCTTCTGGACGCCAACCACGGCGAAATTTTATACGACATGAAGGCCACCGAAAAGGCCTATCCCGCCAGCATTACCAAGATTATGACCGCCCTGCTGGTGCTGGAGGCCATTGAGTATGGCCAGCTCTCCCTGGACACCCCCATCACCGCCGGGGAAACCCGGATGCAGGGGGTCACCCAGTCCTACGTCAACGCCAATCTCAAGCTGGGAGAGGTGCTCACTGTGGAGGAACTGCTCTACCTGACGCTTATCCCCTCCTACGCCGACGCCTGCAATGTGCTGGCTGTGGCTGTGGACGGCACCATCGAGGACTTTGTGGACCATATGAACCGGAAGGCCTCCGAGCTGGGCTGCCAGAACACCCACTTTACCAATCCGGTGGGCATCCACAACGAAAACCACTACTCTACTGCCTACGATCTGGCCCTGATTCTGAAGGCCGCCCTGGAGTACGACACCTACCTTGAAATCTCCAAGGTCCCCAAATACACCCTCCATGCCACCGACATGTCCGGTCCCCGGGAGATGTACAACACCAACGCCCTGGTCTCCACATGGCGGTACAGCGGATACATCTATGAAAAGTGCATCGCCGGCAAGACGGGCAACACCGACGAGGCGGGCCGGTGCCTGGCCGCCGCCGCCGAGGACGGGGACGAGGTGCTCATCTCCGTGATCTTGGGCTCCGGACCTATGGAGGTCCCCGGCGACACCGAGCTGCGCCAGGGCCAGTTCCGGGAGAGCAAGCGGCTGCTGGAGTACGGCTTTAACAACTTCCAGCGGGTGACCATCACCAAAGACAGCGAGCCGGTGGATACGGTGAAGGTCACCATGTCCCGCCAGGCCGACGAGGTAAATGTGAAGCCCCAGGGCTCCATCACCCGCACCCTGCCCAAGTCCATGGACCTGAACGACATTGAGACTAAAATCACCCTCTACGCCAAGGAGGTGGAGGCCCCGGTGGTGGCCGGCCAGGTGATGGGCATTATGACCCTCTCCTACAACGGAGAGGTCTACGGCCAGCTGGACCTGGTGGCCGTCACCTCGGTGGAGCGGTCGGAGCTACTGTATAAGAAGCAGCAGTTTTTCCAGTTCTTCCAGAATGAGGGGGTGCGTATCATTCTGGCTGTGGTGCTGTTCCTGGCCGCCATTGTGATACTCAAGCTTACCTTTTTCCGCCGCAAGCGCCGCCCCAAGGCAGGGACCGCCGCCCGGCGAGGAAATTATAAGGGCACCCGAATGTGAAAAGAACAACCCTACCCAATCTGAACAAATTGTTGTCAGTAGATTTTGGGTAACTGTCGCCAAGGCAGAGGGAACCACGAAGATCACTGTTTCTAACCGTTTTTACTGTCCTTCGCCGGGAGCAGATGCGCATGGATCACACTCCCTACAGCGTACAGCCCGCTTATCCTTCTACGGCTTTGCTCGCTGACACCAACAGCATCATGGGCCTGCGCAGTTCATCTTTCATGCCCGGAATGTCCATCATGTGCTCCGGCGGCTGCGGCTCCACCACACGCTGGAGCTGAAATCCATTTCTCAGCAGTGTATCCAGATAGGTAGTCAGCGTCCGGTGGTATTTGGTGACCGGCTCTCCCAGAAAAATTGCGTCCCGTTTCCCCTCAAGATAGTAATTGTCTACAGGGAAGTGAAGAATCTTTCCGGTTTCATCATAGCACCAGTCCTGGGAGCCGTAGGCCGTAAATACAGGATGCTCCATGGAAAAGACAAATCTCCCACCCGGCTTCAGCCAGCGGCTGATATTCTGGACCAGCGAGATAAAATCAGCAACATAGTGAAACGCCAGGGAGCTCAGCACCACATCAAAGCTGGCATCCGCAAATCCCAGGTCCTCCATAGCCGCTTGCCGGTATTCGATGTTGGGGCCAGGATTTTTCTGTTCTGCGGCTTCCAGCATTTTTTGAGAGATGTCCGTCCCCAGCACATAGGCAGCGCCGTGTTCAGCCGCATACTTGCAGTGCCAGCCGTAGCCGCAGCCCAGATCCAGAACGGACAAACCTTGAAAATCCGGCAGCAGCTTTTCCAGCTCATGCCACTCCCCGGCCCCGGTCAAGCCTTGCCGGGAACGGTCCATCTCGCTGTACTTCTGGAAGAATACGGCGTCATCATATTTGTTTTCTCTCATACTATCAAGTCCCATTTTCTATTTAACCGTCCTAAGCATGTTGATACGGTATCGAGGATACCAGACAGGAAACCGACAGCGGGATCGGGCCGGTCCGTTATATGACTATGAGCAATGTCCCTGCGCCTATCAACACACATCCCCCCAGAGATTTGGTAGTAAATTTTTCATGCAGGAAAATAAAAGCGAGAATCACCTTCAAGAGGGATTATAGCCTATTCAACCATTCAGTGCAAGAAAAATAAGTTGGAGGAGCCCCGCTGGCTGTTCTCCCGCAGGAACGGCTGGGTCAACGACTACGGCAAGTGGTAATAGCAAAGCCCGCACCGTTTTATCCCGGTGCGGGCCTTTTTATGTTCAGACTGCGGAACTCTCTTTGCTCCAGGCTCTGCACTGTTCAATGCGTCTGCCGTCATCTCCCTGTTTGGGGTCATAGGCGAATTGGTGGAGCAGTTCACAGGGAAAGCTGTCACACTCCCCACAGTGTTCCTTGCCCTTGCCTTCACAGCAGGATTTTACGGGGCAGCTGTCTCCCCAAAATGGCTTGCTCATATGTACACAGCCTGGGCAATTCACCTGTCCGCAGTAGGAACACTGAGAGCATAACAGCCCGCATCTTGATTCTGGCATTTTGCACCCTCCTTTCCAGTGCCGCTATTGTATCAGAACATACACGACATCTATATGTCATGTTCCTAATATATTTTCAGCATCTCTTTCGCCTGCTGCCGCAGGTCTGCCCGAAGCCGCTCCGGCTCCAGCACCTCCACTTGACTGCCGAAGCTCAGTACCCACTCCCGCAGATTGGAGAAGCTGACAAAGTCCCGCTCAAAGAGCAGCCTGCCTTTCGGACCGGTCTGAAAACAGTTCGGGCCGTACTCCTCAATCAGGCGGTACTTTTGATTCTCCTCGAACAGGGCCTTGAGGTATATCCCACCCGCAGAAAAATACTGGTCCGGCTCCAGGTCCGGCAGATCCCTTGGAGCAAAGGAGTCTGTGCCGGTCCCCCAATCCCAGAGCCGGTTCAGCTTGAACAGCCGAAAGTCCTGACGCTCCAGGCAGTACCCCCACACATACCAGTCCGACCACTTGAAAATCAGCCGATAGGGTTCTATGGTGCGGCGGTCCTCCCCCTTTTCGCAGAAGTAGGAAAAGGAAAGCAGATGCCTGTTCCGGGTCGCCCTTTTGATTGCACTGATTTTTGGGGAAAGCGTATCCTTGTAGTGAGATGCGAGATCAATATTGAAGCTGTCTGTCAAGTCTGCCGCCCCGGCGGAAAGCTTCTCTGCCAGAAGGGGGGAATGGGCCTTTTCCGATATGCTGTCCATGCCCTTCATCCCCGAGAACAAAAGCTGTAATTCCTCCTCCGTCAGCAGCGAATGATCGAGTTTATAGCCCGCCGCGATGGAAATGCCGCCGCCATACCCCTGGGTAGTGACAAGAGGGATGCCCGCCCGGCAGATGTCCTCTATGTCTCGGTTGATGGTTCGCCGGGACACCTCAAACCGCTCCGCCAGCTCAGGAGCGGTGACCTGGTCCCTTTGCAGTAAAATGGTAATGATTCCAATTAAACGGTCAATTTTCATCGTAATACTTTTAACTCAGGAACAGCTCGTTCTTCTTCGGCTCTGAACACACCTTTTTTAGCTTTTGAGAGGCCCCGGCCAGAAGCAGCTTATTCAAGGTCCTGGCCTGAGCGGGGCAGATACTGACGCAGCGCATACAGCTGATGCAGGCTTTGGCTCCGTTTGCTTTCAATTCGGCCAGGCGGGCAGCCGCAGGGGCGGGGACACGTCCGCCAAAACTGGGAACAGAGACAACACAAATATCCTTGGAACCCAGTAAAAAGGAACTGAACTCTGCTGCGGGATTGGTCAGGTCGATTTCTTGAATCTCCGGCCCAAAGACCCGGCCCAAACAATCCCCAACCTTTTTTGTTCCACCGGTGGGACTGAATACGATTGTGTAAACAGACATATGTATCACCCTCCTAATATGTTGAGAGAAAAATTGGCCCCCGGCGTAAACCGAGGGCCGTTTTACACTGTCAGACCAGGCTCTCCCGGGCAAAGGTTCCGTCTTCCAAAATCAGAAAACAGACTGCCGAATAGACTTCGCGCGGCTGGGATCCCCCCTCCTGAGTCAGGGGGAAGACAATCCGGTAATTTCCTGCGGGCAGGTCGCCATAGGGCTCCAGAGGAAAAACAGAGGAATAGCTTCCGCCGGGGGGCAGGATGTATCCTTCGTCTGTGTGATAGCGGCTAAACTGGCTTGGAACATCGTACCACCCATCCTCCAGACAGACCTGAAGGCTGGCATAACCGCCGTTTCCGTGGAAAAATTCGTACTGGCTAAGGTTGGTCAGGGTCCAGCTCAGGCCGTTTGACGGGTCGTCCAGGGTCATGGAGACATCAGTCTGCGGAGATGGAAGGTCAGAGGGGACCATAAACCGCTCGTTCCAGCTGCCGCCGCACAGAGCCAGCGCCTGCCGGGAGGGGAGAAAGTTATGTTTTCCCTCCTTCCAGCCATCCGGGAAGAGGTCCGTCAAGGCCTGCATGTCCAGGCCCTCCACCCGAAACGCCTGCCCCTGGTTATCCACCCAGAGATCACCGAAGCAGGCCGCGTCCAGCTCTCTGCCATCGTGCCACAGGTCCGTCACATAGAGACCGTAAACAGGCCAGGGGTCCTCCGGGATGGTCCAGTCGTCCACAGGCTGGACCGAGGCCTGAGCCAGGGCCTTGTTCAGGGCCCGGACCTCCTTTTTCGTATAGATATACTTTTGGGAGTACTGCTCCTCCTCACAGATGGACAGCATAACTGTTTTGTCCTCCGGCAGCTTGGGGAGACGCTCCCCCGCCCCGCGGCCGCAGCCAACCAGAAAAAGCCCAAAGAGGACCAGCCAAAGTGAAAACCGCTTCATAACATTACCTCCTGTGTTTGTTTCTGCCTGATTGGACGAAAAGTACGGGAGTTTGTTCCGGGAAAGTTAAATTTTTGTGATGTCGATGGGGGTCAGGTCCTCGCTGCGGCTCTGCTGCCGGACGGTGAGCAGGGCCCTGGCGGTGTCCACTGAGGTGACGCAGCCCACCCCGTGCTCCACGGCGGAGCGGCGGATGCGGAAGCCGTCGGAGTCGTGCTTTCGGCCCCGGGTGGGGGTGTTGATAATCAGGTCCACGGTGCCCGAGGCGATCATGTCCAGGATATTGGGGTGGGCCTGGGACACCCGGTTGACGCTCTTGCACTGGATGCCCGCATCGGTGAGGGTCTGGCAGGTACCGGCGGTGGCGAACAGCTCCACCCCCATCTCCTCAAAGCCACGGGCGATGGCGATAATCTCGCCCTTGTCCTCATCCTTCACGGTAATAATGATGCGGCCGCCCTTCTTGGGGGCCCGCATCCCGGAGCCCTTGAAGGCCTTCAGCAGGGCCTGGGGGTAGGTCTCGGCCAGGCCCAGCACCTCGCCGGTGGACTTCATCTCGGGGCCCAGGCCGGTGTCCACGTCGGTGAGCTTCTCGAAGGAGAACACCGGGGCCTTGACGGCATAGTATTCGGCCTCCTTGTAGATGCCGGTGCCGTACTCCATGTCGCGGAGCTTTTCCCCCAGCATCACCCGGGTGGCCAGGTCGATGATGGGCACCCCTGTCACCTTGGAGATGTAGGGGATGGTCCGGGAAGACCGGGGGTTGACCTCGATCACATAGATATCGTCGTCGTAGAGGATATACTGGGCGTTGATCAGGCCCACCACGCCCAGGTGCTTGGCCATGTTCTTGGTGTGCTTGAGGATGAGCTCCCGGTGCTTGTCCTCCAGGTGGAGGGGCGGGTAGACGGCGATGGAGTCCCCGGAGTGGACCCCGGCCCGCTCCACATGCTCCATAATGCCGGGGATTAGGATGTCCTCCCCGTCAAACACGCCGTCCACCTCCAGTTCCCGGCCCATGAGGTACTTGTCCACCAGAATGGGGTGCTCCTGAACGGTCATGTTGATAATCTTCATGAACTCCTCAATGTTCCGGTCGGTGTAGGCGATCTCCATGCCCTGGCCACCCAGAACATAGGAGGGGCGCACCAGCACGGGGTAGCCCAGCTCCCGGGCGGCGGCCAGCGCCTCCTGGGTGGTGAAGACGGTCTTGCCCTTGGCCCGGGGGATGCTGCACTTGGACAGAATTTCGTCAAACCGCTCCCGGTCCTCGGCGGCGTCCACCCCGTCGGAGGAGGTGCCCAGGATGCGGACGCCCATGTCAGTGAGGGCCTTGGCCAGCTTGATGGCGGTCTGTCCGCCGAACTGGACCACCGCCCCCCAGGGCTTTTCCTGCTCCACGATGTTCTGCACGTCCTCGGCGGTGAGGGGCTCGAAGTACAGCTTATCGGCCACGTCGAAGTCGGTGGAGACGGTCTCCGGGTTGTTGTTGACGATGATGGTCTCGCAACCCAACTTCCGCAGGGCCCAGACCGAGTGGACGGAGCAGTAGTCAAACTCGATGCCCTGGCCGATGCGGATGGGGCCGGAGCCCAGAACCAAGACCTTTTTCCGGCCTGAACCGTCGTCCCGAGCCTCGTTCTCCCCGTCGTAGGTGGAGTAGTAATAGGGGGTCTCGGCGTCAAACTCGGCGGCGCAGGTGTCCACCATCTTGAAGGCGG
>CANSXE010000016.1 GCA_947650875.1 uncultured Bacillota bacterium | reverse complement strand
CCCACTTCGTGCTGGACCTGACCATCGCCCGGGGGCTGGACTACTACACCGGCACTGTCTACGAGACCACTATGCTGGACCACCCGGAGATCGGCTCCATCTGCTCCGGCGGGCGGTATGATAACCTGGCGGAATATTACACCGATAAACAACTCCCCGGCGTTGGAATTTCCATCGGTCTGACCCGGCTGTTCTTCGTGCTGGAGGACCAGGGCTATCTCAACGACGCCCTGAACACCGCCCCCGCCGACGTGCTGATTCTCCCCATGACCGACGACATGGGCCCGGCCATCACCCTGTCCACCCAGCTGCGCTCCTCCGGCGTGCGCACTCAGATTTACGGCGAGCAGAAGAAGTTTAAGCAGAAAATGAACTACGCCGACAAGCTGGGAGTGCCCTATGTGATTTTCCTGGGGGACGACGAGATCAAGCAGGACAAGGTGTCGTTGAAGGATATGCGCTCCGGCGAGCAGGAGCTGATTCCCACCGGCGATGCCGTGGGCAGAATCGTCGCCGCCATGGGCGCAAGCGACGCCGCCACGCCCATCCTGGACAAGGGGGAGTAAGCGCCGCTGTTGGTGCGGAATCCCTCCACCACCAAGGCAACAGCATTTAACGTGTGGAATCCCCCAGTCACCGCCTACGGCGGTGCCAGCCCCCTTTAGCAAGGGGGCCATTTGGAGCAAACACGGTAAGGGAAACGTAAAAAAGCCCCCCTTGCTAAAGGGGGGAGGGCCACGAAGTGGCGGGGGGATTCCTCCGCCGTGGAAAGGAACCCCCTATGAAAAAGAAGCTCTGGATTCTCTGTGTCGTTGCCGTTCTTCTATCCGCCTTCGGTCTCGGTCTTACTGCGGCCTATGTTACATCGGACTATTCGACGGAGGAGTTTAGCTACGACCAAATCAAGGGCTTCAGTGCTGACCCTCACCCCCAGTCAGCCCACTTCATCCACATCTTTTATGAGGGCGACTTCCCCGGCATGAGCGACATCCCTGTTTCCGCAGAGAGGGCCGAACCAGGGAAAAAAGCGCTGAACGCCCTGCAAGGGCAAACATACACCCGGCTTTTTCCGCTTATAAGACCCAGCAAAAAAGGAATCGGGATTCATGAGATCAGCGGCTGTTCTCCCTCTTATATCGCATACTGGGACGGCAAACATTTATGGCTTCCCAACGAAGGGCGCTGGCGGGGTTACGCCCCCTCCTCCCCCGACGATATAGAGCAGGAACTACAGTCGAGCCTGCAATTACAAAATGGAATTACAAATGATAAATAATACAAACAGGAGTTGATATTATGGGTGACACAAGCACCTTTTACCGCACCCACACCTGCGGGGAGCTGCGCATGGAGCAGGTCGGACAGACGGTCACTTTGGCCGGCTGGATGGAGAACCTGCGGGAGGTGGGGCAGAATCTGGCCTTTCTGGTGCTGCGGGACTTCTACGGCACCACTCAGATCGTGCTGGAGACCGAGGAGACCGTCCAGGCCGCCAAGGAGCTGAACAAGGAGACGGTGATCGCCGTCACCGGCGCCGTCCGGGAGCGGGACAGCAAAAATCCCAAGCTGCCCACCGGTGACATTGAGGTGGTGCCCGCCAAGATTGAGGTGCTGGGCCGCTGCCGGCACAACGAGCTGCCCTTCCCCGTTACCCGCAGCCGGGAGGCGGACGAGTCCGCCCGGCTGAAGTACCGCTATCTGGACCTGCGCAACCCCGAGGTGAAGGACAACATCGTCCTGCGCTGTCAGGTGGTGTCCGCCCTGCGGACCGCCATGACCGACCACGGCTTTTTAGAGATCACCACCCCCATCCTCACCGCCTCCTCCCCCGAGGGGGCCCGGGACTACCTGGTGCCCTCCCGGAAGCACCCCGGCAAGTTCTACGCCCTGCCCCAGGCCCCCCAGCAGTTCAAGCAGCTGCTCATGGCCTCCGGCTTTGACAAGTACTTCCAGATCGCCCCCTGCTTCCGGGACGAGGACGCCCGGGGGGACCGCTCCCCCGGCGAGTTCTACCAGCTGGACATGGAGATGGCCTTTGCCAACCAGGAGGACGTGTTCACCGTGCTGGAGGACGTGCTCCCCCCCATCTTTGCCAAGTACGGCAAGTACAACACTGCTTCAAAAGCCCCCTTTGTCCGCATCCCCTACCTGGAAGCCATGGAAAAATACGGCTCCGACAAGCCCGACCTGCGCATCGACCTGACCGTTACGGACGCGACGGACCTGCTGGCCGACTGCGGCTTCCCGCCCTTTGAGCATCAGACCGTCAAGGCTATTGTAGTGACCGATTTCTCCGGCACCCGGAAGCAGATTGACGGGCTGTGCAATGAAGTGGAGGTCCAGACCGGCAGCAAGGCCTACTGGTTCCGCTATGACGAAAACGGCGAGATTGTGGGCGGCATCGCCAAGTTTGTCCAGCCCATCAAGGACCAGGTGGTCAATGGGCTGAAGCTGGAGAAGGGCTGCTTTGTGGGTCTCACCGCCGGGGCAAAGCTGGCGGCACAGAAGACCGCCGGCGTCCTGCGCAACAAGCTGGGGGCCTTCTGCCCCGGACACATGGACAAGGAGCGGTACGAGTTCTGCTGGATTGTGGACTTCCCCATGTATGAGATTGGCGAGGAGAGCGGCGGGCTGGAATTTTGCCATAACCCCTTCTCCATGCCCAACGGCGGTCTGGAGATCATCGAAAAGGCCATCAAGGGGGAGGTGGACCCCCTGTCCATCACCGCCTTCCAGTATGACCTGGTGTGCAACGGGGTGGAGCTGTCCTCCGGCGCGGTGCGCAACCACGACCCGGAGCTTATGGTAAAAGCCTTCTGGATGGTGGGCCTGGAGGAGGAGGATGTGCGCAGCAAGTTCCCCGCCATGTACAACGCCTTCACCTACGGCGCACCCCCCCACGCGGGCATCGCCCCCGGGGTGGACCGGATGGTGATGCTGCTGTCCGGGGAGGAGTCCATCCGGGAGGTAATCCCCTTCCCCATGAACAAAAACGCCCAGGACCTGATGATGGGCGCACCCTCCACCGTGGAGCAGAACCAGCTGGACGAGCTGAACATCGCAATTACCAAGACAGAAGAGGAATAATTCAACATTGCTCCGTCTATCCGACGGGGCAATTTTAAAAGGAGAAATGTTTCACATGAAACATCTTTTGTCCCTGGCCCTGGCGGTCCTGCTGCTGGCGGGCTGTTCCTCCACGGCTCCGCCGGCGGAGAGCACACCTCCCCCCTCCCCTCCCCCGCCTGATGTGCCCGCCTTTGTCCCGGTGGAGATTCCTGAGCCGGAGCCCGACCCCCGGCAGGAGACCATCGACAGGCTGCTCTCCTCCATGACAGCGGAGGAAAAGGTGGGCCAGCTCTTCTTTCCCCACTGTCCCCAGGGAAACGCCGCGGAGCTGGCGGCGGAGTACCACCTGGGGGGATATCTCCTGTTCAAGGGCAATCTCAAGGACCGCACCCCCCAGCAGGTGCAGGAGGAGATCGCCGCCCTCCAGGAAGCGGTCAGCCTTCCGCTGCTCATCGGCGCGGACGAGGAGGGGGGCACCGTGGCCCGGGTGAGCGCCTGCCCCCAGCTGCGGGAAAAGCGGTTTTCCTCCCCGCAGAAGCTGTACAAGCAGGGCGGGCTGGAGGCCATCCTGGTCGACTGCCGGGAGAAGGATGCGCTGCTCTCCTCCCTGGGCATCAATGTCAACCTCGCTCCGGTGGCCGACCTGTCCACCGACCCCGGGGACTTTATCTATGACCGCACCCTGGGCCTGGGGACGGAGGAGACCTGTGAATACATCGCCGCCGTTGTCGCGCAGATGGAGGAGGACGGCATGGGCAGCGTGCTGAAGCATTTCCCCGGCTACGGGCCCAACAAGGACACCCACACCGGCTCCGCGCTGGACAAGCGGCCCCTGAACCAGCTGCGGCAGGCGGATTTTCTCCCCTTCCAGGCGGGAATTGACGCCGCCCGGGGGGGCGCCGCCGCGGTACTGGTGTCCCACAACATCCTCCAGGCGGCAGACCCGGACTGTCCCGGCTCCCTCTCCCCTGCCGTATACCGGCTGCTCCGGGAGGAGCTGGGATTCGACGGCCCCGCCCTCACAGACGACCTGTCTATGAAGGCCATTACCCAATACGCCAGGGAACAGGGACAGTCCCCCGCCGTGCTGGCCATTGCCGCCGGGTGCGACATGGTGGTCACCGCCGACTTTCAGGGACAGATTCCCCAGGTGCTGGCCGCTCTGGAGGACGGCTCCCTCCCCCGGGAGCGGGTGGACGAGGCCCTGGCCCGGGTACTGGGATGGAAGTATGACCTGGGGCTAATTTCACAGGATACGTTAACGTGAGTGTCCTACCGCGCATTTTATCACAGCTAGGAGAATTGGCACGATTTGTAGGGGCGCACAGCGTGCGCCCGCGGGCGGACAATGTCCGCCCCTACATAAGGACACACCCACGTTAACCAGTTAAGGAGATTCCCCGGAAGGCTGTCAGCCCTCCGGGGAATTCGTTTTCTTCGTGTACAGCGCACAGGACTGGTACAGCAGGCTGTCACACCAGCACAGCAGACCCTCCAGAACAGACATCTGTTCGTTGATTGTCCTGTGAAGTCCCGCTTCAAATTCACCCATCTGCTCCCGCAGCATCCGTATTTGCAAGCTCAGCTGCCAGATGTCCTCGTTGGGATCAGAGGGGTCACGGGGCAGCTTCATCAATTCGCTGCTGTGCAGCGCGCTGGTTTCTTCTACATTCATGCTATCACCTCGTACATAGTGTATACGAATATTGCATAAAAATCAATATGCAAAATCCGCATAGACTATGCTCACATAGGGGTGATGCTATGGCACTGAGAATCCGCGACCTGCGGGAGGATAATGACTTTACCCAGGCAGAAATCGCGGCACTGCTTAACGTCTCTCAGGCGACCTATTCCCGCTATGAGACGGAAAGCCTTAGCATTCCTCACTCCTCACTGGAAATATTAGCGGACTACTATCACACCAGCGTGGACTATCTGCTGGGACGGACCAATATCCCAGAACCATATCCGAAAAAGTGAACCCGCCGCAGGGAGCGGCGGGTTTTTTCAGCCCAGAATCAGCATTAAAATTGGAATTGTGATAAAGCTGCCCAGGATGGACAGGCAGGAGCCCACGGCGGCGTACTGCTCATCTGCGCCGAAGGCTCCGGCCATCACCGTCACCTGGCTGACCACCGGCAGGGCGCTCTCCACCACGAAGACCTGCAAAGGCAGGCCCGTCATGCCGAACAGGGTGCAGCAGCCCAGGCAGATCACCGGCGACAGCACCAGCCGCAGCACCAGCATGGTGGGCAGTCCCCGGAGAAACCGCAGGTTTTTCAGCCCCACCTCATACACGATAAAACCACAGTAGATCAGGGCCAGGGGGGACACCGAGCCGCTGACATAGCCGGCAAATTTCATCACCGGCTCCGGGGGCCGCAGCCCCAAAACCAGCAGCAGCACAGAGAAAATCACCATAAGGATGGGCGGCTTGGTAAAGAGGTTCCGCAGGAAGGGCAGCACACCCCGCTCCCGCGTCACCTTGGAGCCCGCCCGCTCCACCAGCAAAATGCCCGCAGACTGCAAAACGCTGGTATTGCCCAGGTAATAGAGCATCAGATAGGGCATACACGCCTCTCCAAACAGCTGGGTGCACACGGGGATGCCGATAAAAATGGTGTTGGACAGTCCGGCCATGGCCACAAAGACCCCCCACCGCTCCCGGGGCAGGCGGAGCAGCGCGGCGGCGGCCACCGCAATGGCCATTGACGCACCGATCCCGGCAAATCCGGCCACCACCATCAGCCCCGCCTGGGCCAGGCTGCTGCGGTCCAGATTATCCAGCAGCCCCACAAGGCAGTTGCAGGGCACCGCGATATTGATGATAAATTTGCTGATAAACCTCTTCTCCGCAGCTGTCATCCAGCCCCACACGCCCATGAAGTAGCCCACCGCCATGAGCATCAGCAGTACCAGACAGGCCGAGACAGCATTAAAGAATCCGGCCATTTTACCATCTCCTATCAGGACCCGGACGTGTTTTCACGTCCGGGCCCACATTCTTGTTCTATTCCATAGGGGTGGAGGGTTTTCCTCCTCTGGACCGGCGGCGGCGGTTGGGCCGGCCCCCCTGCTTGGGCTCCTGGGGCCGCTGCTCGGCCTTCGGCTCCCGGGCCGGCCGTCCCCGCTGGCCCTCCTGGGGCCGCTCCCCGGACCGGCGGCGGTTCCGGTGGCCGGCGGGCCGCTCCTCCCGGGGCTGCTGCTTCTTCTCCCGGCTGGGGAAGGCCGCCTCAATGGCAGCGGCCAGACTGGCCTCCTCCGTCACCTGGGGAACGTCGCTGTCGTCCTGACGGCGGAGCCTGGCCAGCTCCTCCAGAGGGGGCTCCACATAGCCCTCGGGCCGCCTTCCCTTGCCGCTTCGAATGACGCACAGCTCACAGTTGTGATAGGTTTTGGGGCTGTCCGGGTCGGACTCCAGACGCACCTGGACGGTCTGGCGCAGCAGATTGACGCCGGACACCGTCCCCGCCCCGTCGGGGGTCTCTACAAAGGATTCCTGCTTGGGGGCCTTTTTTACCAGGTCCTCATAGGCCTCCTGCTCATACTTCAGACAGCACATCAGCCGCCCGCAGGTGCCGGAAATCTTGGTGGGGTTGAGGGAGAGGTTTTGGGTCTTGGCCATCTTGATGGACACCGGCTGGAACTCGTCCAAAAACTGGGAACAGCAGAAGGGCTTGCCGCAGATGCCCAAACCGCCCAGCAGCTTGGCCTCGTCCCGGACTCCAATCTGCCGCAGCTCAATGCGGGCGTGCAGCGCTCCGGCCAGGTCCTTCACCAGGGCGCGGAAGTCCACCCGACCCTCAGAGGTGAAGAAAAACAGAATTTTACTGCCGTCGAAGCTGTATTCCGCGCTGACCAGCTTCATGTCCAGCCCGTGCTCGGCAATCTTCTGCTGGCAGACGGTCAGGGCGTGTTTCTCCCGGTCCCTGTTGCGCTCCACCAGCCGGAGGTCCTCCGGGGTGGCCTTGCGCACCACCGGACGCAGGGGGGCGGTGAGCTCAATCTCGTCGATCATGTTGTTGGCCCGGACGCACTGGGCGTACTCCGTCCCCTTAGAGGTCTCCACAATTACGCCGTCTCCCACCTGAAACTGGAGCCCGTTGGGGTTAAAATAATATTCTTTTCCACCGTTTTTAAAGCGGATGCTGATAATCTCTACCATAGGTATTTTCTCCTTGACATATGAAATCCTGTCGTTACAGGGCAGCGAACATTCCCGCGCACAGCCAGCCGGACAACTGGCCGGCGCTGACATTCAGCCGGGCGCTCTCTCTCAGCTGCTTTACCAGCTCTACGGCCCGCAGCAGGCGGCGGCGTTCACCGCCCCGGACGATCCGTTCCCCCAGCTCACACTCCAGCGCGGATAAGAACACGGACAGTTCCTCCCGTTTCCCGTCCAGACCCATGGCTGCCTCCAGCAGTTCCGGCTCTCCGGCGTGCTCCAGAGCGTCCGCCAGTCTCTTTACCAGCTCGAGACGCTCCGGGTCAAGGCTGACTGTCTCCTCATTGGGCAAGAGGGTCAGCTCCTCACACCGGGAGCGCACCGTCTGGAGCAGGCCGCCGGCATTTTCCGCCAGAAGAAGAAAGGCGGCGTAAGGCGGGCCCTCCTCCAGCAGCTTGAGCATGGCGTTTTGCGCGGAGGGGTTCATCTTGTCTGCCCCCTCCAGCAGATAGACCTTCCGCTCTCCCTCGTTGGGACGGATGTAGGCGTCGGCCCGGAGGGCGCGCACCTGGTCCACTGTGATAGGCTTCCCCGTCTCCGGGCCGTTAATCACCGACAGGTCGGGGTGGATGCCCTTGGCCGTCTTCTGACAGGGGACGCATCTCCCGCAGGGCCGCTCCCCCGTCCCGGTACACAGCATAGCCGCCGCCAGCTGCCGGGCCAGAGCGTGCCGCCCGGAGCCGGCAGGGCCGGAGATGATATAGGCGTGGGACAGCCCCCGCTCCCGGAGCTGCCGGGACAGCTGGTCCTTTATGCGCTCGTTTCCCGCTAAGGCGGACAGGTTCATAAAATTCCTCCCACTTCGGACTGTAGAGGGCGACGACCCGGCGCCCCGTGTTATGATATCAATCCGATTGTACCGTCCGAATCTCTGACAGCATATTATACCCTATTTTTTGCAAATAGGCCAGCTCTTTTTTTGAAATTCGCTCCCCGGGGACCACAACGGGCACACCTGGAGGGTAGGGGGCAATCTGACAGGCGGAAATCTCCCCCTCGCAGTCCTCCAGGGGCTCGACCCGGCTGGGGGCAAAGAGGGCCTGCCGGGGGGAGAGGACCCGCTCCGGAATGGGCGGGGCGGGGATGGGGGGACAGTCCCCCATCCTGTCCCTCAGCTCCTCCAGCACACGCTCCAGGCAGTGAAAGTCCTCGTCGCTGTCCTGGGCGGTGCAGATAAAGACAACGTGGCCGCCGTCTTCCATCTCAGGGTAGACCCCCCGCTCCTCCAGCGCCGCCGCAAAGGCGGGGCCGTCCTCTACCTTGAGGACAAACCGGCAGGGGTCCAGGGACAGGCCGGGCCGCGGCCGGAGACTGGGGAACTTCTGCCGCAGCTCCGCCACCCGGCAGGCCGCTCTCCGGTATTGGTAAAAGCCCTCCTCCCCCGCCAGCCAGTCCCGGGCCGCGTCCAGAGAGACCAGCATGGGGTAGGACGGGCTGGAGCTGCCGTATACCGACGCCATCTGACGCACCCGGTCCGGGTCCATCCGGTTGGTAAAGAGCAGGGCGGTCTGTCCCATGGCGGGGAGGGTCTTGTGGGCGGAGACAGTTACCGCGTCCGCTCCCCAGAAGGGGGCCAGATCCAAAAAGGGCAGATGGGCCCCGTGGGCGCCGTCCACAAAAAGTTTTCCACCGCGGGCGTGGACAATACGGGAGATCGCCCCAATATTAGACAACACTCCGGCATATGTTGGAGAGGTTATACAAACTGTTTTGATATCCGGGCGTCTGTTTAAAGATTTTTCCACATCCTCCGGGGAAATGGGACCGATTAAATCCTCACCCTTTAACCAGGGCCGCTCCAAATAGACCGGCTCCAGATCCAGCAGGGCCAGGGCGTTGAAGACAGCCCGGTGGCAGTTCCGATCCACCAAAATCTGTTCTCCGGGCCGGGCGCACAGGGTCAGCCCGGTGTGGATGCCCATAGTGGACCCGCCGGTGAGAAACTGGCAGTGGTCAAACCCGAACAGCTCCGCCCACAGTGCCTGAGCGGAGTCGAAGGGCTCTCCGGCCGCAAAGAGATTCCCGGTGGGGGACAGCTCGGTAAGGTCGACAGGGGCCAGAGACATCAGCTCCGGGACAGGGAGGAATTTTCCCTTGTGCCCCGGCATGTGAAACCGGAGGGGGGATTTCCCGGCGTAGGCCCGCAGGGCGTCATAGAGCGGGGTGGGCATAGCGTAACCTCCAAAAAAGGCGGAAGGGTCTCCCCTTCCGCCAAAATATTATCTCTGATGGGGGGCGTAGGCCACCACGGTGCGGCGGTTGGGCTCCACGCCGGTGGAGTAGGTGCTGACGCCCTTGTAGTCCTGGAGGGCCGTGTGGATGACATGGCGCTCGTAGGCGTTCATGGGCTCCAGGGTCATGTTCTTCCGGTATTTGACCACCTTGCCTGCCACCTTCACGGCCAGCCGCTGGAGGGACTCCTCCCGCTTGGCCCGGTAGCCCTCGGCGTCCACATGGATGCGTACCCGCTTGGACTGGCCCCGGTTGACGGTGTAGCTGGTCAGCTGCTGGATGGCGTCCAGTGTCTCGCCCCGGCGGCCGATGATGGCGCCCAGGTTCTTTCCCTGGAGAACCACTTTATAGTTGCCCTCATTGGTAATGAAAAGCTCCGGGACCGCTTCTACCTGAAGGTGGCCCATCAGACCAACCAGGAAAGCCTTAATCTGGTTTGCCTTCTCATCCTCAGGGCTGACCGGCTCCACAGTGACAGGCTCACGGGGCGCGGGAGCGGAGGTCTGACCAATCAGAACCTCGTCCCCCTCCTGGAGACGGTTTTCCCGCCGGGGACGCTCCCGGCGCTCGGGCCGGGACTGGCGGGGCTTGGGCGGAGCCATACCCGGTTTGGCGGACAAGATGGTCTCCTCCGCCACAGGGGCGGCGGGGGGCTCCTCCTCCGCCTGGGGCTCTTTCTGCTTCACAATGGGCTTCACTGCGGGGATGACAGTCTCCTCCACAGGGGCGGGACTCTTTTCCGGCCCGGCCTCGTCGCCAATGGGACAGGGCTTGCCGTCCACCTCGTTATAGCTCACCCGGACCTTGGCCGGGTTGCTGCCAAAGCCCAGAAAGCCGGACTTCGCCCGCTCGATTACTTCAACAGATACGTCGTCCCGGTCCAGACCCAGCTGGAACAGAGCGGCGGAAATGGCGTCCTCCTCGGAGCGCCCGGTGGTCTCAATCCATTTTAACATCACTTAGCCCTCCTTATTTTCATCCTCGTCCACCTCGACCTCAATCTCTTCCACTTCCACCTCTACCTCTTCGGTCTCGATGGGGGCCTGGATGGGGGCGGGCTTCTCCTCAGGGGTTACAGGCTCTTCGGGCCTGGTCTCGGGAATCTGGATGGAGCCGGCCTGGGTGGTGCCCTCCTGCTTCTCCTGACCCTTCTTCTTCTTTTTGCCGGTCTCGGCAGCTTCCACCGCCCGGAACAGCTGGTTGGGGTCGGTATAGGGGGTTACGCCGCCGTAGCGGCCGGGGATATAGGACCGGCCCCGGGCGTAGGCCCGGATGCCCTCCCGGCTGTCCTCCCTGTTGATTCCCTCCTGGTCGGGCTCGCTGTCCTTCTTCTGGAGCTTTTTCTTGCCCCGGTTCTTCTTCTCCTCCTCAAGGCGGCGCTGGCGCTCCAGCCGGGCCTCCTCCTTGCGGCGCTTTTCCTCCTCTTTCTCCTCTGCCTCCCGCTTGGCTGCGGCTTCCCGGGCGGCCTCGTAGTCCTTTTTCAGCATCTTGCCGCAGATAACCTCCTGGGCCATACCCACAAAGTACTGGGCAATCCAGTAGACCGTCAGGCCGGCGGGGATGGTAAAGCCAATCCACAGAGACATAATGGGCATCATCCACAGCATCATTCTGTTGGTTTTGTCCATCTGCTCATTGCTCTGCTGGTTGTTCATCTGGTTGGTGGCCTGAGACACCTTCATGTTCAAGGTAGACACCGCCACAGAGATGAGGGGCAGCAGGAACAGGCCGATGGAATCCCAGCCCAGGCCGTTCTTCCAGAACATCAGGGTGGGGATGCGGGACAGGTCGATGCCCAGGAATATGAAATTCAGCACAAACAGGTGGTCGCCGGCTCCGGCGAACTGGGCGTTGATGGCGCTCTGGAGGGAAGCCAGGTTCTCGCCTGTTACCTGGGCCAGCAGATACAGCTGGTTAAATCCACCGTTCTGGAACAGGCCGGTGATTGCGCCGGACTCCACGTCCTTCCAGAGACCGTTGGCAAAGACTGTCAGCTCGCCGCTGGCCACCTTGTCCGCCATGCCCTGGACCAGCTTGTCCATAGCTCCCTGAGAGACCCAGCCGTTGGCCACAGCCAGGGTCTGCCAGTCCATCTGGGCGGCCAGCACCTGGATCTGCTCCTTGGACAGCTGCATGAAGTAGGTCAGGGGTTCCCGGATGATGCCGTAGAGCAAAATCAGGATAATCATGGGGATCAGGGACCAGACGCAGCCCCCCATGGGGTTGATCTTTTCCCGCTCGTAGAGCTTTTGGACCTCCAGATTGTAGCGCTCCCGGTCTTTGCCGTATTGCTTTTGGAGCTGCTGCATCTTGCCCGACAGCATACTGGTCTGAATCATGCTCTTCTTGCTCTTGAGGGTGACGGGGAAGAGCACCAGCTTGACCACAATGCCGAAGAGAATCAGCGCCAGGCCGTAGCTGTTGAACAGGTTGTAGAAGAACAGCAGCAGCCAGGCAAAGGGTTGTAAAATAATACCCACAGTGTTACCTCCGCATATTAAATTGTGGCAGAATCCTGTCTCCCCCTCTGGGGGAGCTCAATTAAGGCACCGGGTCATACTCGACGGACTTCTGCCGGTGAAAGGGATGGCACCGCGACAATCTGCGCAGGGCCAGCCAGCCCCCCTTGAGGGCGCCGTATTTCTCCACCGCTTCCAGGGCGTACTCTGAGCAGGTGGGAATAAAACGGCAGCAGGGGGGGCGCAGGGGTGAGATTTCCCGCCGGTAAAAGCGGAGCAGGGACAGAAGCAGTCGCTTCACTGGGGCCCGTCCCCCTTTTGAAGGGTCAGTCCCAGCTTTTTTATCATCTGCTTAAAAACACGATCCAGCTCGCTGTAGCGGCCGTAAATGACCCGGGTGCGGGCCACAATCACAATGTCGCAGCCGGGGAGCAGTTCCCCCTCGTGGGTGCGGTACAACTCCCGGATGCGGCGGCGGGCCCGGTTGCGCTTGACAGCGTTGCCCAGCTTCACGCCGGTGGTGATGCCCAGCCGGCTGAGGGGCCGGCCGGTCTTCCGGCAGTAGATGACAAAATAGGGGGAGACAGCGCTCTTTCCCTTACTGTACAGCCGGCGAAACTCATGATTCTGTTTCAGGGGTACGGTATGCTTCATGTTTTCCTCCGTATGCACAGATAGGGCGAAGGATTTTCTCCCACGCCCCTGGTTGTGCGCTATCTAAACTGTTTGTCCCGAGCGGTCCGCACACAGGCGGCCAGGGGCGGCCGGGCCGTCTTGACCAGGCGATCAGTGGGTCAGACGGGCGCGGCCCTTGGCGCGGCGGCGGGCCAGCACCTTGCGGCCATTGCGGGTGGCCATACGCTTGCGGAAGCCGTGCTCCTTGGAGCGCTGACGCTTTTTGGGCTGATAGGTACGAAGCATGGGGGACACCTCCTCAGTTTAGATTTCAAGCCGGCTCTCCCGGCCCAACAACAGCCCTGTTGCAGAGCTGCGGTCTGTAAGTTCAGCCGCCCTGACCGGACGGCGGGAGCAGAAGGGAAAAACCCTCTCTCCAAAAGATACGTCCAGTATTATAACGGATAAACACTGTCTCTGTCAACCATCTTTTTTCCTCCGGGGAGGGGATTTTTTCGGCTTTTCCCCTGCCCTGCCACATCTTGTAGCCCACTTTCCCCCTGTCCACAAGAACTGCGCCCCTTCTTTCATACATTTAAAATAAAAAATGTGGAAAAACCTTGCCGTCTCTCCTGTTTTTTGGTATAATGTAAGAAGTGGAAAGCCACATATTTGCGTGCCTTCTCCCCTCCGGGCGGAGAAGGCGCTTTGAATGAATGAAAAGGAGGAGCGCCATGAATCCCGCCGCCGAAGTCTGGGAAAAGGTGAAAGCTCTCATGGGTGCGGAGATGACTGCCACCACCCTCAATACCTGGTTTGACGACACCCAGGCCGTCGCCCTGGAGGAGAGCCGCCTTATCCTGTACAGCCCCACCCAATTCAAGCGGGATATCATCGTCTCCCGGTATGTCCTCCCCATTCAGAATGCCCTTCACGAGCTGTTCTCCGCTGACTTCCAGGTAACGGTATTCACTGAGGGGGAGCTGAAGGAACAGAACAAGTCAAAGCCCTCTGTCTTTCTCCCCGGCACTGAGGAATACACCTTTGACCGCTTTGTGGTGGGCTCCTCCAACAAGTTCGCCCACGCCGCCGCCCGGAAGGCGGCGGAGAATCCCGGACTGAGCTACAATCCCCTGTTCATCTACGGCGAGTCCGGTCTGGGCAAGACCCACCTGCTCTACTCCATCGCCCACGCCATCCACGCCGATCACCCCGACTATAAAATCATCTACGTCAAGGGAGACGCCTTTACCAACGAGCTCATTGCCGCCATCCGGGAGGGCCGGACCCAGGAGTTTCGGGATAAATACCGCATGGCCGACGTGTTCCTGATGGATGACGTACAGTTCATCGCCGGCCGGGACTCCACTCAGGAGGAGATGTTCCACACCTTCAACACCCTCTACGAGCTGAAAAAACAGATTGCCTTTACCTCTGACCGCCCCCCCAAGGAGATGCTCCGGCTGGAGGACCGGCTGAAAACCCGCTTTGAGTGGGGGCTGCTGGCCGATATCATCCCCCCGGACTATGAGACCAGAACGGCCATCATCAAAAACAAAGCCATTCGCATGGGGATGGAGCTGCCTGACTACATCATTCAGCTCATTGCTGAAACCATCACCGCCAATGTGCGGCAGATTGAGGGCACCGTCAATAAAATTATGGCTTATCAGGATTTAAATGGGGATAAAGTGGATAAAAACACAGTTGTTCGAGCGGTAAAGGATATTTTTAAGGAAAAATCGGATATTCTGCCCACTGCCGACGTGATTATTGACGAGGTCTGCAAGTTCTACAATCTGGAGTCCTCCCTCCTCCGGGGACAGGGCCGCTCCAAGGATATCTCTCTGGCCCGGCAGATCGCCATGTACCAGATCCGCCGCATGACCAACCTGTCGCTGAAAGAGATCGGCGCGGAGTTCGGCGGCCGGGACCACAGTACCGTACTCAACGCCCTCAACCGCATCGAGGAGCTGGTAAAGACCGACCCGGAAAAGGCGGAGATCATCAAGGACATTACCACCAACATCAACTCCCGGTACGAGTAAGGCCCTACCCCTACCCCCTCTCTTCCACGCAGAATTTCCACATCCGAATGTGGAATGTTTGTGGAGAAATGTGGAAAAACAGCAGGCCTGTGGAAAAACTGTTTTTTTGTCCACACCCCCTGTTGAGACACTTTTCTTAGTGCCGCAAGGCTTTGCGCCGTGTTTCCACATTTTTTTCGCCTATAGACTACTGTTACTAAATAAAAACCCTCTCCTCCCTATTCCGGGAGAGAGAACGAGATTGGAGGCACCTTTATGAAATTCTCCTGTGAAAAGGCCCTGCTGTCCAGCGCGGTGTCCATCACCTCCCGGGCGGTGGCCGCCAAGAGCTCCATCCCCGCCATGGAGGGTATCCTCATCGAAGCGGGAAACACCCTGCGTCTTACCGGCTACAACCTGGAGACCGGCATTCAGGCCACCGTCCCCGCTGAGATTACCGAAGGGGGTTCCCTGGTGCTCTCCGCCCGGCTCTTTGGGGAGATTGTCCGCAAAATGCCCGACGACGTGGTGATGTTTACCTCTCAGGGCTACACGGTGAATATCAAGTGCGGCCTGTCTGAGTTCAACATCCTGGGCACCGACCCGGAGGAGTTCCCCGAGCTGCCCACTGTGGACCAGCAGAACTCCCTTACCATCGGCCAGCCTGTGCTGCGGTCCATGATCGGCCAAACCCTCTTTGCCGTCAGCGACAACGAGAGCCGGCCCATTCACACCGGCTCCCTCTTTGAGGTGGAGGGGGATGGTCTCACCGTGGTGTCGGTAGACGGCTACCGGCTGGCTCTGCGCCATGAGGCGGTGGAGGAGAAAAAGGGCGCCGATGCCTTCTCCTTCGTGGTACCCGGCTCCGCCCTGGGAGAGGTGGAGAAGATCTGTTCCGGCGAGGAGCAGGTCACCATTACCCAGGGGGCCCGGCACATCCTGTTCCAGACGGGGGACACCGTGCTGGTGTGCCGCCGGCTGGAGGGGGATTTTCTGGCCTACCGCAACGCCATCCCCCGGAACAACTCCATCAAGGTGGAGGTGGAGACCCGGGCCCTGCTGTCCTCCATTGACCGGGTGTCCCTTATCATCAGCGAAAAGCTGAAATCCCCCCTGCGCTGCGTCTTTGGGGACGGTATGGTGAATATCACCACCAAGACCGCCATCGGTGACGCCGCCGACCAGTGCGTCATCAACGGCGACGGCGGCGGGCTGGAAATCGGCTTTAACAACAAGTACCTCATGGACGCCCTGAAGGCCGCCCCCGCCGACAGGCTGCGCATGGAGTTCACCTCCGGCGTGGCCCCTTGCGTCATCCTGCCCGCCGAGGGGGAGGATAATTTTACCTATATGGTGCTGCCCGTGCGGCTGAAAGCGAATTAGATTTGTATCTGTAGGGACGCATCATGATGTGTCCGTGCCCGAAATCGGCCCTGATGCTGCGGACGCTTCGTGAAGCGTCCCTACGGGGACAATGTTTCACATGAAACAGGGGGAATAGAATGGAAACCCATGAAATCAAAATACACACCGAATTTATCAAGCTCCAGGACCTGCTCAAGTTCGCCGGGGCGGTGGAGACGGGCGGGGATGCCAAGCTGATTATCCAGGAGGGCCGGGTGGCTGTCAACGGGGAGGTCTGCCCTATGCGGGGGAAGAAGCTGCGCCCCGGGGACCGGGCGGTCATTGACGGCGAGACGGAGCTTGTGGTCAAGTGATTGTCAAGCGGCTGGAGCTGGATTTTTTCCGCAACTATCCCCACCTGGAGGCGGAATTTGACCCCCGGGTCAACCTGATCTACGGCGACAACGCCCAGGGCAAGACCAACCTGCTGGAGGCGGTGGCATATCTCTCCGCCGCCCGGTCCCACCGGGCCCGGTACGACCGGGAGATGATTATGCTGGACATCGACGCCGCCTTTGTCAAGGGGGAGGTGTTCAGCCGGGACCGGGATTTTACCCTGGAGGCCAGGCTCCTCCGAGGGCGGGGCCGGCAGCTGTGGTCCAACGGGGTGCGGTTGAAAACCGCCGGGGAGCTGGCGGGCATTCTCAATACCGTCCTCTTTTGCCCGGAGGACCTGTCCCTGATCCGGGCGGGCAGCGAGGAGCGGCGGCGGTTTTTGGACGGGGCCATCTGTCAGCTGCGGCCCCGGTACGCCCAGGCGCTGGCCGAGTACAGCCGGCTCTACGGTCATAAGACCCGCATCCTCCGGGACTGGCCGGAAAACCCCTCCATGCTGGACACCCTGGACGATTTCAACCTGCGCATGGCCCAGACCGGGGCCATTGTGATCCACTACCGGGCCCACTTTGTCAAGCGCCTGCGGGAGCGGGCCCCCGCCATCCACGGCGAGTTTTCCGGCGGGCGGGAGGGGCTGGAGCTGGGGTACAGCACGGTGTCCAACATCCCCGACCCCCAGGCCCCGCCCCGGGAGCTGCTCCCCCTGCTGCTGGAGCACCAGGAGAAGCACCGCAAGGCGGAGATCGACAGCCGGCAGTGCCTGTCCGGGCCCCACAAGGACGATTTAACCGTGGATATCGGCGGGAAAAACGCCAAGACCTACGCCTCCCAGGGCCAGACCCGGACGGCGGCGCTGTCCCTGAAGCTGGCCCAGCGGGAAATTTTCCAGGAGGAGACGGGAGAGTGGCCCGTCCTCCTGCTGGACGATGTCCTCTCCGAGCTGGACCCCCGGCGGCAGGCCTTTGTCCTCAACCGCATCCGGGGGGGGCAGGTGTTCATCACCTGCTGCGAGGAGGAGAAGCTGGAGGGTTTGGAGGGCGGCAGGGCCTTTCATATCCGTAATGGGGAGCTGGTGTAGCTGTGTATCTGCATTTGGGTCAATCGGTAGTTATTCCTGACCGGGACATTTTAGGCATCTTCGACCTGGACAACGCCAGCTGGGCTTTTAAGACCCGGGAGCTGCTGGAGCGGGCGGAAACGGAGGGCCGGGCCATCTGGCTCACTGAGGATTTGCCCCGGTCCTTCATCCTGGCCGACAGCCGCTGGGGGGAGCCGGTGGTCTACATCTCCCCCCTGTCCTCCGCCACCCTGGCCCACCGGATGGAACGGGGCGGGCTGGAGTAGGGACGCTTCACGAAGCGTCCGCAGACAACTGAACCCCAAGCGGCAGGGCCTTTTATATTCGTGGCGGGAAGCTGGTGCAGGAAAAAGGCTGGAGAGGAAGAGGGGTAATATGGGACCATTGCTTTTTACGGCAGCTCCGGTATTGGTTATGTTCTTAGTTCAGATAGTCTGCTGTTTGGTCAAAAATGTCGTGGTAAAGCTGATTCCTCTGGCTATTCCGATCGGCTTGTTTGCCATATGTGTTATATACAGGAGCCAGCAGACCACAGGGACGTATGCCTGCGGCATGCCGGTAGGAATCCTGATATGGTTTTTAGGTCTGCTTCTGGCCGGTATCGCTTTTGGCTGGACCGTCTATGGGGTTTGTTCCTTGTTTGTCTATCTTTGGAAGTGAGTATGAAAAACGATTGAAAATATGGAGGTTACATTATGGAATCCATCGAATATCTGTGGAAGGACCGCAAGCGTTATTTTGGGCTGCCCCTGTCCTTCACCCGCTACCGGCTCAGCGAGGACCGGCTGTTCTGCGAGACCGGATTTTTCAACATCAAGTCCGACGAGGTTCTGCTCTACCGGGTGCGGGACCTTCAGCTGAACATGTCGCTGGGTCAGCGCATCTTCGGCGTGGGGACGGTATGCGTGGTGTCCTCGGACAAGAGCATCCCCCATCTGGACCTGAAAAACGTAAAAAATCCCCGGGAGGTCAAGGAGCTGATCCACAGGAATGTGGAAGCGGCCAAGGACAAGCGGCGGATGCGCACCACCGAGCTGGTGGGCGCCGAGGACGGCGAGGACGACTACCACGACACCGCCGATCTGGACGGCGAAGAATTGGATTGATTTGTAGGGACGCATCACGATGCGTCCGCCATAAAACGATTTTCGGGCGTATCACAATGCGTCCGCCATAAAGCAATTTTCGAGCGTATCATGATACGTCTGCAATAAGACGGTTTTCGGACGCTTCGTGAAGCGTCCCTACAGAATTTCACCATCGCGGAGGTAACTATGTCTGAAGAACGGAACGAATTGAACGAGCTGAACACCACACAGACCGACCACGAGTACGGCGGGTCGGAAATTCAGGTCCTGGAGGGCCTGGAGGCGGTGCGCAAGCGGCCGGGCATGTATATCGGCTCCACCTCGGAGTCCGGCCTGCACCACCTGGTATATGAGATTGTGGACAACTCCATCGACGAAGCCCTGGCCGGCCACTGCACCGATATCACCGTCACCATCAACCCGGGCAATACCATCACCGTCACCGACAACGGCCGGGGCATCCCGGTTGACATCCAGCCCCAGACCGGTAAACCCGCTCTGGAAGTGGTGTTTACCATCCTCCACGCCGGCGGCAAGTTCGGCGGCGGCGGGTATAAGGTCTCCGGCGGTCTCCACGGGGTGGGCGCGTCTGTGGTCAACGCCCTGTCCGAGTGGCTGGAGGTGCAGGTCCACAAAAACGGCGAAATTTACGAGATGAAATTCTCCCGGGGCAAGATCACCCAGGAGATGAAGGTGGTGGGCAAAACCGACCACACCGGCACCACCGTCACCTTCAAGCCCGACCCGGAGATGTTCGACACCCTGGAATACAGCTACGATACCCTTCACACCCGGATGCGGGAGGAGGCCTTCCTCAACGCCGGCCTGCGCATCCAGACGGTGGACCTGCGCCCCGGCCAGGAGCAGGAGGACGACATGTGTTACGAGGGCGGCATCCGGGAGTTTGTCACCTTCATCAACCGGAACAAGGACCCCCTCCACAATGACGTGATCTATATGTCCGGCGCCCGGGAGGACTCCATGGCCGAGGTGGCTATGCAGTACAACGACGGGTATCAGGAGGTCATGGTCTCCTTCGCCAACAACGTCCACACCGCCGAGGGCGGCATGCACGAGGAGGGATTTCGACGGGCCCTCACCAATGTGCTCAACGCCTACGGCCGGAAAATTAAAATGCTCAAGGACGACGAGAAGGTGTCCGGCGACGACTGCCGGGAGGGTCTCACAGTGGTCATCTCGGTGAAGCTCACCGAAGCCCAGTTTGAGGGACAGACCAAGGCCAAGCTAGGCAACAGCGAGATGCGCACTCTGGTGAACAACATCGTCAGCGAAAAGCTGGAGATTTTCCTGGAGGAGAACCCCTCGGTAGGCCGGGCCATTCTGGACAAGGCCCTCATGGCCAACCGGGCCCGGGAAGCCGCCCGGAAGGCCCGGGAGTCGGTGCGCCGGAAGACCGCTCTGGGGGGCGCGGCCATGCCCGACAAGCTGCGGGACTGCAACGAGGCCAACCCGGAGCTCACCGAGCTGTATATCGTCGAGGGCGACTCCGCCGGCGGCTCGGCCACCCAGGGCCGGGACAGCCGCTTCCAGGCCATCCTTCCCCTGTGGGGCAAGATGCTTAACGTGGAGAAGGCCCGGGCGGATAAGGTCTATGGCAATGACAAGCTCACCCCCGTCATCACCGCCCTGGGGGCGGGCATCGGGGAGGACTTCGACCTGAACCGGCTGCGGTACCATAAAGTGATTATTATGGCCGATGCCGACGTGGACGGCGCCCACATCCGCACCCTGCTGCTCACCTTCTTCTTCCGCTTCATGCGTCCGCTGATTGAAAACGGCTATGTCTACTCCGCCGTCCCCCCCCTGTTCAAGCTGACAAGGGGCAAAACCACCCGGCTGGCCTTCTCTGAGGAGGAGCGGGACGCCATTTCCGCCGAGCTGCGGGGGGATAACCCCAACGCCAAGGTGGAGATTAACCGCTTTAAGGGCCTGGGCGAGATGAACCCCCAGGAGCTGTGGGACACCACCATGGACCCGGAGAACCGCACCCTGCGCCGCATCGAGCTGGACGACGCCGTCCGGGCCGACGAGACCTTCACCATCCTCATGGGCGAGAAGGTGGAGCCCCGGAAGGAGTTCATCGAGCGCAACGCCAAATATGCGGTGAATCTGGATTATTGATGTTTTGCTTTCGGAAAGGAGCGCCAGAAATGAGTAATCGGGAATTTGCAAAGACCCTCATTGACCAGATACCGGAAAACCGCCTGTTCTATGTCATTTCCTATCTGCAGGGGGCGGCGGTCCCGGACGAGACGCCGAACGCCGAAACATTAGAGACTTTCGCGGAGCTGGACAACGGCGGAGGTCACCTGTTCAACGGTACAACGGAGGAGCTTTTTGCCGAATTGATGGAGGAATGACGATGTTAAATGTCAGATACTCCACAAGATTCAAGCGAGACTTTAAGCTCTGTGTGAAACGTCATTGGAACATGGAATTGCTCCAGCAGGTAATTGACACGCTGAAAATCCCGGACACGCTCCCACAAAAAAATTTAGACCATAGTTTAAGCGGGAATCATTCCGGACGCCGGGAATGTCATGTAGCTCCGGATTGGCTGTTGATTTACAGGCAGGAAGAAGAAGAATTATTACTTTACCGCACAGGCACGCACGCTGATCTGTTTGGTATGTAAAACCAACCTCTAACAAGGAGGAACACAATAAATGTCTAAAAAACCCCAATACGATCCCGAGGAGATCCGCTACCCGGACCAGAAGATCATCACCTCTTCCCTGGTGCCGGAGATGGAGAACTCCTACATTGAATACGCCATGTCGGTCATCGTGGGCCGGGCCCTGCCCGACGTGCGGGATGGCCTGAAGCCCGTCCACCGGCGCATCCTCTACGCCATGTACGAGGACAATCTCACGGCGGATAAGCCTTTCAAAAAGTCGGCCACCTGCGTGGGCGACGTGCTGGGCCGCTACCACCCCCACGGCGACCAAAGCGTCTACGACGCCCTGGTCCGCCTGGCCCAGGATTTTTCCATGCGGTACATGCTGGTGGACGGCCACGGCAACTTCGGCAGCGTGGACGGCGACCCCCCGGCGGCCTACCGTTACACCGAGGCCCGCATGTCCAAGCTCTCCGACGAGATGCTCCGGGACATCGAAAAGGACACAGTGGACTGGGAGCCCAACTTCGACGAGACGAGGAAGGAGCCCCGGACCCTGCCCTCCCGTTTCCCTAACCTGCTGGTGAACGGCTCCAGCGGCATTGCCGTGGGCATGGCCACTAACATCCCTCCCCACAACATGCGGGAGGTAATCAACGCCGCCATCTGCGTGCTGGACGACCCCGAGGCCACCCTGGCCGACCTGATGGAGCACATCCACGGCCCCGACTTCCCCACCCGGGCCATCATTATGGGCCGGTCGGGCATCCGCGCCGCCTACGCCACCGGCCGGGGCCGGGTGACCATCCGGGCGCGGCACGAGTTTGAGGAGTTCGGCAAGGACCGCACCCGCATTGTCATCACCGAGATTCCCTACCAGGTGAACAAGCGGATGCTCATTAAAAACATGGCCGACCAGGTGGAGGACAAGCGGCTGGAGGGCATTTCCGACATCCGGGACGAGACCGACCGCAACGGTATGCGCATCGTCATTGAGCTGAAGCGGGACGCCAACCCCCAGGTGGTCCTCAACCGCCTGTTCGCCCAGACCCAGCTCCAGACCACCTTTGCCATCAACATGCTGGCCCTGGTGGAGGTGAATGGCAAGCTCCAGCCCAGGATTTTGTCCCTGCGGCACATTCTGGACGAGTATATCGCCTATCAGGAGCAAGTGATTATCCGGCGGACCAAGTTCGACCTGCGCAAGGCCCAGGAACGGGCCCACCTGCTGGAGGGCCTTCTCATCGCCCAGGACAACATCGACGAGGTCATCCACATTATCCGCAACAGCTACGACAACGCCAAAGAGAAGCTGATGGAGCGCTTTGGGCTAGACGACGTCCAGGCCCAGGCCATCTGCGACATGCGGCTGATCTCCCTCCAGGGGCTGAACCGGGAGAAGCTGGAGGCGGAGTACAAGGAGCTGGAGGAGCGCATCGCCTACTTCAACCAGCTGCTGGCCAGCGAGGAGATGCTGCGGGGGGTGCTCAAGGAGGAGCTCACCGCCATCCGGGACAAGTACGGCGACGACCGGGTCACCGAGATCCAGGACGTGGAGGACGAGATCGACATTGAGGACCTCATCGAGGAGGAGCAGTGCGTCTTTACCCTCACCCAGGCGGGCTATATCAAGCGCACCCCGGTGAGCGAGTACGCCGCCCAGTCCAAGGGGGGCATGGGCAAGAAAGGCATCACTACCCGGGAGGAGGACTACGTGGTGGACGTGTTCACCGCCTCCACCCACGATTATATTCTGTTCTTTACCGACACCGGCAAGGTGTATCGGAAGAAGGGCTATCAGATTCCCGAGAGCGGCAAGACCGCCAAGGGTACCAACATCATCAACATCCTGCAGGTGGAGCAGGGGGAGCGGGTGCAGACCATGCTCCACTACCGGGAGGCCGGCGAGGAGGAGCTGTACCTGTTTATGGTCACCCGCCAGGGCACGGTGAAGCGTCTGCCCGTCCAGGCCCTGAAAAACCTGCGGAACAACGGCATCCGGGCCCTGCGGCTGGACGAGGGGGACGAGCTGGTCTGCGTGCGGGAGACCGACGGAAATATGAAAATCCTCATTGCCACCCACGACGGCATGGCGGTGTGCTTCGACGAAAACGATGTGCGCTCCATGGGCCGGGACGCCATGGGCGTCCGGGGCATCCGCCTGCGGGAGGGGGACTATGTGGTGGGCGCCGCCCGGGCCATCGAGGGCAAGACGGTGCTGTCCATCACCGAGAAGGGCTTCGGCAAGCGGACCCCCGTGGAGGAGTACCGCATCACTAACCGGGGCGGTTTGGGCATCAAGAACTATATGGTCACCGAAAAGACCGGACCCATTGTAGGGGTCAAGGTGGTGGACGGCTCCGAGGACCTGCTGGTGGTCACCCAGGCGGGAATCCTCATCCGCACCCATGTGGACTCCATCCGCATGGCGGGCCGGGCCACCCAGGGCGTGATTGTGATGCGCTTCAAGGAGGAGGGGGATAAGGTGATCTCCCTGGCCCTGGCTGAGCGGGAGGAGACCGCCGAGACGGAGGAAGTCCAACCCGAGGAAGCCCCGCCTGAGAGCGAGACCCCGGCGGAGGAATGACGGTAGGGGCGGCCTTTGGCCGTCCGCTGAAAGGAGCCGTAAGATATGAAACTTGCTAACGCCCTGTCCCAGCGGTCTGAGCTCCAGACCCGCATCCGCCAGCTGGAGGACCGGCTGAATAACAACGCCCAGGTCCAGGAGGGGGAACAGCCCGCTGAGGACCCCATGGAGCTGCTGAAAGAGCTGGACGGGGACTACCTCCGGTTGGAGGAGCTGATCTCCGCCATCAACCGGACCAACAATTCCACAAAGCTGGAGGACGGGACCACCCTGTCCGACCTGCTGGCCAAGCGGGACTGCTTGAAGGGCAAGCTGTCCATCCTGCGCGGGTTCCTGAACAGCGCCAGCGCCCTGGTCCGCCGCCACTCCGTCAGCGAGATTAAGGTAAAGAGCACCGTCAACGTTCGCCAGCTGCAAAAGCAGGTGGACAGCCTGTCCAAGGACCTGCGGGAGCTGGAGGAGACCATCCAGGAGAAGAACTGGACCACCGAACTGCTGTAAAATTTTTGGTTGCGCAAAAGGCGGACGTCAGCTCCGCGCCGGAGCCATCAGGCGACCTCATGGCGGCAACGGGACCTTGCTTGGGTTCGAGTCCCAGCTTTTTATCAAGTCCGTTATCGTTACATCGGTACGTTTATGTCTTCGGGACGCTTACCTTTATCACCGGACGTCGATTTTGCGCGGGAGGGTTTGGGGAATTTATGAAAACAGTCACCATCTACACCGACGGAGCCTGTTCCGGCAATCCCGGCCCCGGGGGCTGGGGGGCCATTCTGATGTATGGCGAACACAAAAAAGAGCTGTCCGGGGGCGAGGCTCAAACCACCAACAACCGGATGGAACTCACCGGAGTGATTGCCGCTCTGGAAGCGCTGAAAGAGCCCTGCATTGTTGAGCTGTACTCCGACAGCAAATATGTCATCGACGGCCTGGGCAAGGGCTGGGCCAAGAGCTGGCGGGCCCGGGGCTGGGTGAAGTCGGACAAAAAGCCCGCCCTCAACCCCGACCTGTGGGGCCGGCTGCTGAACCTGTGTGAAAAGCACACGGTAAACCTCCACTGGGTGAAGGGCCACGCCGAAAACGAGTTCAACAACCGCTGTGACCAGCTGGCGGTGGCCGAGAGCCAGAAGTATAAATAGAGGAAGGCACAGGACTTACTTGTCCTGTGCCTTCTTCTTTCGGTAGCAGATATCCCGGTTTCCGCAGGTGGCGCAGCCCCGGCCGCACCCCCGCTTTTTGCCGTAGTCGTTGAACAGCAGTATGGCGATGGGAATGCCGATCACGGCCACGGCGAACAGTCCAATGGCAAAAGGCTCCACAGGCGGGCCTCCTCTCAGTCGAAATAGAATAATTCCTCAAACTTCTTATCCAGGGCGACGCACAACACCAGGGCCAGCTTGGCGGTGGGGTTGAACTGGCCCGTCTCGATGGAGCTGATGGTCTGGCGGGAGACGCCAACCAGCTTGGCCAGCTCCCCCTGGGACAGGGACCGCTCCGCCCGGGCCACTTTTAGCCGATTTTTCAGGACCAACTGGTCGTCCATGCCCTCACCATCCCTGTGAGAAATATTTTACCACATAAAACACCAGAATGACAAGGGAAATTATCATGGTAATCAGGTCGGAGGTGCTTCTCCGCTTCGTATTCTTTATCCATGCTTATAACCCTTTCTTCAAAATCACAAAGACCGTAAGAACAGGCGGAATCAGGCCAATCAGGCCCATGATAAGATGATACTTTTTGCGATAATAGCGGTAGAGCGTCAAATCGTGGGCGGATTTAGAGATGAACAGCGCCAGCATGAAGGGCCACCAGTCCACGTAAGCCTCGCCGGTGAGCTTCTCCTGGAGGGCCAGCAGCAGGCACAGGAGACAGTTGACAGCAATCACGGCCCGGTAGCCGGCAGTGCAGGCTTTTTGCTCGATTTGCCGGTCCCGCTCATCAGAAAACTGGTTTTCCTTTTGACTTTTTTCCAAAATGTCTTTTTTATCCATGAAAAAGCTCCTTTCCGGCATTGGTCCGGCCGTGACCTCCTCCGTTAAGGGTATCATAGCACGGTGGGGGGTGTGCTGTCAAGTATACTTGTCAAAAAAATAATGAAACTTGGCAGGAAGTGGATGTATTCTTTCCGCAGATTTTATGCAGGGGCGTGACTTATCGGACAGGGAGAGACGGAATCCCCCAGTCATTTGCTACGCAAATGCCAGCCCCCTTTAGCAAGGGGGCCTTTGGAGCGGAAACGGACCAGCCAGCGCCAAAAGCCCCCCTTGCTAAAGGGGGGAGGGCCGCCGGACGCAGTCCGGTGGCGGGGGGATTCCGTTGTTTGCCAAGGTGTGTCACATTTGCAACTTTCCTCCTGATTGTGATAAAATACGAGCTAAGACACTCCCGCAGGCAAGAATAGGCTTGCCTTTTTTCCTAAAAGACGCTACAATGTGTAGGGCAAGGGCTCTGCCCTTGCCTTTTTCGAGACGGCCAGCATCAGGCAAGGGCAGAGCCCTTGCCCTGCATGACGATCCTGGCGCGAATGGGAGGGCAAAGCCATGTTTGAAGACCTGTTATATCTGCTGCGGCGAAACGGCTTAAAGGTGTCCCTCACCGAGTGGATGGCCCTGATGGAGGGGCTGCACAAAAATCTCCACAACGCCAGCTTCACCGGCTTCTACCATCTGGCCCGGTGCCTGCTGGTCAAGAGCGAGGCCGATTTCGACGCCTTCGACCGCACCTTTCTGGAGTATTTTAAGGACGTCCCCTTCCAGCAGGAGGTATCCCAGGAGTTATTAGACTGGCTGAATAAACCGGAAGTATTATCCGACTACGCCAACTGGGACGAGATCCAGGCCCTGAAAAACCTGGGGCTCTCCGAGGAGGAGATTGAGCAGATGCTGAAGGAGCGGATGCTGGAGCAGAACGAGGAGCACAACGGCGGCAATTACTGGGTGGGCACCCATGGCATGTCCACCTTCGGCAACGCCGGCCTCTCCCCTGTGGGCATCCGGGTGGGCGGGCGGTCTATGTACCGCCGGGCCTTCCGGGTGGCGGGGGAGCGGAAATTCCGGGACTTCCGCCGGGACAACACCCTGGACACCCGGCAGTTCCAGGTGGCCCTGCGCCACCTGCGGCAGTTCTCCGGGCTGGTGGACCTCCCCCCTACCGAGTTCGACGTGGACAGCACCATCCGGGACACGGCGGACAACGGGGGCGTGCTCAAGGTGCGCTACAAGCGCCCCCGGGAGAACACAGTGAAGGTGCTCCTCCTCATGGACTCGGGGGGCTCCATGGACTACTACACCCAGCTGTGCTCCGCCCTGTTTCAGGCGGTGAGCAAGTCGGGGCACTTTAAGGACCTGAAGGTCTACTACTTCCACAACTGCCCCTATGGGCGGCTGTACAACGCCCCCACCCTTATGTCCCGGGACAGCGTGCCCACCGACTGGGTGCTGTCCAACCTCCCCGGGGACTACAAGCTGATTCTGGTGGGGGACGCCCAGATGGCCCCCTACGAGCTGATGGGGGGCTACTACGGCCGGAGCGAACGGGCGGGGGGGCCGCAGTGCGGCATGGACTGGCTGCGGCTGCTGAAGGGCCGCTTCCGGCACACCGTCTGGCTCAACCCCAGCCGCCGGCCCGACTGGGGGGAGTACTGGTGCCAGACCTACGACGCCATCGCCCGGGAGCTGCCCATGTTCCCCCTCACCGTGGACGGACTGGAGGAGGGCATGAAGAAGCTGCTGACCAGATAAGGAGGTATATCAAGATGGAAGGTATTCGAAAGGCGGTTTTGCAGGACATTCCCCAGGTGGCCGCCATCTACGACCATATTTTAACCGAGGAGGAGCAGGGCCGGGCGGCCGTGGGCTGGATTCGGGGGGTCTACCCCACCGAGGAGACCGCCCTGGCATCCCTGAACGCGGGGACCCTGTTTGTGCTGGAGCGGGAGGGCGTAATTGCCGCCGCCGCCAAGATCGACCAGAACCAGGTGCCTGAGTACGCCGGGGCCCCCTGGCGTTACCCCGACGTGCCGCCCGAGCAGGTGATGGTGCTCCACACCCTGGTGGTGGACCCCGCCTTTGGGGGAAAGGGCTGCGGAAAGGCCTTTGTGGCCTTCTACGAGGAGTACGCCCGGACCCACGGCTGTCCCTACCTCCGCATGGACACCAACGCCAGAAACACCGCCGCCCGGCGGCTCTATGCCGGGCTGGGCTATTGGGAAGCGGGAATTGTCCCCTGTGTGTTTAACGGAATTCCCGATGTGCAGCTGGTCTGCCTGGAGAAAAAACTGGACCTGTAAGGGCAAACATGAGCCCCCGGAGCGTGCTCCGGGGGATTTTTTGTGCAAAGACCGGTTCCCGGGTGAAACCAAAGGGCCGGCCGGTGTGATATGATAGGTGAAAGCGGCTTTCAAATCAGTTCAGAGGTGTTCCTTATGCGGGAAGAAGCGATAATCAACAAAATACGGGCCGGCAATCCCGTCGGGCTGGAGGGGCTGATGGATCGTTATCTCCCCTACGTCTCGGCGGTGGTGTGGAATATTTTGAGAAACGCCATGCCCGTTGAGGACGGAGAGGAGATCGTATCCGACGTGTTTCTGGCCGCCTGGAACCGGCCCGAGGCCCTGCGGCCGGGGTCGGTGAAGGCCTGGCTGGGGGCGGTGGCCCGAAACAAGGCCAAAAACCGGCTGCGGCAGATCAGCCAGACCCTCCCCCTGGAGGAGGACGCCCTGGACATCCCAGGCCCCGACGACCCGCCCGGCGAATATGAGCGGGCGGTGGAACGGCAGCAGGTCCGTCAGGCGGTGGACTCCCTGCCCGGGCCGGACCGGGAAATCTTCCTGCGCCACTACTACTACGCCCAGACGGTGCAGGAGATTGCCCACCAAATGGAACTTAATGAGTCCACCGTAAAAACCAGGCTCCGGAGGGGCCGGATGAAGCTGAAAGACATACTGACAAGGGAGGGGTTTCTCCGTGAAGCGTAATATTTCGGACCTGCTGGACCGCTATCCGGTGGAGGATATGGAATTGGGCGGAAATACCCCCTATTCCCTAACCAGAATAAAGGAGATTACCATGAAAAATATTCATACCGAGACAAAATCCGGCAAGAAGGGCTTTAAGCCTGCGCACCTGCTCGCTGCCGCCGCTGTGGCGGCCGCCTTTACCGTCTCCGCTCTGGCCGCCGGCCGGCTGCTGGGCGGGGAGCTGTTCGGGGATGTGTTCTCCCGGGGGGACGGCTCCCTCACTCCGGGCCAGGTGGAGACCATCGACCAGCTTGTCCAGACCTTCGAGGGCCGGGACGGCTCCATCCCCGCCGCCGTCACCGACAACGGAACCAGCATCACCCCCATCGCCGCCCTGGCTGACGAGAACATCTACTACCTGCGCCTGCGGGTGGAGACCCCGGAGGGGACCGCCCTGCCCGACCTGGATTGGGAGTGGGACGGGGCCTGCTATCAGCTCTTTGGCCCTGAGACGGCCGACCATCTCACTCTGGAGCCCGCGGAGGGCGCCTATCCGGCGGACACCTTCGGCTATCAGCTGGACTTCCGCTCCCTGTCCGACAGCGAGCCCAACGACAATGTAAAGGAATTTGTGGTGCAGTTTACCAACCTCAGCGACGACGGGATTGCCCTTAACGACGGGGTCTCCAAGGTTCTTACCATCCGGGGTCTGTGGACCCAGGACTCCGACAAGGGCTACACCCCCATTTTCACTGGAACCTTCGCCTTTGACATCGGCCTGAACTTCCAGTCCCAGGCGGTGGAGTTGGACGCTGACGGGCTCACCTGGCGGCACGACCTGCTGGACTACACCAACACCATGCAGGCCATGACCCTGTCCCCCCTGAGCCTGTCCTATCGGGTAGACTCCACCATGCCTGAAAACGACCGCATCAGCGCCCAGGTGGGAGCTTTGAAGATTGTGCTGAAGGACGGCAGCGTGTTCTACAGCGAGAGCACAGAGTATGATGAACAGCTTGCCCGCTATATCCAGGAGGAGAACATTACGCTCCCCCTCACTGGCGAGCCCACCGGCGTGTTTGAAAACTACATCGTCTTCGACCAGCCCCTGGACCTGAGCCAAGTGGACTATGTGCAGTATGGGGACAACAAGATTCCCGTCAACGCCGGATAATTTCCAGCTTTTGAGACATACTGAACCCACAGCGATGCTCATATTCCCGCCCGAAAGGGCGGGAATCAAAAATATCGCAGGGAGGGTTTATTATGTCCGACAAAACCGAGGCCTTTCTCCACAGCCAGACCCGGGAAAATCTCATGCGGGCCTTCGCCGGGGAGAGCCAGGCCCGCAACCGCTACACCATCGCCGCCGGAGTGGCCAACAAGGCGGGGCTGGCCGTGATTCAGGGGGTGTTCCTCTTTACCGCCGAGCAGGAGCGGGTCCACGCCAAGCAGTTCTATTCCGCCCTGGAGGACTGCGCCGGCCAGACCGTGAAGGTAGACGGCACCTATCCGGTGGATATCTACTCCGGGGTGCTGGACTACCTGCGCGCCGCCCAGCACAATGAGTATCAGGAGTGGGAGCACGACTATGACCACTTTGCCAAGACCGCTATGAGCGAGGGGTTCCCCCTGGTGGGTAAAATGTTCGAGAATATCGCCAGGGTGGAGAAGACCCACGGGGACCGGTTCGGCAGGTTCGCTGACCTGATGGAAAAGAATCAGCTGTTCTTCTCCGACGTGGAGACGCAGTGGATGTGCCTGCACTGCGGCTTTGTGGACACCGCCACCGCCGCCCCCGCCCACTGCCCCGTCTGCCGCCACCCCCAGGGGTACTTTGTGCGGTTTGAGCTGGCACCGTGGTCGTAACAGTAAAACCCCGCCCTGGAAACACAGGGCGGGGTTGTGCTGTTTCGGATATTTTGGACAGAGCTCAGGCGGCCCGGTTCAACTGGCTGACGCGGTCGATAAATTCCTTCATGTCCTCGATGTAGGTATAGGGCGCGTATTCGGAATAAATTTCCGGGGAATCCAGAATTACGATTTGAACTCCCTCCGCCCGGATGGCCTCCAGCGTGCCAGGCAGGCATCGGGCCTCATTCGCCGTTTTGCAGCAGTAGGCGAGACAGCCCGGCCGGTCAAAGACCTTTGCCACAATATACAATTTCTTATCACCCATTGTTTTCCGCCTCCCAATTGTTCAGACGGGCCAAAAAGTCCTGTTCAGACCGAATCATGCCGCTGGAAAATTCCGTATATAATTTTCTGCCCGTCTCCGGGGATTTATACTTATAGACATACTGATGGCTCCAGAGGTTAAACCAGTAGTCTGAACCGCACCAGAGCTGCACCTCAATGGGGTAGGCCAGATTATCCCGCTGATAGTAGAGATGGACCGCCCGGTAGCCGTCGTCCAGCAGCTTTCCCTGCCGGAGGTCAACAACACGGAAATGAGGGGGGTATTCTTCCGGGTATCTGTCAAAATGCAGCCGGAAGCCCAGCACATCATTAAAGCACTGCTTGAAGCCGCCGCCCGATTGAAGGGTCTTTTTATACTTTCGTATGATGGAGTCCTCACTTTTAAAACGGGAGCCAATCAGGTTTTCCTGAACCAGAACATCAATATAACTGGAACGGTATTTTGCAATATCGTCCAGAATCAGGGCGAGGGGCGTCCCGCGCAGGGAGATTTGTTTCAGGCTCTGCCCCAGGGTGGAACGATAAGACAGCTGGTCTAAAATATCTCTGGCAATAAATGAATCCATATGCCCCCGCCCTTTCACGACGAAAAGATTCCGGAAATGCTCCCGTGCTGGAGGACATGCCCCTCCGCCGCCCGCAGAAAGGCTTTTTTTCGTGACGCGGGGGACAGGTCCAGGGCGCAGTCCAGGGCGTAGACGGTGAAGCGGTAGGTGTGCTGTGTCCGCCGGGGCGGCTTGGGGCCGGCGTAGCGGTGGAGACCGTAGGCAACCCCCTGCACCCCGCCGCCGGGTACCGTCTTCCCCGCCGGGATGGCCCCCGGGATGCGGTCCGCCGCCGGAAGATTCCAGATTACCCAGTGGGTGAAATTCTTTATGGGATGGCTCATGTCCTCCAGGGTGACGGCCAAAGTGACCGCCGCCGGGGACAGGTTTTCCAGAATCAGCTCCGGGGACAGGTCCCGCCCCCGGCCGGTGTGATCCAGAAGAAATGTGCCGTTTTCCACGCCGGGACAGCGTATTGCCAAAGCTTCCATATTCTTCTCCTAACCGGCTCTTTTGCTCTCCAGGGGATCGGCAACAATGGGCGCTTCCGCAAATATTTGGTCCGCGTCCAGGTCAACACAGGCCGTTGGGTCCCGGTCGCCGGTGATATCCCACGCCACGGTGTCATTCAAAATGGTCAGCCGGTCGCGGAAAAAATTCAAGTCGGCCAGAGGCGCAAAGACGCCCCCCAGGGCAATCAACGGCTTGACATCGACCAGCCTAACCGCTCCGTCGCTGCAATACGCATAAACTGTAAAGTTATCGCCTGGAACAGCTTGCACGACAGCGGGCATCAATTCCATAGCGTCTTCCATCCTCCTTGAAGCGGTTTCTTCTGAATCCATTATAGTGGCAATTCTCCGTCCCGTCAAGGCGGGAAAGCGGCCCCCCGAAACCGGAGGGCCGCAGTGGTGCTTATCCTTTTTTCTTGGAAGCTTCCCGCATCCGGGCGCCGTGGTCCAGCAGGCGCTTGCGCAGGCGCAGGTTTTCAGGGGTGCACTCCAGAAGCTCGTCATCCGCCAAAAACTCCAGGCACTGCTCCAGGGAGAGCTGGCGGGGAGTGGTCAGACGCAGGGCTTCGTCGGACCCGGAGGCCCGCATGTTGGTCAGCTGCTTCTTTTTGCACACGTTGACAGAGATATCCTCCGCCTTGGGGCACTCGCCCACGATCATGCCGCCGTAGACAGGGGTGCCCGCCCCGATAAACAGGGCCCCACGCTCCTGGGCGTTGAACAGGCCGTAGGTAACCGCCTCGCCCGTCTCGAAGGCCACCAGGGAGCCGGTGGACCGGCGCTGGATTTCTCCCTTGACGGGGGCGTAGCTGTCGAAGACGGAGGCCATAATGCCCTCTCCCTTGGTGTCGGTTAAAAACTCGCTGCGGTAGCCGAACAGGCCCCGGGCGGGGACCAGGAACTCCAGCTTGGTGCGGTTTCCCACGGGATTCATGGTGACGAACTCCCCCTTGCGGGAGCCCAGCTTCTCCATCACGGCCCCCACATAGTCGGTGGGCACGTCAATCACTACCCGCTCGATGGGCTCGCATTTGACCCCGTCCACCTCCTGATAGAGGACGCGGGGCGGGGAGACTTGCAGTTCATAACCCTCCCGGCGCATGGTCTCAATGAGGATGGACAGGGACATCTCCCCCCGGCCGGCTACGTTGAAGGAGTCGGTGG
>CANSXE010000015.1 GCA_947650875.1 uncultured Bacillota bacterium | reverse complement strand
ACCGGTCCAGGGGGTTCACCCCGTCGATGGCCCGGAGGTGGGGGGTGCAGGGGTCAGTCTCCTCGTTGCCGTCGTCGCTCTCAAAGCCCAGGGCGTCGCCAAACATGCCCAGGTGGCAGTGGGCGTCGATAAAGCCGGGGCAGATGTGCCCCCCCTGGGCGTCGAAAACCTCCCCCTCCCAGCTCTTGGGGCAGTCCTCCATGGGGCCCACCCGGGCGATTTTGCTCCCCTTGACGGCCACATAGCCGTTTTTAATGACAGGTCCGTCCATGGTGTGGATGGTACCGTTGATAATCAGCATAGTCTGTTCTCCTTCTGCAAGTTCAGGCCCTCCGCCTCCATGCGCAGGAAATAGAAGGGGCGGACCCAGTCCAGCTCCTGTTCCATGGTCTCCTCCAGGGCGGCCAGCCGCCGCTTGCCCAGCCGGCGGTCCAGCAGGGCGAAGACGCGGACAATGGGGTTGGCGTCCGTCAGGCTGACCTCGATGCTCTGGTTGTCGAACCTCTGGAAAGCCATGTAAAAATCCCGCTGGTCGAACAGGCCGTCGTTTAACACCGTCTTGTCCGCTTTCAGGTACGCTTCCCGCCAGTTAAGCCCCTGTTCATCCCGATAATCCCGCGCCCGTTCCCAGAGGACACGGGAATAGGTGAAGTAGTTGCTTTTCAATAGCTCCTCGCCGTCCACCAGGATGGCCGCCCGGCCCTCCCGGTCGTGGCTCTCCCGGTAGGTGGTGGCGAAATACCGCACCCTCCCCCGCAGGGCGGGACAGAGGTAGTCCGTTTCCAGCTTTTTTCTTGTTCCGCTCCAGGTGGGCATAGTATTTTCCCTCCCCCGCGAGCCGGGGTCAGTACAGCTCGCTGAACAGATTATGGATGGTATCCTCCGCCGTGATGGGGCTGATCACCCGGGCGGGGTTCCCCGCGGCGAAGGAGTTTTCCGGGACGTCCTTCGTCACCACGCTCCCCGCGCCGATGACGCAGCCGTCCCCGATGGTCACCCCCGGACAGACCACCACATTGGCCCCAAACCAGCAGTCGTTCCCAATGGTGACCGGCCTGGCGTAGCACAGGAACCGCTCCACCCCGTCGCCGCAGAGGATGCCCCGGCGCTCGTCGGCCTGCATGGGGTGCAGGGGAGTGACGATGGTCACGTTGGGCCCAAAATTGCAGTGGTCGCCAATTTTCACCCGGGCGTCGTCCTGGACGGTGAAGTTAAAGTTGATAAAGCAGTGGCTCCCGATCTCGGTGTGACAGCCGTAGTGGAAGCGGATCGGGCCCAGCAGGGTGGAGCCCTCCCCGATTTTTCCCAGCAGCTCGGCCAGGATGTGCTCTCTGGCCTGGCGGTCCTCCTCGTAAAGGGCGTTGTAGTCCTGGCTGAGCCGGTGGCCCTTTCGCTTTTTCTCCACCAGCTCCGGGGACCTGGGCTCGAAAAGCTGTCCGCTGAAAATCCGTTCCTCTTCTGTCATGGATAAACTCCCTCTTTTCCATTGGCCGGTAAAATTCGACAAAGGTTCCCATTGACTGAATTGGGAAATTATGGTAGACTTGTCCCAGCTCGACCAATATGCTTTGTGCGAGTCTCTCCCCGCACATGGACGCCCTTTTTGAGGGCGTCTTTTTTTGCCTTCCTTGCCAAAGGAGACAAAAGAGGGACCGCCTTGACAGACGGCCCCTGGAAAACACGCAGGAATTACCGGCGGCCGCCGCCGCGGCGGTTTCCGCCCTTCTTCTCGATGTAACGCAGCTCAGACAGTTTGCTGTCGGAGGACTGCATAAACTGCTTGAGACGGTCCTCAAAGTCGGTGGGCTCCTTGGGGGCCTGGTGGACAAAGCCCATGGGGCGCTGGGCGCCGCCTTGGCGGGGAGGACGTCCGCCGCCCCCCTGGCGGGGGCCGCCGCTCGGTCTGGGAGCACGCTGGGGCGGGGGCTCCACCTGTTTAATGGACAGGTTGATCCGGTTGGCCTGGTCGATGCTGATAATCTTCACCTTGACCTCCTGCCCCTCGCGCAGATGGTCACTCACCTCATTCACATAGGAATAGGCGATCTCCGAAATATGGACCAGCCCGGATTTCCCCTCCGGTAAGGCCACAAAAGCCCCGAACTTAGTAATACCTGTCACCTTGCCATCCACGATGGCCCCTACTCCTAACTCCATTGAAGCGACAAATCCTCCCTTGTAAATTTCACAGCACACACTGCAGTCGGTCAGTTGGCCACGTCGATGAACAGAGTTTCGTCCTTTTCCACATAGCCCCGGTCCCGGGCAACCTGCTCCAGCATCTCAGGGTCATCGCTGTTTGCGATGGCGTCTTTCAGCTTTTGGTTTTCCAGCTGCTGGTCGGTCACCTGCCGGACCAGGTCGTCCCGTTGGGTCTGGACGTCCTGAATTTTTCCTCTCAGGTCCAGCAGAGAGGTGGCCATATAAATCAGCAGTCCCAAGACCACGATCTTGGTCAAAAAACCGGCTCGTTTGAAGGTCATGGGCGCTCTCTCCTCTCTCCCGAAGGACACGGCGTCGGGCGGCAGTATCCAACTGCTCTGTTGTGGCTTCTATTCTATACCATTTCGTTCCGGAAAGGAAGATGTTTTTTACAATTTTTCTGATTTTTTTCAGAATTGCCCTCGCCACCCCCAGCGGAAAGGTCAAAATGCCCAAAAGTGCGGCCATCAGATCGGCTCCCAGGTAGCCCAGACGCAGCAGCCAGGGGCTGATTGTCCCAAAATAGAGGGCTCCGCCCACCACACAGAAGGCCGCTCCGTACAGCCTTACCTGTCCGCCCCAGGCGCTCTGGGACCAGAGGAACAGGGTCGCTGTGGCAGTCAGCCAAAACAGCAGGTCCAGCAGCGGCCCAACCAACGGCGCCCTTACCCGCACCCGCAGGATACGGAAGAGGTCGTAAACCACCCCCATAGCGCCCCCCAGCAGCAGAGCCTGACAAAGGGCGCGGCCCTGCTGCAATACATCGACGTTCATCCGCCCAGCAGCCGGGAAAAGAAGCCGCCCCCCCGGCGTCCTTCATCCGCTTCGTACAGCAGGGCATTCACCCGGCCCTCTACCCGCAGGTCGCCCCCGTCCAGGGAAAGCTTCTCGATGTGCAGTCCCTCCCCCTGGATTTCCAGCGTCCCCTGGGCCGTGATGAGCAGGATGGTGCTCTCGTCAAAGCTCTCCACCTCCTCTACGCCGGAGATGGACAGCTGCTCCCGCTCCTCCAGAATAATGTGATGGGCCATCTCGGGACGGGCCCGGTCGTCCACAAATGCCATGAAAATTCCCCCTTTCCCTCTATCCTATGGGGGCGGGGCGGGGGGTATGCCTGTTATTGTAAGGACAGAAACCTTGCCCCGCATAACCCCTCCGGAGAAGGGCTAAAACGTTATCAGTAAAAATTAACAATTTCCTGTAGCTTTTTCCCGGGGAATGGTGTACAATAAAGACAACCATTTTCGACATAAGGAGGCCGCCCCATGAAACTGACATTTTTCGGCGCCGCCCACGCGGTAACAGGCAGCTGTCACTGCCTGGAGGTCAACGGCAAGAAAATCCTCATTGACTGTGGGTTGGAGCAGGGCAAGGATGAGCACGACGACAACGCCCTGGACTTTGCCCCCAATTACATCGACTACGTTCTGGTCACCCATGCCCACATTGACCACTCCGGCCGGCTGCCCCTGTTGGTGAAGGAGGGCTTCAACGGCCGCATCCTCACCACCGGCCTGACCGCGCAGCTCATGTCTGTGATGCTCCGGGACTCCGCCCACATCCAGGAGGGGGACGCCAACTGGCACAACCAGAAGGGCAAGCGTGCCGGCCTGCCCCCGGTGGAGCCGCTGTACACCCTGATGGACGCCGAGGAGGCCATCCACATGCTGGAGACGGTGGAGTACGGCTGGCGCTTTGACCTGTGCGAGGGGGTGCAGGTCCGCTTTAACGACGCGGGCCACCTGCTGGGCTCCTCCATTCTGGAGCTCTGGGCCACCGAGGACGGGGTGACCAAAAAAATCGTCTTCTCCGGCGACCTGGGCAACGAGGCCCAGCCCATTATCCGGGACCCCTCCTTTGTGGACACCGCCGACTATGTGGTGATGGAGTCCACCTACGGCGACCGGAACCACGAGCCCCCGGAGAGCTACACCGGGGCCCTGGCCGCCCTCATTGACGAAGTCTTCTCCAAGGGGGGCAACATCATTATCCCCTCCTTCGCCGTGGGGCGTACCCAGGAGCTGCTGTATTACCTGCGGGAGATCAAGCGAGACGGTCTGGTCCAGTCGCTGCCCAGCTTTAAGGTCTATGTGGACTCCCCTCTGGCCACCGAGGCTACCAAAATCTATTCGGGCAACCTGAAGGGCTACCTGGACGACGACGCCATCGCCGTCATTCAAGGGGGCGAAAACCTGTTCACCTTCCCCGGCCTCACCCTCACCCAGTCCACCGAGGAGTCCCGGGCGCTGAACGACGACAAGACGCCCAAAATCATCATCTCCGCCTCCGGCATGTGCGACGCCGGACGCATCCGCCACCACCTGAAGCACAACCTCTGGCGGCCCGAGTGCGCCGTGGTGTTCGTGGGCTATCAGGGGGAGGGCACCCTGGGCCGGCACCTGCTGGAGGGAGCCCGGCATGTGAAGCTCTTTGGCGAGGACATCTCCGTCCGGGCCAAGATTGTCAACTTCAAGGGCCTGAGCTCCCACGCCGACCGGGACCATCTGCTGGAGTGGGTGGAGCACTTCTCTCCTACCCCCAAGCAGGTCTTTGTGGTCCACGGGGACAGCGAGGTTACCGAGCTGTTCGCCCACGACCTGAACCAGCGGGGCATCCCCGCCCACGCCCCCCTCTATGAGGAGGTCTACGACCTGGCCACCAACTGCATGCTGGCCAAGGGCGTGGTGCTGGAGGTGAAGAAAACGCTTGCCGGTTCCGCTGCCGTCCCCTCCGCCGCCTACCTGCGTCTCCAGGACGTATCCCGGGACCTGGCCGACCTGGTCAATCGCAGCCGGGGGCGCTCCAACAAGGATCTGGCCAAGCTGGCCGAACAGATCAAGCAGGTTATGGAGAAGTGGGAATAAGCAAATTTTGTGGGACGGGGTTGCCCCCGTCCCGCTTTTGTCATATAATAAACGTATCTTTCAGATCGGAGATTATTACATGGAAATTGACTGCAAGGAACTGAAACGCCAATCCAGGGAGCGGATGACCCTCACCGACCCGAAATTTTGGGTGGTGGCCCTGGCCTATCTGGCTATGACTGTCGGGCTGTCCTGGCTTATCAGCTTGATCCCCCTGCCCAACAGCCAGACCATCCATCTGTTCTTTCAGCTGCTGCTGAATCTCTACACCACCGTTGTCCACTTCGGCATGTGCCTGTGGGCCCTGTGGACCTGGCGGCAGCTGGATCCGGGGGTGAATTCCCTGATGCAGGGCTTCTCGGTGGCCGGACGGGTAATTGTGATGGAGCTGGGCATCTATCTCCGGGTGCTGGGGTGGTATTTGGTAGTCGCCTTTACGCTGGCTATGCCGGTGTTCATTCTGCTGATTGCCGGGGCCGGAGCAGGGCTGGGAATGTTTACCCTCTTCCTCTTCTTTGCCGGACTGATCGCCACCATCATCGTCCTTCAACTGCGCTACGCCCTGGCCCCCTATCTGCTGGCCGACCGGCCGGACGACGGCCCCACAGCTCCCATCCGCCGCAGCGCTGATCTGATGCGGGGCTGGAAGTGGGAGCTGTTCAAGCTGGAGTTCTCCTTTGTGGGCTGGGAGCTCATTAATCTCTTCCTGACCCTTATGGTAATCCTCTTCTTCCTGGACCGGGCCGGACTGTCCTTCCCCCAGATTATTCTGGACGAGATGCAGTACAGCAAGGCTATGGCGGTGATTAGCTCCCCGCCGGTGCTTATCTTGAGCACGCTGGTCACAACCCCGGTATTCCTGTGGCTGACGCCCTACCGGGAGACCGCCCGGGCCGGGTTCTACGACGCCCGCCTGCTGGCTGCCTCCGACGCCGCCGACCAGCCTGAAATGCCGCCGCTGTAAAGGAGAAAATCGGATGAAACAACACCCGCAATGGCTGAGATGGGCTGTAGAGCTCCAGGCTCTGGCCCAGGCCGGCCTGGAATATGGACACGACAAATTCGACCTGGAGCGCTATGAGCGTATTCGGAACATCTCCGCTGAAATTATGTCCCAGTATACCGACCTCTCCATCGAAAAGGTGAAAGACCTGTTCTGCAACGAGTCGGGCTACCAGACCCCCAAGCTGGAAACCCGGGCTGCCATTATCCAGAACGAGAAAATCCTTCTGGTGCAGGAGAGCGACGGTCTCTGGTCTCTGCCCGGGGGTTGGGCGGATGTGGACATCACCGTGGCGGAAAATACGGTGAAGGAGGTCCGGGAGGAGTCCGGGCTGGACGTTGTCCCCAGGCTGGTGGTCGCCCTTCAGGACCAGCACAGACACAACCGGCCTATGAATGCCTACGGCGTCTGCAAGGTGCTTGTACTGTGCGAGCTGCTGGGCGGCTCCTTTCAGCCTAATTTGGAGACGCTGGACAGCCAGTGGTTTACGCTGGACAAGCTGCCGCCCCTATCCACCGGAAAAATTACCCGGGAACAAATCAGGCTGTGCTATGATGCTTACCATGCAGAACACTGGACCACACAGTTGGACTGACAGGCTGGGGTGTATTTGTGCGTTCCAAAATTTTGAAACATTTGTTTGACAGGCGGAACTATTTATGTTATAATGCTAATATTCCATTTACAGTCGCACTGGGATGTTCCCGCTGAAAGGAGCCGTTATTATGGCCAAACTGACCAGGAAACAGCAAGAAATTTACGATTTTATTCTCTCCTTTACCAATGAACACGGCTATCCCCCCTCTGTGCGCGAGATCGGGGCGGCTGTGGGCCTGAAATCCCCTTCCACCGTCCATTTTCACATGAAAGGACTGGAGGAAGCTGGCGTCATCGTCAAGGCCGAGGGGAAGACACGGGCCATCTCCCTGCCCGGTGTCTCGTTAGGGCCTGTGGCCGAGGAGACCGATCCCCATGCTAACCAGGTGCCCATTGTAGGCAATGTAGCCGCTGGATCTCCCATTCTGGCTCAGGAGTGCATTGAGGACTACCTCACCTTCGACACCCAGGGCCTGTCCGGTGAGCACTTCGCCCTGCGGGTCCGGGGGGAGTCCATGCTGAATGCCGGTATTCTCCCCGGCGATCTGGTGGTGGTCCGCCGCCAGCAGGAGGTCCACAATGGTGAGATTGTGGTGGCCCTCTTTGAGGACGAGGCCACCGTGAAAACCTACCAGCGGAAAAATGGCCAGGTCTGGCTCCTGCCCGAAAACCCGGATTATGAGCCAATCGACGGCACCTATGCTGAAATTATCGGCAGGGTAGTGGCAGTAGTGAGACGGTATTAAAGAGATGAATATTGTCTGATGGTACGTTAGCGCTTGAAAAACACTGAATATGTGGGGTTATCCATGGAAGAAGTCAAGAAATGCCAGGCTGAACAGGGCGGATAGATTGCCATACCAATTTACACTGGGCATAAAAACTTGAAAAAACCGTTGACAAATTGTCGCAAGGACAGTATAATAGCCTAGCGGTCTGAAAATGACCGTGCTTTGCGGCTGTGCTGGAATTGGTAGACTGGCAAGCTTGAGGTGCTTGTGTCCGGACGGGCGTACGGGTTCGACTCCCGTCAGCCGCACCAAAATGTGTTGATAAAAAAGATGCACAGCAAAAACACCGCATGAAAATGCGGTGTTTTTGCGTAAATGCGAAGAAATCAAGAAAATATAGCTCAAAAAGTTTGTAAATCAAAAATCAGACTCCGTTTTTTCAAAATAACGAAACCGGAGATGCAAAAAGCCCTTTTTTCTCAATAAGGTGAGTCGAACTCCCCACCACTCCGAGATCAGTCTTTCATAAAGGCAAGCAGCCCTCTGTGGTTCGCCGGAACCTGTCCGGTGAACCACAGAGGGCTATTTTTCATTTCCCGCCACTGTTACATATGAAGTTTGATGCTGATAGTTAGTTGCAAATACCACTATATCAGAAAGTTGTGTTTGCGGCTTAGGTCACATCCTCCGGCACAACAGCGCGAAAGGTCAGCAGCCCATGGTCATTATACTGTTCGGCAATATCAAAAAAGGTGATACTGATGACCGGGATCCCAAATTGTACGCGCAGGGGCTCTAATGTATCGTAGCCTTTCTTTACTCCCATTGTTCTTACTCCCCTATCATTACTTATGAGGGCAGGCCCCATCACTAGGGCCTGCCCTGTTGCGCAGCTACTACCGCCGTTTTTCGACAGTATCACGCCCCATATCACGAGATAAACCCGTATATACACCACCGATAGCACCAAGTAAGGCACATATTTCTGCCGAAGCCCAATAGTGTAGCTCTCGGCGGTTTAATCCAGTTCCACGGTGATATGGGGGCAATAGCTGGGCAAGCTGAACACCTAGCAGGTTCCGGATCTCTTTCTTCATGATCTCCTGACCAAATTTCTGGGAGGTTATAGCCTAATCGCACATATTGGCATTAAGGCTGATAAAAACAATGGCTAATTTTCTTCGAACACATTTCTCTATAGCGATGACAAATTCATGATTATTCTTTTGGCATGGGCGGTTTAGCCCCTTCTGCAACCATATATCCCTCACGTCGCATTTCCTCTGCAGATATGAAGTCACTCTTCCTCCAATACGCTCCCGTTTCCGCAAAACATATAATGACATTGGAGCGCCATCTTCTGTTCTTTTGAATAGGGGAGCACTGTAGAGGTTGTAGCCAAACTCCACTGTTATCCCGTTTCGGTCGGTCTTGCGTACCATGCGGCCCTGGTTGTCGGTGATCTCAATCAGGTTCCCGGCAGCGTCATAGGAGAACTGGGTACGGTCCTGGATGCCGCTGGCCTTCTCCCTGTGCGTTTCCGCAACCAGACGGTCGGCGGCGTCATACTCCCGCAGAATCTCGCCGCCGGCAGGGAGGAGGATGCGGCTGATGTTGCCATTGCGGTCATACTCATATTTTGTACTGACTCAGCCTTAATCGTTCGAAAAAATGTTTCGGCTGCAGCGTTGTTATATGGACAGCCAGGAGCCGAAAAGGACTGTGTAACATTGAGCGATTGAGGTAATTTGCGAAAACTATAAATGGCATATTGTGGCCCCAGAAGGGCTGGACACTCTGCGTGAACTTGATATGGTTGTTACGCGAGGATACCACATCGACGTGCCCAAGGCAAACAAGATGGTGCAGGTAGAACAGGAATTAGAGCAGTTTTTGTATGCTCATAGTCTATCGTACCGATTTTGCAGAGTATCCACCAGTGGGTGGGTCTCTACTATAAGGAGGATCACTGCAACACCACGGCACACTGACTGAAACGTGATCACAGCTCCAATTAAAAACAGCCGCTTAAAATTTCATAGTAGCTTGATTTTTTTCGTAATATAGAGTATTTTATTTTCATCATATGTTAGCGGCTTCCCACGAAGAGAAGGGCGGCTTAAAAAGGGAGGAAACTCAAACATGAGAATTGCGGTACCCTATGAAAACGGTCAGGTGTTCCAGCACTTCGGGCACACCGGCCAGGTGGAAATCTATGATGATGTCCACTGCGACCACCATGACCATCACGGCCATTGCGGCGAGGATAAGCACGGCTGTGCCGGAAATGGGGGCAAATGCGGCGGATAATGGAGTTTCAAAGCTGCTTTCCTGTATGGGATAGATTGTCAGCGGACCAGCAGAGCCGCATTCTGGACAATCTGGTTTTTCGTGAAATCAAAAAGGGGACGGTCATCCACAACGGCAGCGCGGACTGCACCGGGCTGCTGCTGGTGAAGTCCGGGCAGCTCCGGGCCTACATCCTTTCCGACGAGGGGCGCGAAATTACCATTTACCGTCTGTTTGACCGGGATATCTGCCTGTTTTCCGCCTCCTGCATGCTGCGGAGCGCGCAGTTTGACATCACCATTGAGGCGGAGAAGGACACCGGCCTCTGGGTCATTCCCGCAGAGGTGTACCGGAGTATTATGGAGCAGTCCGCTCCCCTGTCCAACTACACCAACGAGGTCATGGCCGCCCGGTTTTCTGAGGTCATGTGGCTGGTGGAACAGGTTATGTGGAAGAGCATGGATAAGCGGGTGGCTGCTTTTCTTCTGGAGGAAGCAGCGATTGAAAAGACGGACCGGCTGTCCATCACCCACGAGACCATCGCCAACCACCTGGGGACCCACCGGGAGGTGGTCACCCGGATGCTCCGCTATTTGCAGGGAGAGGGCATGGTCAGGCTGTCCCGGGGCACGGTGGAGCTTCTGGATGCAAAAAAGCTGACCGCTCTGCGGGATACATGAAAATACCCCTCCTCAGCTCCGCTGGAGCTTGAGGAGGGGTATTCATCATTTACTGGTCCATCCCGCAGGCTGTGGCCAACTGGATCAGCCGGCGGTCATTGGTTACCGCGTCGTAGAAGCGGAAGCCTCCGGCAAAATTATAGACCTCATAGCCGTACCCGGCCAGAATCCGGCAGGCGATGTAGCTGCGCAGACCGCTCTGGCAGATCACATAGACCGGTTTGCCGGGTTCAATCTCCGCCAGCCGCTCCCGCAGCTCATCCACGGGGATGTTTCGGAAGCCCTCGATATGGCCCCCGGCGTACTCCTCCGCCGTCCGGGCGTCCAGCAGGGTCACGCTGCCGTCCCGGGGCAGGGTGGCCACATCCTCCGTATGGAACTGCTTCACAACTCCTTTTGCCAGGTTTTCCACCATAAAGCCCGCCATATTCACCGGGTCCTTGGCGGAGGAGTAGGGCGGCGCGTAGGCCAGGTCCAGGTCCTTCAGCTGGATGGCCGTCATTCCGGCGCGGATAGCGGTTGCCAGCACGTCGATCCGCTTATCCACCCCCTCATAGCCCACGATCTGAGCCCCCAGGAGACGGCAGGTCTCCCGTTCAAAGACCACCTTCATGGTCATCAGCTTGCCGCCGGGGTAGTAGCCCGCATGGCTCATGGGGGACAGGACCACCGTATCCACATCCATACCGGCCTTTTTGGCGTTGGTCTCGTTGACGCCGGTGGCCGCAGCCGTCAGGTCGAAGACCTTAATCACGGAGCTGCCCTGGCTGCCCTGATACTGGCTGTCCCCGCCGCAGATGTTGTCCGCCGCGATGCGGCCCTGCTTGTTGGCGGGGCCCGCCAGGGAGATTACCGCGTCCTGTCCGGTGACAAAGTGCTTCACCTGGACCGCGTCCCCTACAGCGTAGATGTCCGGGACAGAGGTCTCCATCCGGTCGTTGACCACGATGCTGCCCTTGAGCCCCAGCTCCAGTCCCGCCTCCTTGGCCAGGGCGGTGTCCGGGGTGACGCCGATGGCCAGTACCACCATGTCGGCGTGGAGTGGGGCTGCGTCCTTCAGCAGCACATCCACCCCGCCATTCTGCTCCGCGAAGCCCTCCACGGTGTGACCCAGGGCCAGATGGATACCGTGCCGCCGGACCTCGCCGTGGATGAAGGCGGCCATGTCCGGGTCGAAGGGGTTCATCAGCTGGCGGGGCCGCTGGACGATGGTGACCTCCATCCCCAGCTCCCGCAGGTTCTCCGCCAGCTCCAGGCTGATGAAGCCGCCGCCGGCCAAGACGGCGGACTTGGGATGATGGGCATTGATGTAGTCCTTGATGCGGAAGGTGTCCTCTACCGTCCGCAGGGTGAACAGCTTTTCCAGCCCCACACCGGGGAGCCGGGGCTGGGTGGGCTTGGCACCGGGGGAGAGGAGGAGCTTGTCATAGCTCTCCTCAAATTCCTCCCCGGTCTCCAGGTTCTTGACGGAGACGGTTTTCCTGTCCGGGTGGAGGGCGGTGACCTCATGGCGCACCCGCATATCCACCCGGAAACGGGCGAAGAAGCTCTCCGGCGTCTGGAGGGTCAGGGCTTCGGGGTCCTCGATCACCCCGCCGATGTAGTAGGGCAGGCCGCAGTTGGCGTAGGAGACGTATCCCGACCGCTCAAAGACCACGATCTCCGCCTGTTCGTCCAGCCGGCGCAGCCGGGCCGCTGCCGTGGCTCCTCCCGCTACGCCGCCGATGATGACAACTTTCATTTCAACGTTCCACCTTTCCCTTGTAGGCGGCAATGCCGCCAATATTTTTTGTGTTGGTATAGCCCATTCCGGCCAGAAGACGGATTGCCTGGCCGCTCCTGGCTCCGCTGTAGCAGTAGACAAAAAGCGGGGCGTCCTTCCCGGCGGGAATCTGATCTGCCGTGCTCAGGGATTGCAGAGGGACGTTGACGCTGCCGGGGATGTGCCCCTCCCGGTACTCCTGAGGCGTGCGGACATCCAGCAGGACCGCGCCCTCCAGTCCACCATACTCTTCAACGCCCTGGTTGATATCAGGGCCGTGCAGAAAATCAAAAAATCCCATCCTTTATCCTCCTCTTTCTTATGTAAAACTGCGATAAAATTACCGCCCGCCGCTCTTGGCTTTACAGATCAGCTGGGTCATGGTGCCCATGGGACAGTAGACACACCAGCTACGGGGCTTAAACAGGACCATGGTCATCATGCCGAGCGTGGTAGAGGTCAGCATGACGCTGTAAAATCCGAAGGCGAACTGGGCAACACCAGGGGAGAAGAAGGTGCCGTGATAGGCCCAGTGCCAGGGCAGCTTGAAGGTCCACAGCAGAGTCACCGCCTGCCTGAGATTCTGTACGCCGGCGAAGACCAGATAGGTATTCCACAGCATCTGGAAGAACATGATGAAGAAGAAAATCAAAAATCCATAGCGGAACCACTTGCTTTTCATCCACTTGGGAATGTCCTTTTTCCGGGACAGGCCGAAGCGTCCGCCCAGCAGGCCGAACAGCTGCCCACGGCCGCAGTAGCGGTTGCAGTAGCCCTTTGTGCCCCATACCAGGGAGATAATCAGCGGAACGCAAAAGAAAACCATGCCCAGCCAGGCGAACAGGATATTGAAAAATCCCAACGCCATATAGGTCAGTTCCACGATCCAAAGGTAGTCATACCAGCGCTTTTTCATCCCTGCACCTCCTGAATTTCAATCACGGACGCGGGGCACTCCTTCGCGCATTTGCCGCAGCCTACGCATCGTTCTGGATCAACCTTTGCATAAACCCCGCGCCAGACTTGAACGGCGGACAGGGGACACACTCTCGCGCAGCACCCGCAGGCGACGCAGTCATCTGTACGAACGAAAGCTCTCCGCTTCACTCTTGTTTTGGTTTCCATATTATGACCTCCCAGAAATTATGTATTTATTATACTACCAATGCCGGTGATCTTCTGTGATAAGATTACATAAAGGGGGCGGCAAGCAATCTATATACCAAAATAAATTGGGTCAAGCAGTAACTCATCAATACACACAAAAAGGCTGTCAGGTTTGATATCTGACAGTCTTTCTTGTTGATTCAGCATTTTCGCTCTCTTTTCAATAGGCGTGTATTTGAGATAATTGCAAGGGCGTTTGCGATTAGATACGGCTTGATTAGGCCAAAGGAATGCAATAAATAAGAGAGTTCAGATAGGCCAGATGTTCTCACATCTGGCCTGTTTTTATGTTTATAAAAATTATAAATCACCATGACACACGGGAGTTATCCAAAATTGTTTAGCTGATATAATCCCTATTTCAGGTTGACCTCCGGCATTAGCTCCTGGCCCACAATTTCCAGCACACGGTCCATCTGAGCTACCTCCTCCGGGGTAAAGCGCTCCCGCACCCGGTCCATAACCTGCCGTACATAGGTGCTGCTCAGGTTATAGTAGTCCTGAAACTTTTGGGTGGGCCGCAGGTGGTACTCCCGGCGGTCGTTGGGAGACTGGACCTTTTCCACATACCCCTTCCGAATCAGGCTGTTTACCTTGTAGGCGGCGTTGGGAGACGAGATATTGGCAAAGGAGGCGAACTCGTTGATGGTGGGTTCGTCCAAAGCTCGGATAATCTCCATACAGAAGGTCTCTACCGCCGTCAGGCTGGCCTCCCGGGTCTGAAACCTGGTAAAGACAGCCTGATAAAAGTGCAGCTTAAATTTGGTGTAGATTCTGTCAAAGCTCTTCTCCAGCACCTTATTTCTCTCCCTCTTGTTGCGGACTAAGGCCATTATACCAGAGAACCTCCTGTTTCGCAAGGGGGGCGGTCGGTGAGGGCAAAGGTGAGCTCCGCCTTGCAGGCCAGCTTGCCGTCCACCCGGGCCTCGGCTGTGCCGAAGCCCACCGGCCCCTTCCGGGCGGTGAGCTGGCACTCCAGCTCCAGCACGTCGCCGGGGCGGACCTGGCGCTTAAACCGGGCATTTTTGATGCCGCCGAAAAGAGCCAGCTTGCCCTCGGAGCCCGACTCGGTAAGAATGGCTACCGCCCCCACCTGAGCCAGGGCTTCGATGATAAGCACTCCGGGCATCACCTTGAAGCCGGGAAAGTGGCCCTGAAAGAAGGGCTCGTTGGCGGTGACACACTTGATTCCTTTCGCCCCCTCGCCAGGGGTGCATTCGGTAATCCTGTCCACCAGCAGGAAGGGGTAGCGATGGGGCAGAATGGTCTCGATCTGGTCGATATTCAGATCCATTTTTTATTCCTCCCACTTTTTCAGCACGATGGCTGCGTTGTGTCCCCCGAAGCCCAGGGAGTTGGACAGGGCAACCTTGATCTCCGCCGCCCGCCCCTGGTTGGGGACGATATCCAGGTCGCAGGCCGGGTCGGGCACCTGCCAGCCGATGGTGGCCGGGACAAAGCCCTCCCCCAGGGCCAGGGCGGTAAAGATGGCTTCCACCGCGCCGGCGGCCCCCAGCAGGTGTCCGGTCATGGACTTGGTGGAGCTGACCATCAGCTCCCCGGCGTGGTCTCCGAACACCGTGTGAATGGCTGCCGTCTCGCTCTCGTCGTTCAGGGCGGTGGAGGTGCCGTGGGCGTTGATGTAGTCCACCGCCTGGGGGGCAATTCCCGCGTCGGCCAGAGCTTGCCCCATGCAGGCGGCCCCGCCCGCTCCGCCGGGAGCAGGGGCGGTGATGTGGTGGGCGTCGCAGTTGGCGCCGTAGCCCACCACCTCGGCGTAAATTTTTGCCCCCCGGGCCTGGGCGTGGCCCAGCTCCTCCAGCAAAAGGGCGCCCGCCCCCTCGCCCATGACAAAGCCGGAGCGCTCAGCGTCAAAGGGGATGGAGGCCCGCAGGGGGTCGCTCCCCTCGTGGAGGGCCTTCATAGCGGTAAAGCCCCCCATGGCCAGAGGGGTAACCGCAGCTTCGCCGCCGCCGCACAGCATTACCTCGGCGTAACCGTCCCGGATGTGGCGGAAGGCGTCGCCCACGGCGTTGGTCCCTCCGGCGCAGGCGGTTACCACGCAGGAGCACATGCCCTTGAAGCCGTAGCGGATGGCCATATGGCCCGCCGCCATGTTGGAGATAATCATGGGGATCATGAAGGGAGAGACCGAATCCCAGCCCCGCTCGCTCCCCCGCTGGTGGGCCTGACCCACCATCTCGAAGCCGCCGATGCCGCTGGAGAAGATTACCCCGCAGCGGTCCAGATTCTCCTTCTCCCGGTCCAGGCCGGTGTCGGCCATGCACTCGTCGGCGGCCGCCAGGGAGAGCTGGGTGAAGCGGTCCATCTTCTTGGTCTCCCGCTTGCCCAACAGGGCGTCCAGGTCCAGATTCTTTACCTCTCCGGCCAGCTTCACCTTCATATTCGTCGTATCGTACCGGGTAATGGGGCCGATGCCGCATGTCCCGGCCTTGACGGCCGCCCAGCTCTCGGCCACGGAATTTCCTACCGGGTTGACGGTTCCCATGCCGGTGATTACCACTCTGCGTTTTTCCATTGTGCTTCTTCCCTTCTGCGCCAGTTGCTTCAGACGCTTTGTAGGGGCCGCTGCCCTCAGCGGCCCGCAGGCAATTTCAGGCGGGCCGCCGTGGGCGGCGGCCCCTACAGGACATATAAGGTCACACCGCCATGCCGCCGTCCACGCACAGCACCTGTCCGGTGATGTAGCCGCACTCCGGCCCGGCGAAGAAGGCCACCGCACGGGCCACCTCCTCGGGGGAACCGGGGCGGCCCTTGGGGATGGTCCCCAACATGGCCGTCTTGGCCTTCTCGGGCAGAACGGCGGTCATGTCGGTCTCGATAAAGCCGGGGGCCACAGCATTGACGGTGATATCCCGCCCGGCCAGCTCCTTGGCGGCGGCTTTCACCAGGCCGATCACCCCCGCCTTGCTGGCGGCGTAGGCGGTCTGGCCCGGGTTGCCCCGCAGGCCCACGATGCTGGACAGGCAGACGATCCGCCCGTACTTCTGCCGCAGCATCACCTTGGCCGCCGCCTTGGTGCAGAAGTAGGCCCCTTTCAGGTTGGTGTCCAGGGTCTGGGAAAAGTCCTCCTCCTTGGCGGTCATGAGCAGGCCATCCCGGGCGATGCCGGCGTTGTTTACCAGAATGTCCAGCCGGCCGAAGCGCTCCTTCACCGCCGCCACCAGGGCGTCGCAGGCGGCGGGGTCGGCCACGTCGGACTGAAAGGCCTCCGCCTCCACCCCCAGCGCCCGGCAAAGCTGCACTGTCTCCTCCGCCGCGTCGCTGTTGCCCGCGTAGTTGACGGCCACCGCCGCCCCCTGCCGGGCCAGCTCCACACAGATGGCCCGTCCGATCCCCCGGCTGCCGCCGGTGACCAGGGCCACGTTTCCTTTTAAGCTCATGCCGTTGCTCCTTTCAGGGCGGAGACCACACTGTAGAAGTCCGCCGCTGTGTCGATGTGGTAGGTCTTGATGCCGGGGGCGGTCTTTTTGAAGAAACCGCACAGGGCCTTCCCCGGGCCGATCTCCACCGCGGTGTCGATGCCATCCGTCTCCATGCGGCGGATAGTGTCCTCCCAGTAGACGGAGGACTGGACCTGCCGCTCCAGCAGGGCGGGGATGGTATCCCCCGTCCCCATGGGGCCGCCCAGGCAGTTGAAGTAGACGGGCAGGGCCATGGGCTGGAAGTCGATGGTCTTAAAGTGGGCGGCCAATGCATCCCCGGCAGGCTTCATCAGCCGGGTGTGAAAGGGGCCGCTCACCTTCAGGGGCATGCACCGCTTGGCCCCCAGCTCCTTCGCCAGCCCCCCGGCCTTGTCCACGGCGGCCTTCTCCCCGCCGATGACCAGCTGGCCGGGGCAGTTGTAGTTGCAAATCTGGACCACACCCAGCTCCGCCGCCCCATCGCAAGCTTTTTGGAGCTTCTCCCGGTCCAGGCCCAGCACGGCGGTCATGGAGCAGTCCAATCCGGCGGCGGCTTCCTCCATGGCCCGGCCCCGGAGGGCCACCGTGGAGATCACTGTCCCCCGGCTGAACACCCCGGCGGCGTACAGGGCGGAGTACTCCCCCAACGACAGCCCCGCCGCCAGCTGAGGGCGGATGCCCTCCTGATACAGCAGGTCGGTCACCCCCACGGCGAAGGCCGCCATGCAGGGCTGGGTGTAACGGGTCTGGGCCAGCTTCTCCTCGGGGCCGTCAAAACACAGCTCCTTCAGGTCGAAATCCACTGGGACGTGGTCAAACACTTCGGCAAACCGGGGAAACTCCTCATAAAAATCCTTCCCCATGCCCACATGCTGGCTGCCCTGTCCGGCGTATACAAAGGCTAATTTCATGCTAAACCTCCTCCGCCAGGCGGCGGACCGTATCCCGGCAGCCGGAGCACAGCTCCTCCAGAATGGCCCGCAGGGGGCGTATCTCGTGGAGCAGTCCGGCGTTCTGGCCGCACATGAGGGAGCCGGTTTTCACGTCGCCGTCGAAGACCGCCCGGCGCAGGGAGCCCAAGGTAAATTTCTCCAGCTCCATCCGCTCGGCCCCGGCCCGCTCCAGCTTTAAATACTCCCGGGACATCTGGTTTTTCAGAATCCTCACCGGGGCGTTCACCGACCGGCCGGTGACGGTGGTGTCGCTGTCCTTGGCCTTTAAGATGGCCTGCTTATAGTTGTCGTGGATGGGGCACTCCTCACTCACCAGCAGGCAGGTGCCCACCTGCACCCCGCAGGCCCCCAGTGCGAGGGCGGCGGCCAGCTGTTTCCCGCTGGCGATTCCCCCGGCGGCAATCACTGGCAGGTCGGTGACCTCGCACACCTGAGGCACCAGGGCCATGGTGGTCAGCTCGCCCACATGGCCGCCGGACTCGGTGCCCTCAGCAATGAAGCCATCCACCCCCAGGGGCTCCAGGCGGCGGACCAGGGTGGTGGCCGGGACCACGGGGAAGACCTTGACCCCCGCCTCCTTCCAGGCGGGGACAAACTGGCTGGGCACCCCCGCCCCGGTGGTGACCACCTTTACGCCCTCCTCAATGACCACCTGGGCCATCTCGCCGGCGGCGGGGTTCATCAGCATGATGTTCACGCCAAAGGGCTTGTCGGTAAGGGTTTTACAGGTGCGGATGTGCTCCCGCAGGGTGTCCGCGTTCATCCCCCCCGCGCCGATGAGGCCCAGGGCTCCGGCGTTGGACACGGCGGCGGCGAATGCGCCGGTGGCGATGTTGGCCATGCCGCCCTGGATAATGGGGAACTCGGTCCCCAGGATTTCGTTTAATTTCATGGTTTCCCACTCCTTATTGAATGGCACAATGTCTATGTAGGGGCGGACATTGTCCGCCCGCTGGTAAGCCTTTTATCCTTGCGGGCGCACAATGTGCGCCCCTACAATTTTCCTACCACCGCAGCAGCGCTCCGGCCCAGGTGAGACCGCCGCCGAAGCCCACGGTGACAATCCGCATACCGGGCCGCAGGGCTCCCGTCTCGGTCAGCTCGTCCAGGGCGATGGGGATGCTGGCGGCGGAGGTGTTTCCATAGCGGTCCATATTTTTGAAAAACAGGCCCTCCCGGGCCCCCAGCCGCTTGGCCACAAAGTCGATGATCCGGGCGTTGGCCTGGTGGCAGACCACCAGGTCCAGGTCGTTGACGCTGGCCAGTCCCTCCGCCGCTAAAAGCTGGCGGAGGGACTTCTCCACCACCTCCACGGCGAAGCGGAACACCGCCTTGCCGTCCATATGGATGGCGGAGGGGACCGGCCCCGGCCCCTGGACCCGGATACTCTCAGGGTCCCCCCGGGAGCCGAAGACGGTGTGCCATGTGCGGTCCTCCTCCCGGTGGACCACCGCCGCCCCCGCCCCGTCTCCAAAGAGGACGCAGGTGTTGCGGTCGGTGTGGTCCATCACCCGGCTGATGACCTCCGCCCCCACCACCAGGGCGCAGGGCCGGGGGGCGTCGGACAGCAGGGCGTGGGCGGTTTTCAGGCCGTAGAGAAAGCCGGCGCAGGCGGCGTTTAGGTCGAAGCAGAGGGTGTCCTCCTCCAGCCCCAGCTCCCGCTGGAGCAGACAGGCGGTGGATGGGCTGGCGTGGTCGGGGGTGAAGGTGCCCACCAGGCACACTCCGATGTCTGCCGCCGTAACCCCTGCCCGACCCATAGCCTGACGGGCGGCGCTCGCCGCTAAATCCAGGCCGGTCTCTCCGGTGCAAAAATGGCGGCTGTGGATGCCGGTGCGGCTGAACACCCATTCGTCGTTGGTGTCCACCGTCCGGCTCAAATCCTCGTTGGTCACCACCCGCTCCGGGAGACACCGGCCGGTGGCTAAAATCCGGGGCGCACTCATGGCTCCTCCCTCCCCGCCGGGGCCAGGTTCTGGCCCATAACGCGGAACATATCATATCTCTGTCTGGCCAGGGCGGGGCCCTTCAGCTTATCCAGGGCGGCCAGCTCATGGGTCAGGGCGGCGTCCACCGTGCGGAAGGCGGCCTGCCAGTCGGTATGGGCGCCCTCCTTGGGCTCCCGCAGGACGCCCTGGACGATGCCGCCCCGGCGCAGGTCCTGGGCGGTGAGCTTCATCACGCCGCAGGCCTCGCCGGCCCGGGCGGAGTCCTTCCACAAAATGGAGGCGAAGCCCTCCGGAGAGAGGACGGAGTAGACCGCGTGCTCCAGCATGAGCACCCGGTTGGCGACGGCCAGGGCCAGGGCTCCGCCGCTGCCCCCCTCGCCGGTAATCACCGAGATAATTGGCACCTCCAGAGTGCTCATCAGGGCCAGGCACTGGGCGATGGCCTCCCCCTGTCCCCGCTCCTCCGCCTCCCGGCCGGGGTATGCCCCCGGGGTGTCCACAAAGGTGATGATGGGCCTGGAAAATTTCTCCGCCTGGCGCATCAGCCGCTGGGCCTTGCGGTAGCCCTCGGGGGAGGGCATACCGAAATTACAGGTGAGATTTTCCTCCAGGTTTTTCCCCTTCCGGTGGCCCAGTACCGTGACGGGCCGGCCATGGAACCGGGCGATGCCCCCGAAAATACTGCCGTCCTCGCCGCAGAGACGGTCCCCCCGCTGCTCAAAGAAGTCGGTAAACAGGGCGTCGATAAAGTCCGCCGTGCCCGGACGCTCCGGGTGGCGGGCAAGTTTCACTTTTTCCTCCGGGCTGTAGCGGCTCATGGGCGTCCTCCCTTCTCATGGAGGGCCAGCAGCTGGGACAGCACCGCCCGCCACTCACTTCGGGGGACAATCCGGTCCAGAAAGCCGTGGTCCAGCAGGTATTCGGCCCGCTGAAAGCCCTCGGGCAGCTGTTCCTTGATGGTCTGCTCAATGACCCGGGGCCCGGCAAAGCCGATGAGGGCCCCGGGCTCGGCCAGTGTGATATCCCCCAGGGAGGCAAAGCTGGCCGTCACCCCGCCGGTAGTGGGGTGGGTAAAACAGGAGATGTACAGCCCGCCCCCGCTCTGGAACCGCTGAACCGCAGCGGCGGTTTTGGCCATCTGCATCAGGGAAAAAATGCCCTCCTGCATCCGGGCCCCGCCGCTGGCGGAAAAAATAATCAGGGGCAGCTTTTTCCGGGCGGCGTACTCGGCGGCGCGGGTCACCTTCTCCCCCACCGCCGTGCCCATGCTGCCCATTAAAAATCGGCTGTCCAGCACGGCAAAAACCGCCCGGCGGCCGTCAATTTTGCCCAGGGCGGCCACCGCGGCATCCTTCAGGCCGGTGGACTGCTCCAGTTCAGACAGCTTGACCGGATAGCCGGGGAAGGCCAGGGGGTCGGCGGGGGACAGCTTTTCCTCCAGCTCCTGAAAGGAGCCGGGGTCCAGAATGTTGGACAGCCGGTAGTAGGCCCCGACGGGGGCGTGGAAGCCGCACCTGGGGCAGACCTGCAAATTGCGGTCCCACTCCAGCTGGGGGCTCTCCTCCCCGCAGGCGGAGCACCCGGTCCGCCGGGAGGAGGTGATTTTCCCCTCCCGCATGGCCCGGTAGGTGAGCAGCCTGTCCCGGCGGCGGGAAAATGTTTGATTCAAAGCTTTTCCTCTCCCTCCATCAGGCGGTCGCAGGTCCGGGCCAGCTCCAGCAGCCGGGCCAGATTTTTGTCCAGAAAACCGGTGTCGTACCGACCCCGTACAAATTCGGGGTCGTGCATAATCAAATGGGCCAGGGAGGCGTTGGTGGGGTAGCCCTCGATGATGAGCTCCTCCAGGGCCCGGCGCATCCGGCGGATGGACTCCAGCCGGGTGGAACCGTGGGCCAGCACCTTGGCCGCCAGGGAATCATAGTAAGGGGGCACCTCATAGCCGGTGTATAGGGCGGTGTCCACCCGCACCCCCGGCCCGCCGGGCAGGTGGAGAAAGGCGGTCGTCCCCGGGCAGGGCATAAAGTCCCGCTCCGGGTCCTCGGCGTTGATGCGGCACTCGATGGCGTGGCCCGTAACCTTGACGTCCTCCTGGGCAAAGGACAGGGGCAGGCCGGAAGCCACCCGGAGCTGCTCCTTCACCAGGTCGATGCCGGTGACCAGCTCGGTGACCGGGTGCTCCACCTGGATACGGGTGTTCATCTCGATAAAGTAAAACCGCCCCTCTGGGGACAGGACGAACTCCACCGTCCCCGCCCCCACATAGACCGCCGCCTTGGCGGCGGCCACGGCGGCCCGGCCCATCTCCTCCCGCAGGGCGGGGGTGAGGGCCATTGACGGGGACTCCTCCACCAGCTTCTGCCGGCGGCGCTGAATGGAGCAGTCCCGTTCCCCCAGGTGGACCACATGGCCCTGGGTGTCGGCCATAATCTGAAACTCGATGTGCCGGGGGTTGACCACCAGCTTCTCCAGGTACAGCTCCCCGTCACCGAAGCAGGCCACCGCTTCGCTCCGGGCCTCCTGAAAGGCCTTGTCGATATCCTGGGGGCCGTCCGCCTGGCGCATCCCCCGGCCGCCCCCTCCGGCAGAGGCCTTCAGCAGGACGGGATAGCCCACCTCCTCGGCCAGAGCCTTGGCCTGGCGGAGGTTTTTCAGGGCTCCGTCTGAACCGGGCACCACCGGCACCCCGGCGCTTTGGGCCAGGGTGCGGGCAGCGGACTTGCTGCCCAGTTTGCGGATCACGTCGCCGCTGGGACCGATGTACTTCAGCCCAGCCTGAACGCACCGGTCGGCAAAGTCGGGATTTTCCGACAAAAAGCCGTAGCCGGGGTGGATGGCGTCGCATTTGCTAGCCAGGGCGGCGGAGAGGATGGCATCCTGATTTAAGTAGCTGTCCGCCGCTTTGGCCGGGCCGATGCACAGGGCCTGGGTGGCCAGCTGGGCGGCCAGAGAACTCTCGTCAGCCTGGGAATACACCGCCACCGTCTCAATATCCAGCTCCCGGCAGGCCCGGATGATCCGCAGGGCGATCTCTCCCCGGTTGGCGATCAACACACGCTTTACCATGGCCTTACACCCTCCGGATGCGGAACAGGGGCGCACCCATCCCCACAGCCCCGCCGTCCTGAGCCAGGACCTCCTCCACCACGCAATTTGCGGGGGCGGGGACCTCGCTCATCATCTTCATGGCCTCGATGAGACAGAGGGTGTCCCCCTTTTTCACCTGGGCCCCGGCTGTGACGTAGGGGGGCTCCTCGGGGGCGGGGGCGGCGTAGAACACCCCCACCAGCGGGGCGGACACCACCTCGCCCTCCTCCCGCCCCTCCGGGACAGAGGAAACGGAGACCGGAGCGGGGGCAGCCACAGTCCGGGAAGCAGTCCCCTCCCGGCGCAGGCTGATTTTTTCCTCTCCGCGCTCCCATTCCAGGGCCGTCAGCCCGGAGGCGGCAAAGCGGTCCATCAGGCCGTAAAGCTCCTGTAATTCCATTGCGCGCTCCCCTTACGCCTGCTTGCTCTTGATGTAATCCAGAATGTCCTGGACGGTGTGGATCTTCTCCAGGTCCTCGTCCTCGATGCCGGCGCCCAGCTTCTCCTGAAGGGCCATGGACAGCTCTACAATCTCCAGAGAGTCGGCCTCCAGGTCCTCAATCAGGTTGGTCTCCAGCTTGACATCCCCGGCATCGCAGCTCAGGGTCTCCACAATAATATCACGCACATTTTCAAAGGTAATTTCCATTTGAATGAACCGTCCTTTCAGTTGTATCGCGGGCCATAGCGGCCGCTTAATATTCAAGTATTTTATCTAAATTTTTTTAACTAAAATACCTGAGCATTATTATAGTGGAAGTTGTTTCAATGTCAAGGGGAATTTTTCCATATCTTGCTTTTCTCCATTTTCTACAAAACGGAATGGATTTTTGTCCTGCTCCTTGACCCCGCTTGAAAACGTGTCCGTAAAAACAGACGACCCCCTCCAGCTTCATGCGGGCGTCCCGGCCCGTTGGAAAGGGCCGCCTTTTATAAGGCGGTTTTCTTATGTTTTTCATCCATTTGCCGATAGTTATATAAAGCAAGTTGAAAAGGAGACGGCTGAAATGAACGACCTGACAATTCGAAGAAAAGGTTTTGCCGCGCCCCAGTATCAGCCGGCGGGCAGGATGGAAAAGCCGTCCGAAGGCGCCCGAAGCCAGAAGCTGACCGGAACGGCGGGGTTTACCATCTCCGGCACGCTGCAGCAGCTGATGAACAAGGCAAGCCAGGTGGAGAGCCGCTCCCGGGAGAGCCGGAGAACCCTGCAGACAGGGGAAGCTGCCCTGGATGAGGTGCAGGACAGTCTGGCGCGCATGGAGGAGCTGGCCCGGCAGTCGGCAACCGGCAAATCCGTTGACCGCGCCGCGCTTCAGGCGGAGCTGGAACAGCTGCGGGAGAGTATCAGCCGGGTAATCGACAGCGCTTCCGCCGGAGACGTGCCGCTGTTTCTGGACGGGGACACAGGCGCCGCTGAGGGAGTGGAGTCCTTGCTGTACGAGACGGCAGGCAAGTCGGAGGGCCTGCTGTCCATTCCCGACTGGCTGATAAAGGGGATCGCCCAGAGCGGTATGTCTAAGGAACAAATCCTGTCTGCATTGGGGTTGGACAAAACGGCCAGCGGGGCAGACATTCTGGCCGCCATTGTCAACAGTCCGCTGGGGAGCAGTTCCGCTGCCGGCTATCTGGCAACGCTCTACCTGGGGGCGGTCATCTCCAACGGTGCGCCCCCTGACGGAGCCGATTTGAATGCCGCCCTGGAGGGCTTGTGGCAGCTGCTGGACCAGCTGGAGTCGGGTATCCCCCTGGACCGGGCCATTGAGACGCTGACAAAGGGAGCCTTTACCAGCATGGCCGATTTTCAGGCCCAGTTCACCGGCGGCACCGCCGCAGGACTGGAAGCGTTTTTAGCGGACATTTTGCTGTCTGAGGTTGGCCCCGTCCTTGGGGCGGAGTCCTCTCTGCTCTCCCTGATGGAGGGGATTAAGGGAATGAACCTGGAGTCGCTGATGGGACTTCTGACCCTTTCTCAGCCGGATCAGCCCGGTGCGGGGATAAGCACGGCAGCGGATGTGCCGCCGCAGACCTCCCCCGGACAGCAGCTCCCCGCCCAGCCCATGGGGAATGTTTTGGTGCAGGGACAGGACCTGTCCGGTGTGTCCCTTGACGTCTCCACAGGCGTGCTGACGGTGAGCGGAACGGCGGACGTGACCATTCAGGGAACGGGGCAGGGCGAACAGGCAATTCTGGTTGACGGGACCGGACAGGTGACGGTTCGGGATGCAAATATATCGGTGCTTACCGTTGGCGCCAACGGGGCCCGCATGTTTTGCAGCGGAGAGAGCATACTGAGAGAGGTGAATCTGCCGGAGGGCGCGGTCCTTACTCTGGACGGCGGCGGACCTGTGAAAATAGGAATCCTTCACGGAAATGAGTCCAACTCCCTGAAACTGCTGGGGGGTGCGGCCGTAATGCTGGAACAGGAGGGGGAGGAGACGAAGTCTCTGACCGTCCCTGTGGTTGTGGAGGGGCTGGTCTCACTGGCAGCCCGGGCCGTCAGCGTGAGAAACGCGGAGGGAAAACCGCTGGAACCCTTTGACGTGATCTGGAAGGCCCTTCTGCCCGGCTGGAACTCTGTTACTGCCCTGGAAATGGAGGGTCAGCGCACAAAAACGGCCCTGATGAACGGCGAGCTGATACGGCTGTGGCTGACAAAGGGGGACCCCTCCCACGGCGCCCCCATTCACAGACTGGTCTTCCGGGGCCGGGACGTCTCCGGTCGGCCTGTATCCCGCTACGCCTACCTCCATTGGAGCCAGGAGACCGGATCATTTTATGAAATTTCCATGTATCCCAATCCCTTTTCGGTCACCGGCGGCGAGCCGGGGCTGGACTGGGTGTATGAGGAGGAGCTTCAGACCCTCCATATCCTCACCTCCCAGGTGACCGCCATCTCCGGTGGCTCCGGGACGGATGCAGCCCGGGCCCCGTTCAGCGGCAGGATTGCGCTGGCCGACGGGATTGGCGCTATGGAGCTGTCTTTGGGCGGCGTGACCTGCCGGGTATCCTCCGGCCGGGCATTCAGTCTGGGCCAGGGGAACGAGGTGACCCTGATTCTACAAAGCGGCACCAGCAATCTCTTTGAGAGCGGCGCGGGGTGCGCGGGCATCTCTCTCGGAAGCGGCACCTCTTTAAATATTGACTGCGCCGACCTCCGCAGCGGCGGGAACCCGGACGGCGTTCTTACCGCCACCGGAGGTGCGGGCGGTGCGGGAATCGGTTGGGACGGCGAGGAGGACTGGGAGCAGCCCGGTCAGATTTTGATTCGCGGCGGCGTCAGCGTGGGTATGGGGAACTTGATGGGTTCGGTCACCATTATTGGCGGTATCATCATATCCGCCGACGGCAAGGGTGGCGGAGAGACGGGACTGTCCCTCCAGATCGGCGGGGATACCGTAGCGCTGCCCCAGTTCCGGCTGTCCTCCCGTATTCTCAGGCTGGACGGCCTGAGCGTGGAGACCTGGGAGCAGGCCCAGGAAGCCAGTGTAATCCTGGAGACGGACCGCCGCTGGGTATCCCGCATCCAGACGGCCTATGGAGCGCTGTACAGACAGATGGAGCAGAGCTTTGGCGGCCTGTACAGCCAATATATCAATATGGCACAGGGCGCGCTGCGGGATAACGGCCAGGCCGGCGCGCTTCTGGAGGATATGACGGAGTCTATTCTCCTCCAGCCCTCTCAGGCGCTGCGCACCCACAGCCGCCGGGGAAAAGAGGATGTGGGACATCTGCTGCAATAGAGAAAATCCAAAGAAACGGGGGAGGGTGCCATGTCCAAGTATGGGCGCGGAAATTACTGCACACCGTCCATTTTAAAACGGCGCGGCTGGACAGACGAGCTGATTCGTGAGCTTCTCCCCAGGCCCCATTACCGGATGGCCGGCGGACATCCGATCCGGTTCTGGGACAAGGAGGATGTGTACGAAGCGGAGAAGCATCCCCGGTTTATCGGGGGAAAAGGGAGGGCACGCACTCCTTCAAGCGGCCCGACATCGGGCACAAGGCGGGCCTGTGCCGACTTGTCCCGGGCCTGGGACGGAATGGGGAACGACGGCTCCCCGGCCTGGCGGCTGGCAGAACACTACCACCGGGCCATTGTCGGGCAGCTTCCCGCCGTGTCTAAGAGCCGTATGATCCGCGCGTCCCAGGCAGCGGCCTGGATCAGTGAATTCCTGGCTCTGGAACAGCACTGCAGCAGCAAGCAGCTGCCCGTTGTTTTGAAGAATTTTCTTCGGGCGGGGCCCTGGATGGGGGAGTACGACGATCATCCAATGGCGAAGCAGGTCCGGTTCCACTATACCAGGGTACTCCTCGCCGCCGCCAGGCAGTCTGTCTCGGACTTTGCCGCCGCCCAGCCCGAAGCGGATCTGGAGGGACTGCTGGGGGCCAAGGGCTTTCCCCTGAAGCTTCTGCTCAGCGAGGGACTGGGCATGGTGTGGTCGGTGTGGTATGTCCCTCAGGCGATCCGTTCCAGTCTGTCCCTGCTGATCGCCCTGAACCCCAAGGACGAGTATCCAGAAGCCCGGGCGATGCACCGGCACTTTATCCTCCACCTGGGGGGCACCAACACGGGAAAAACCTATGCCGGCTTTCAGCGGCTGCGGCGGGCTGAAACGGGGGTTTACCTTGCCCCCCTTCGCCTGCTGGCCCTGGAGGCCCAGGAGACCCTTCTGGACAGTGGGGTGGCCTGTTCCCTGTCCACCGGCGAGGAGGAGGACATGCGGGAGGAGGACACTCACATAGCTGCTACCGCAGAAAAGCTGGACCTGAAACGGCGCTACGAAGCGGCGGTGATTGACGAGTGCCAGATGATTGCCGACAAGCAGCGGGGCTACGCCTGGACTCGGGCGATTCTGGGCGTTTTGGCCCCGGAGATCCATCTGTGTGCCGCACCGGAAGCAAAGCATCTGCTCATTCGTCTTATCGAGAGCTGCGGCGACAGCTATGAGGTGGAGGTCCACCAGCGTTCAACCCCTCTGGTGTGCATGTCCCACACCGTTGATTACCAGCGCTTACAACCGGGTGACGCTCTGATTACCTTTTCCAAGGTGGGGGTGCTCAGTGTGGCCGAGGACCTGCGCCAGAGCGGAAAGGAGCCGGCCATCATCTACGGCGCCCTGCCCTATGCCACCCGCCGCAAGCAGATGGAGGGCTTTTTGGCAGGCAAGATGGAGTATATTGTCTCTACCGATGCCATCGGCATGGGGCTAAATTTGCCCATTCGCCGGATCATTTTTATGGAGACGGAGAAGTTCGACGGCGTGGAGCGCCGGGAGCTGAAGCCGGAGGAGATCAAGCAGATTGCCGGCCGGGCGGGCCGGTACGGAATGTACAGCCGGGGATTTGTGGGGGCCACGCAGAATTTATCCGCCATCCGGGCTGGGCTGGATGCGGTAACTCCACCCCTGGAATACGCCGTGGCCGGCTTCTCCGACCTGGTGCTCCAGGTGGACTTTGACCTGCTGGAGGTACTTACCCAGTGGAGTCAGATGCCCACAGCAGAGCCCTACCGAAAGCTGGATGTCTCCCGGTATATCACTGTCATCTCCAAAATGCGGGAGATGGGCTTTATCCTTACCCGGGAGCAGGAGCTTCGGGCAGCTAATATCCCCTTTGATGAGACGGAGGACGCCCTGCGGGACCTGTTTTTCCAGATGCTCAGCCGCTGGCAGCAGGGGGAAACCGTCGAACAGCCCGGGCTGCCGGAGGAGGAGCCTACCCTGCCCGAGCTGGAGCTGTATTACAAAAAGCTGGATCTCTATTTTTCCTTTGCAAAAGCCTTTCGCTGTCCGGTGGATGAGGACAAGCTCTACGACAGCCGGGAACGTGTGGCCGACGAGATCAATGAGATTTTGCTCCACCGGCTGCGGAATAACATCCGCTTCTGTAAACGCTGCGGAAAGGCACTGCCCCTCCACCACCGCGGGCGGCTGTGTGAGGACTGCTACCGAAAGACACGGGGGCGAAATCCAAAATAAAAGAGAAGACACGCAACAGCGTGTCTTCTCTTTTATTTTGGAGCGAGTGACGAGACTCGAACTCGCTACCTCCACCTTGGCAAGGTGGCGCTCTACCAGATGAGCTACACTCGCAACAACAGTGGCTATTATAGCGTCAGCTGATAAAAAAGTCAACCCCTATTTTTAGAAAAACCAGAAATTTTTTTCAGGCGGCGGTCTGGGTCAAAATCCCCTCCAAAAGGCCCTGGTGGACGGGCAGCAGCCCCTTGACCCCGCAGAGGTCGGCCGGGCGAAGCAGCGTAGGGGGCTTGGGCAGCTCCACCGCGCCGCAGTCCTCCAGCAGGCCGGCCACAAACTGAGAACAGAAATAGTGATGCCTGCGCGGAAGGGACAGGTTAAAGTAGCAGGCAAAGGCGCCCAGCACGCTGTAGTGGTAGACCTCCCGCTGGGCGTACATGGAGCGCAGCTTCTGCCGCAGGCGGAGGTAGACCTCCTCCTCCACCTTCAGGGCGTACAGGCAGCAGGGAACCGCCCGACGGTGCACCGTGACCTGCTCCTCCACCAGCCCGGCAGGCAGGGCGAGATAGCGGTATTTCCGGGCAAAGCTGTAAAAGGGGCCGTCAGGACCGTCCAGACCGATGGAAGCATGGGTGTAGTTATCCCGGGTGGCGAAGTGGATCAGCCGGGAGAACCAGGTCCCTGAACGGGTAAGTAAAATATAAATTGTACGTTCCGACATGGAACGCCCCTCCCTTCACAAGGTCCGGCGGGGCTTCCCCGCCGGGCAGAGCGGCCAGCCGCTCTGAACAGGTTTCTCTTACTATCAAAATACTAACACGGAAACTCTAAAATGACTTGAAGGAAAAATTAAGATTTTCTAAAATTTTAAATCCAATAGTAAACCTATAAAATTTTAAGTTGACAAACAAAAAGAGATATTGTATACTGAGTCAGAAATCGGGTTACGATTAAAAAGGAGCGAAAAATATGGAAACAAAGAAAAAAAGCAGCATTTATGTCCTGGCAATGACCGCTGTAATGGCGGCAGTTATTGCGGCAGTCAGTCCCTTTGCCATTCCGATTGGGCCTATTTCTCTGTCTCTGTGTACACTTGTGCTGTATATGACCCCTTATATCCTGGGCTGGCAGCGCAGCGCCATAGCTGCATTGGTGTTTATTTTGCTGGGTATGGTAGGTGTTCCGGTGTTCACCGGCTTTCAGGGCGGTATGGGTAAGGTGCTGGGTCCCACAGGGGGGTACATTGCAGGTTATATCCCGCTGGTGATTATTACCGGACTGGCCATTCAATTCTTTCCAAAGAATCGGATGCTTCAATTCCTGGGGATGGTCGCCGCTACCGCCGTACTGTACACCATGGGTACCATCTGGTATATGTTCCAGTCCGGAAATCCGCTGGATGTAGCCCTGAAGTGGTGCGTAATCCCCTTTATTCCCGGCGATTTGATTAAGATAGCTGTTGCCACCGGGCTTGGTCCCGTTCTGCGGGAGCGGCTGATGAAAGCCAACATCCACCCGGAGGGCTGAACCGCGTCCCTTTTGTCCCGCTGTCTCGAAGTAATTCGAGACGGCGGGATTTTTTCTTGCTTTCCCGGGAAATGAGCCCTATAATAGAAGCGAAAAAAATTTTTTGAAAGCGTGCGATAAAATGACCCCTTCGCGCGTTCCTTATGTGACAGGAGAAATGGACTATGCTGACTCTGTTGGGAGCTCAGACAACGGAAGACGAGACCGCCCGCCGGGACCGGGAGCTGGAACAGCTGCTGCTCCAGGTGGGGCGGGGGGACCGTGAGGCCTTCGCCCGGTTCTATGGCCTGACCCGGGGAGCTGTATACGCCCTGGCGTTGTCCCTGCTCCGGGACGCCCACGAAGCCCAGGATGTGGCACAGGACACCTTTGTTAAGGTGTGGGAAAACGCCCCCTCCTACCGGCCCCAGGGCTCGCCCATGGCCTGGCTGCTCACCGTGGCCCGGAACCTGGCCCGGTCCCGCCTGCGGCAGAGCGGACGGCAGACCCCCCTGGACGAGGAGGAGTGGAACGCCATCCCCGCCGCCGCGCCGGACGTCTCCCACGAGGACCGGCTGGTCCTCCAGGAAGCCCTGGCCCGGCTGGGAGCGGAGGAGGGGCAGATTGTCCTGCTCCACGCCGTGACCGGCCTGAAGCACCGGGAGATCGCCCAGCTGCTGGAGCTGCCACTGTCCACCGTCCTGTCCAAATACCACCGCGGGCTGAAAAAATTAAAGGCCCTGATGAAAGGAGAGAGCGACCGATGACCGACCGGGAACTGGAACAGAAGCTGGCGCAGGCAATTACACGCGCCGCCCCCGACGACTTGGAAGCGATCCTCTCCCGCTGCGGTGCGCAAAACGGGAGCGTGATGGAAATGAAAGAGCTGAAATCAAACGGGAATATCATTGATGTAGAGGTCACCGAAGTGAAGCCCAAGAAGAAGCTGCGCCCCTGGCTGGCGGCTGCCTGCGCAGCGCTGGTGCTGCTGGGGGCCGGCGGGGGCGGGCTGGTGTACCACCAGAGCTATGCCGTGGCCAGTGTTGTGTCTTTAGACGTCAACCCCAGCATCGAGCTGAAGGTCAACCGGGGAGAGCGGGTTATCTCCTGCACCGCCCTGAACACCGAAGCGGCGGCGGTCCTCTTTGACATGAATGGCGGCGCCGACCTGAAGGGCACCAAGCTGGATGTGGCGGTAAACGCCATTGTGGGGGCCCTGGTGCGGGAGGGCTATATGGACAGCATCTCCTCCGCCATCCTCATCTCGGTGGAGGACAAGGACCAGGCCCGGGCCCAGCGGCTCCAGGCGGAGCTGGTGGCCTCGGTGGATGGGGTCCTGCGGACCCAGGCCCCGGGCACCTCGGTGCTCAGCCAGGTGCTGGACGCGGACGCCCCCGCGCTGGAGTATATGACCTTTGACAGCGGCCTGTCCGCCGGCAAGTCCGCTTTGGTGCAGAAAGTAATGGAGATGAACGGCACCCTGGCTACCAACAGCACCACCGCCTTCGACCAGCTGGCCGCCCTGTCCGTGGAGGAGCTGAACGACCTGCTGGAGACGGGGGAGACGCGCATCCCCATCGGCAAGCCCGCCGCCGCCATGGCGGTGGAGACCTACGCCGGGACGGCGGCCCTCAACTCCGCGGTTACCGACGTGGACCCGGAGCTGGACGAGAATCCCCCTCACTATGAGGTAGAGCTGAAAACGGCCTGGGGTGAATTTGAGTATATTGTGGATGCCTTTACCGGCGAGGTGCTCAGCGGGCCCAGGGATGTGCTGAACACCTCAACCACCACCCCCGCGGCCCCCGACCCGGTTCCTGCCGTACCCGACCCGGCTCCTCAGACCCCCGGCACTCAGACTCCCGGTACTCAGACTCCCGGCACTCAGACTCCCGGCACTCAGACTCCCGGTACTCAGACCCCTGTGACTCCGTCTCAAAATCAGGACGTTGGCCGGGAGGGCGCCAAAAAAGCGGCGCTGAACGATGCGGGACTGTCTGAGAGCGATGTAACCGACTGGAAGATCGAGCGGGATTGGGACGACGGCCGGCTGGAATATGAGATCGAGTTCTGGTATGGAAGCACCGAATATGAATATACCGTAGACGGATACACCGGCTTCGTTCTGGAAAGCGATATGAAGCAGCATGGGAACAGCGGTACCGCAGGCGCTGCCGACATGGGTCAGGACGCCGCCAAGCAGGCTGCGCTGAACCACGCCGGGCTGGCGGCTGGCGATGTCTCCAACTGGAAGATTGAGCGTGACTGGGACGACGGCCGACTGGAGTATGAGATCGAATTCTGGTGCGGGACCTCGGAGTATGAGTACACCATCGACGGCCACTCCTGCGCCGTTCTGGAGCACGAGGTGGACCACCATTGGGAAAGCGGCCACCGCAGCAGCGGACACCACGGCGGCATCTACCACGAATAGGCCAAAAAGGCATTGCTTGGCTGTTTTTCATGTATCAATAACTCTTTTCATTTATAAACTCCCCGTCAGGGCAGAAAAGTGCCCGGACGGGGAGTTTGTTTTTTGCGTTTTCTTGATTTTGCAAACTGTTCCAATTTCCTTGACACTTCCCTGCCGTTGGGGGTAGAATACATATATCTATTATTCACGCGGAGGTATGCCATGACCACCCACAAAAAAGTATCGGTCCTGCCCATCTATCTGATAGGCTTTGTATGGCTGGGCTACGCCCTGATATTCCCGCTGCACAGTCTGCTGCACTATATCCTTTGCGCCGGGCTGTCGCTGGCCGCTTTTATCGTGGGCAAGGCCATTTTCCCTGACAAGGTATATCAGACCCCCGGCGCCCCCAAGGAGGAGACCAAGCCCAAAAAGGAGGAAGATCCCAAGGTGGCCGCTCTCCGGAAGGAGAAGGACCGGGCGATTTCCGAGCTGCGCCGGCTCAACGCCGCCATCCCGGACGAGAAGATTTCCGCTCAGATCGACCACCTGGAGGAGGTCACGGGGAAGATTATTGACCATGTGATTGCCAATCCGGCCAAGCAGCCCCAGATTTCCCGGTTCCTGGACTACTTCCTGCCCACCACCATCAAACTGCTCAACGCCTACGACCGGATGGACTCCGCCGGCATCTCAGGCAGCAACATCGACGCCACCAAGCAGAAGGTGGAGACCATGCTGGATACCCTCTGCGCCGCATTTGACAAGCAGCTGGATTCCCTCTTTGGCGACGAAGCCCTGGATATCTCCACCGACATCACCGTGATGGAGAACCTGCTGGCTCAGGAGGGCCTGTCCGGCGGCACGAAGCCTACCAGCGGAATGGACGGCCCCACGCTGGAGCTGTGATGTAGGGGCGGCCTGTGGCCGCCCCTACAAGAGAGGAGATTCTATGGGTAATTATCGTGACCAGATTTCGAAAGGCATGTGCCTGCTTAACGCGCTGATTTGGACTTTGGTGCTTGCCATCAATCTTTTCAACTATATTTTTCGTTGGGGCAGGCTGGATGGTTTTACCGCTTTCTGCGCTATCGTTATGACATTGTGCGTTGCCGTCCACTGGTACCGCTATCTGGCTTACGACAAAAAACAACAGGAGGAAAACAATCATGAGTGACGAACTGAATCTGAACACCACCCCCGAGCTGACCTTCGAGCCCTCCGCAGCCCAGGCGGTGGAGGCCCCGGCGCTGACGTTGGAGCCCTCCGCCCCGGCGGCCCCCCAGGTGGACGAAGCGGCCCAGGCCGCCCGGGACGCCAACGCCGTCAAGCTGGACGAGTCCATGCTCAGCGAGGCGGAACGGAAGATGGTGGAGGACTTCTCTCAGAAGATCGACGTGACCGACAGCAACCTGGTGCTCAACTACGGCGCGGCCGCCCAGAAGAACATCGCCGCCTTCTCTGAGAGCGCCCTGAACAATGTGAAGACCAAGGACCTGGGGGAGGTGGGCGAGGCCCTGTCCTCCCTGGTGGTGGAGCTGAAAACCTTCGGCCAGCCGGAGAAAAAGGGCATCGGCGGCTTCTTCCAGAAGAAGAAAAACGAGCTGGAAGCCATGAAGGCCAGCTACTCCAAGGCCGAGGTCAACGTGGATAAGATCGTCAAGGTGCTGGAGAATCACCAGGTCACCCTGATGAAGGACGTGGCCATGTTCGACCAGATGTACGAGCTGAACACCAAGTATTACAAGGAGCTCACCATGTATATCCTGGCCGGCAAGA
>CANSXE010000014.1 GCA_947650875.1 uncultured Bacillota bacterium | reverse complement strand
CAGGGCCGCATCGCCAAGGAGATCCGCATTTTGATGCGCTCCGCCGCCCAGCGGGCCGGCAAGCGGATCAATGTGGAGATCATCGACTAAAAACAAGGGCGCAGGGGGTTCCCTGCGTCCTTCTTTTCAAACCGGAGGACTTTATGGACTGGTCAAAGACACAGCTGGCCGAAATAAGGTATTTCTGCACCAGCACCCGCAGCCGGACACCAAAAATCTTGGTAGGACTTCCGCTCAAGCTCCAGCTTGGTTTTGTCCTTATTATCTTCTCCTACTACCATGTCACAGAATTTCAGATTTCGGACATCAAAGCGTTTTATAAATTGCTTTATACCCCCCATTTCAAATCGGATCAACTGCGGGTGCCCTCCCCCGCCCGTATTGCCAAGGCCCTTGAACAGCTGGATAAGGATCCCAACTCTCAGATCAACGTCCACTGCCTGGGGGAGGAACGCTATCAGATCGTTTGGGTCAGCCCCATCTATGTGGATGACTATGTAAAGGAATTGGATTACGGCTATGAGCGGGGATATGTCCAGTATTTTATGGAGGAACACACATGAAACAATATTTAGAGGTGGGCAAGGTCACCAACGTCCACGGCCTGATGGGCGAGGTGAAGGTTCAGCCCTGGGCCGACTCGCCGGAGTTTCTTTGCCAGTTCAAAACCCTGTATGTGGACGAGGCCCACTTCCCCATGACGGTACAGCGGGCCCGGGTCCACAAGAACATGGTCATCATCAAATTTGACGGCCCCACCGATGTGCCCAGCGCCCTGTCCCTGCGCAACGCCATTTTGTATATCGACCGCTCGGACGTGGACCTGCCTGAGGGGGCCTTCTTCCTGGCCGATATCTACGGCCTGGAGGTGCGGGACGCCGCCACCGGCGAGGTGCTGGGCAAAATCGCTGACGTGCTCACCCTGCCCGCCAACAACGTCTATGTGGTAAAGGGCGGGGCCCGGGAGCTGATGATCCCTGCCGTCCCCCAGTTCATTGCGGAGACCAGCGTGGAGGGCGGCTTTATCCGGGTCAACATGATGGAGGGCCTGTAATGAAGCAGGAATGGAAGGCCCCGCTGCGTTTCGGCGCGGTTTTTTTGGGGCTCTATCTGGTCGTTCACTACTGGGAGGGCCTGTCCGCTCTGCTCCAGACGGCCGCTGCCGCCGGCTTTCCGCTGGCGGTGGGGGCGGTGATTGCCTATGCCGTCAACATCCTGATGAGCATGTATGAGCGGTGGTATTTCCCCCAATCCAAAAGCCGCGGGGTGGCAAAGAGCCGCCGGCCGGTCTGTCTTCTGCTGTCCTATGCCAGCTTGGTGCTCCTGGTCGCCCTCATCATTCGAATGATACTCCCCGAGCTCATCCAGAGCGTCACCCTGCTCCTCCAGGAGCTGGTGCCTCTGCTTCAAAAATTAAGCGTTACCATCAACGAGAACCAGGACCAGCTGGCCGCCCTGTCCGGTCTCTTTGCGGCGGACGGCACCGTCAACTGGCAGGAGCTGGCGGTCAAGGTGGTAAACTTCCTGCTGGCCGGCCTGGGGGGCGTGATGGGCTCGCTGATGTCTCTCGTCTCCGCCACCATATCCACCGCCTTTACCGCCATTGTCAGCATCATTTTCTCCATCTACCTGCTGATGGACAAGGAAAAGCTGTCGCGACAGTGCGCTCTGGTGCTGAAAACCTACCTCAACCCCAGCTGGTACAGCCACCTGCTCTACTTTTTAGAGATTTTGCACAACTGTTTCCGCCGCTTTGTGGTGGGGCAGTGTACTGAGGCGGTCATCCTGGGCCTGCTGTGTATGGGCGGAATGCTGGTGTTCCAGTTCCCCTACGCCTCTATGGTGGGTACCCTCATCGGCTTTACCGCCCTGATTCCGGTGGCCGGCGCCTACATCGGCGCGGGGGTGGGCGCGTTTATGATCTTCACCGTCTCCCCCATCAAGGCCCTGCTGTTCCTAGTGTTCATCTCTGTCCTCCAGCAGCTGGAGGGCAACCTGATCTACCCCAGGGTGGTGGGCTCTTCCATCGGTCTGCCCGGCATCTGGGTGCTGGCCGCTGTTACCATCGGCGGCGGTGTACTGGGCATCGGCGGGATGCTGCTGGCCGTCCCTCTGGCAGCCGCCCTCTATCAAATGATACGGGACGACGTAGCATCTAGAAATTGTACTTCTTAAAATATCGCAAAAAAAGGGTCTCCCATCTCTGGGAGACCCTTTTTTCGTTTATTGGGATGCGTTCAGAGCCTGAATAGCAGCGGCGGCGGCCATCTGCTCGGCCTCCTTCTTGCTGCGGCCCGAGCCGGAACCCACAGACCTGCCGTTCAGGTCCACCTCTACAAAGAAGCGCTTGTTGTGGTCGGGGCCCTCCTCGCCCACCAGGCGGTACCGGAGCACCTGTCCGCTCTCCCGCTGGACCAGCTCCTGAAGGGCGGTCTTGTGGTCCAGGGGTTTGGTAAGTCCGGCAATTTCCCGGCTGAGAACATATTTCTGGATAAACTTCCGGGCTGAACCGATGCCGCCATCCAGGTAAATAGCGGCCAGAACGGCCTCTACCGCGTCAGCCTGAATGGAGGGCCGCTCCCGGCCGCCGCCGGAGCTCTCCCCCTTGCCCAGCCGGAGATACTCCCCCAGGCCCAGCTCACGGGCCACCTCTACCAGGCTCTCCTCACATACCAGGGCGGCCCGGGTGCGGGTCAGATCTCCCTCAGGCAGGTCAGGATGGTTGCGATACAAGTGGTCCGCCACCACCATGCCCAGGATAGAGTCGCCCAAAAACTCCAGCCGTTCGTTGCTCAGCAGCTTTCCCCGGCTCTCGTTGGCCCGGGAGCTGTGAGTCAGCGCATTTTCCAGCAGAGAGGGGTCTTGAAAGGTGTAACCAAGCTTTTCTTCCAACGTATTCATGACAAACTCCTTGGAGCCCTCCAGACGGCAGCCGGACGGGTTCTGACAGTAGTGGAACTCCGCTGGAGGCGGAGTTCCGTCGTTTTAGTCGATTTTATTCTTTAAGAAACGAACCAGGTCGCCTACCGTAGAAATGGAGGAAGCTTCCTCCTCGCCCAGCTCCTCAATACCGAACTCCTCCTCCAGGGCCATGGACAAATCCACGATATCCACAGAGTCGGCATTCAAGTCGTCGGTAAAAGAGGTATCCATCGTGATACTGTCGGCATCAACATTGAATTGCTCGGCAATCAAGGCAGCCAGCTTTTCAAAGATCATAATGTGTCGCTCCTTTTATTTATGTGTTTAAGCGCTGTTTCCTCCCTTATGATAGGCACATTTCGTCTGGCTGTCAATAGGTTTTTTCCAATTATTTTTTCAGCGCCACTTTTCTGCCACTGCCGGAGTGCAGAAAATGCCTGGGGCGCAAGGAACAGCAGGGCCAGGAGGTTGGGCAGGGCCATCAGAGCGTTGCACAAATCCACCAGCTGCCAGATAATCCCGGGGCTCCATACCGCTCCCAGGACCGCACACCCTAAAAACACAACCCGGTACAGGAATACAAGACATTTTCCGGAAAAAACAGGAAACCTTTTCCCCTCTCTTTGTCCCGAAAAAAGGAAAGTGATGCACTGCTCCCCATAGTAGCTCCACCCCAGAATGGACGAGAAGGCGAACAGCAGCAGAGACGCAGCCGCCGCCCCTTCCCCAAAGCGACCCAGAACAGACCCGAAGGCAGCGGCGGTGAGGGGGGCTCCGGTGAGAGCGCCGGGGCTGGAGAGGTCCCACACCCCGCTGACCAGGATGGCCAGGGCGGTGACGGTACACACCGCCACAGTGGACAGGAACACCTCAAAGATGCCCCACATCCCCTGGCGGGCGGGGTGGTCTGTCCGGGCGGCCCCGTGGGCCATGGCGGAGGTGCCCAGACCGGCTTCGTTGGTGAACACCCCCCGGGCCACCCCATAGCGCAGGGCGGCGGATACCGTCCACCCCGCGCCGCCCCCCGCAGCGGCGGCAGGAGAGAGGGCGCAGGAGAGGATGAGCCCCAAGGCCCGGGGGACTTTTTCCCAGTTGGCCAGTACCACCGCCGTCCCGCTGCCCAGATAGAGCAGGGCCATGGCGGGCACCAGGGTGGAGGACACCGCCGCGATCCGCCCCAGGCCGCCCAGCATGACCAATCCCGCCAGCAGGGCGGTGACAAGGCCTACAGAGAGCCTGGGAAGGCCCCAGGCCGCTTCCAGACTGGCGGCGATGGAGGAGGACTGGACCAGGTTTCCCCCCGCCAGAGTGGCGGGGATGCAGGCCAGGCAGAAGCAGGCGGCCAGGGCCGCAGAGCCCAGTCCGTCCCGGATGTAGTACATGGGCCCGCCTTGCAGCCTGCCGTCGGGACCGGCGCGCTGGTACTTCACAGCCAGCAGCTTCTCCCCGCAGGAGGTCATCATCCCCAGCAGGGCGGACACCCACATCCAGAATACCGCCCCCGGACCCCCCAGCGTGAGGGCGGCGGCCACCCCGGCAATGGAGCCGGTACCCATAGTAGATGCCAGGGCGGTGGCCAGGGCCTGGAGGGGGGACAGCCCGCCGCCCCCCTTCTCCCGCCTGCGGAACAGCGACCCCGCCGTGGCCCGCCACCAGATGCGAAACCCGAAAATTTGAAACCATCCGGAACCAACGGAGTATATCAGCCCCGTCACCAGAAACAGCCCCAGCAGCCAGGGGTTCCACAGGGTGTCTGCCACCCGAGATAAAAAATCCACCGCATATCACCTCAGTGAGTGATATGCGGCAGCTTTGCGGGACATGATTACTCCACTATTTTCCGGTCGATCTCTTCCTCCATGTATGCTCTGACTTCCGGGCTGACATATTCCTCTATACCCCGGATGTCCTCGAACATAGTCATGCTCCTAACAATAGGTTTTAAGGAACAAAACGACGCTATCCGGCTTCTTCTTGATCCATAAACAGCTCATGAACATAGTTGTTTTTGAACATATCCCGCATGGCGTAATACCGCTCATGGGTCCGCCAGCCCTGGTCGATGGAGCCCTCGCCGTTGCGGACGATCTTGGCATCGGGGTAGGTCTCCACCAGCTTCTGGTACTCGCTGTAGGGGATTCTGGTGTGCTCCATCCACAGCCGCTCCAGATTGGGCAGGTCATAGAGGTAAGTGGCGTCGCTGACCCGGTTGTAGCTGATATTCAGGTCCTTGAGGTTGGGGGTATACTGCAAAAAGCTCAAATCGGTGACATAGCCCACAAAGAACTCCAGATACTCCAGCTTGGGGGTGTACTGAATCCAGGACAGGTCCTCCACCTGGTTATCCACCGCAATGAGAATCTTCAGATTAGGCATGTACTGGAGGAAGGACCAGTCGTGGACCCGGTTGTGTCCCAGGTCCAGGGCCACCAGGTCGGTGCAGTAGCGCAGATACTGGGCATCCTCGTCGTAGAGGAAGAAGGTCTGCGCGCAGGTCTTCATGGTGGAGAAGGCCACCACATCGGTGCGGAAGGTCCAGTGGTGCCACACGATCTCCCAAATCATGCGGATGTCGGGGAACGTGTCCTGAAGCGCGGCATACTCCGCATTGGTAAAGCCGGTTTTACACAGGTCCACCCGGGTCAGGCCGGGGAGGACCTCAAATATCTCATACAGGTCCACCTCCAGCCCGGCCAGGTCGTGGCCGGACAGGTCCAGCGTCATCACATCGGGCGTGACAGCCACGCCGTCCACCTCCAGCTGCCACATCACCGATCTGTCCTTACACCGGGCGGTCACGTCCTTGATTTGGGGAACAGTGAGCCGGTAGGCGGTCAGGTCGATCTGCCCGCCCAGGTCCCCCTGGCGCTCCGCCTCGTCCAGCACCTGGTCATAGGTCACCGGCGTCTCCGACGTCAGGGTAGCAACCTCGATATTGACCTCCTCCGGGATGCCCGAGCGGTCCAGGGTGTAGGGCGGCGGGGGCGGGACAGGGTCCGGCTCAGAGGTGGGAGCCGAGCCGGAGACAGAGGGAACACCGCTGCCGGCATTGGCGGAACCTTGCCCGCAGCTGCAGAGCAGTGCTGCTGTCAGAGCGGTCAGCAAAATCAAGTGAGGTATTTTTCTCATTTCCGAATCCTCCTTTTTCCCTGATTATACACCAAGCTTCTTGTAATTTCTACCCCAAGAAGATGAAAAAAGGGCCGTCCGGTGGACGGCCCTGAAATTATAGCACCTTGGACAAAAACAGCTGGGTCCGGGGGTTCTGTGGGTGGTCGAAGAAGGCGTGGGGCTCATTCTGCTCCAGGATATGGCCGCCGTCCATGAACAGGACCCGGCTGCCCACCTCCCGGGCGAAGCCCATCTCGTGGGTGACCACCACCATGGTCATGCCGTCCCGGGCCAGCTCCTTCATCACGTCCAGCACCTCGCCCACCATCTCCGGGTCCAGAGCGGAGGTGGGCTCGTCAAAGAGCATCACCTTGGGCTTCATGGCCAGAGCCCGGACAATGGCAATGCGCTGCTTCTGGCCGCCGGACAGCTGGTTGGGGTAGGCCTCCGCCTTGTCAAGCAGGTCCACCCGCTTGAGGAGGGCGGTAGCCACCTCGTCGGCTTCGTCCTGTTTCATCAGGCCGGTGCGCACCGGGGCCAGGGTGATGTTCTTCCGGATGGTCATGTTGGGAAAGAGGTTGAAGTGCTGGAACACCATACCCATCTGCTGGCGGACCTTGTCGATCTTCACCTTGGGGTCGGTGATGACCGTGTTTTCAAAGGTGATGGTGCCGGCGGTGGGGGTCTCCAGCAGGTTGAGACAGCGCAGGAAGGTGGACTTGCCCGACCCGGAGGGGCCAATCACCACCACCTTCTCCCCTGGGCTGATGTGCTCGGAGATGTTGTCCAGCACCAGGTGGTCCCCGAAGGACTTGGACAGGTTTTTAACGTCGATCACTTTGACGCAGCCTCCTTTCCAGCTTGCCCTGGAGCCAGGTAAGTATCAAAACAGCCGTCAGGTATATCACGGCAACGCCCAGGTAGGGGAACATGACCTCGAAGGTCTTTGAGCCCACGGCCTTGGCGTAGTAAATCAGCTCAGCGCCGCCGATGGCCGAGACCAGAGAGGTGTCTTTGAACAGGACGATGAACTCGTTGCCCAGGGCGGGCAGGATATTTTTAAAGGCCTGGGGGATCACGATATACCGCATGGTGTCGAAGTAGTTCAGGCCCAGGGAGCGGCCCGCCTCCGCCTGGCCGCCGTCCACGCTCATCAGACCGGCCCGGACAATCTCCGCCACATAGGCCCCGGAGTTGATGCCGATGCCCAGCGCACCCACCATGGTCTTGTTCCGGCTGGAACTGAAAATGACAAAGCCCCAGATGAGCAGCTGCACCATCATGGGCGTGCCCCGGATCACGGTGGTATAGATCTGGCACAGGATATTGCAGAAGCTTAGAAAAATGCTTCTCCGTCCCAGCCGCTGCTGGTCGTGGGCGGTGCGGACCACCGCCACCAGCACGCCCAGCACAATGCCGATACACAGGGCAATGACGGTGAGCTGTAACGTAACAGCCAGCCCCCGGAGGTAAAGCTGCCAACGGTTGCCCTCAATAAAAGCCTGGTAGAACAGACGGAAGAAGTTTTCGAAGAATCCAAGCTCCTGTCCGGCTCTGGCCATCTCGCTCAGCTGAGCATAATACTGCGCCCAGTCCATGGACACGTCCCCCTTCTTACAGTAAGAGAGACGGCCCGGTGTGGGCCGCCCCCCGTTTTATTTTCTCTTAGTCAGCAGTGATGTACTTGTCCACGATGCCCTGGAAGGTGCCGTCGGCCTTGAGCTCGTTCAGCGCGCCGTTGACGGCGGCCATCAGCTCGGTGTTACCCTTTTGCAGGGCGATGGCGTAGTCCTCCTCTACCCAGGTGCCCTCCAGAATGGTGAGCCCGGCGGCGGCGTTGGCCTCCACGTAGCTCTGGGCGGGCAGGTTGTCGATGATAACGGCGTCCACCTGGCCGCTGACCAGGGCCTGAACGGCCACAGCGCCGGTCTCATAGCCGATCACGTGGTCCTCGCCGTAGCCGCCGTTTTCGGGGGTATCGGAGGCGTAGATGTAGCCGGTGGTGCCCATCTGGGTGCCGATCATGTGGTCGCCCAGGTTGTCCATGGTGACGTCGGAGCCCTCTTTGACGATAACCACCTGCACGCCGGTGGCGTAGGAGTCGGTGAAGTCCATCTTGGCCAGACGGTCCTCGCTGACGGTGATGCCGGCCATAGCGATATCGCTCTGGCCGTTCTGCACGGCCAGCAGGGCGGCGTCGAAGCCCATGTCGTCCACCACCAGCTCCAGGCCCAGCTTGTTGGCAATGGCCTGGGCCACCTCTACGTCGATGCCGATGGGATTGCCGGCGTCGTCCAGCATCTCATAGGGCGGGAATTCGGCGTTGGTGGACATATGCAGCTTGCCGGACTCCACGGTGGTGAAGCTGCCGGAGGGCTGCACGGAACTGGCGCTGTTGCTGGCAGAGCCTGTGCCGACCTGGCTGCCGGAGACAGAACCGGGGTTGCTGGCGGAGGTGCCGCCCTTGTTGGAGCTGGCAGAACCGCCGTTGCCGCCGCAGGCGGCAAGGGATAGGGTCATGGCCGCGGCCATGGCAAAAGCAAGAATCTTCTTCATGTTTAAAACTCCTTTTCAAATGCTGGATGATCGGTCCGAAATACCGGACACTGTGGGAATTATACTCCGATAAATATTCACAGTCAATAGATTAATATTCAAAATTCCCCCCACGTTTCCCCTCATTTTGTGCAAAAAAACATAAGTGCCCGGAAGCATTGGATTCAGGCGGGCAAAAGTATTCATTCGGCAGGAATTATTATTCATACCGGGATTAAAAAATAGTTTTGGAGACGGGAACGATTGGAGAAATTTTACGTCTATCAAGAGAGGATGGACAAAAATTAAAAATTTTTTAAAATGAAACAATTTACTTGCTTTTTTGAAAAAAATTGCTATTCTAATCTTTGATTGCGGCGGGACCGCATAGGAGGAACAAGACATGAGAGCACTGCTGTATGACGACACCTTCCCCCGGCTAGTGAAGGACTGGCGGAACAATCCGGGCAAGTGGGCGTCCCGGCTGGTTTTTCTGCTGGGGCCCTGGGTCTGCCTGTGGATGGTGGAGATTTTAAATGAAAACGACATATTTAAGGACCTGGCCGCCTGGCAGGTGCTGATGAACATGGTGTTTTACTACAGCATCTTCATCGCCCTGCGGCTGCTTCTGGGCCGGAACCGGCGGGCCGCCGCCCTGGGAACGGTGCTGTGCTTCCTGTTCGGGCTGGTGAACCACTATGTCCTGCGCTTCCGGGGCCGCATCCTCTTTCCGGCTGACATCACCGGCTGGCGCACCGCAGCCAACGTTGCCGGGGGCTTTAACTACTCCGTAGATGTGTACATCACTCAGGCCTCTATCCTGCTGGTGGCCTATCTGTTTCTGGTCCTTTTTTGTGTTCCCCAAAGAAAGCGGGCTAAAATTCCCGCCCTGGGCTGTATCGCCCTGTGGGGGAGTATAGTCTGCTATTGCTACGCCTTCTTTTTCACCGGGATGCTCCCCGCCCTGGATATTTACACCCAGCAGTGGGTGACTCAGCGCAACGGATTCCTTTTAAATTTCTCTATCGCCCTGCGGTACTCCTCGGTAGACAAGCCGGAGGACTACTCCAAGGACACTGTGCTCCGTCTGATGGAGGAGTACCCCGGTGTGCCGGCTGATTCAGGCGGGAAACCGGTTAATATTGTGGTGGTGATGAACGAGTCCTTCGGTGACCTGACGATTTTTGACGGCCTGAACCCCTCGGAGGACCCCACTCCCTTCCTCCACTCCCTGAAGGAGAACACGGTTTCAGGCTGGATGTACTCCTCCGTTACAGGAGGGGGAACTGCCACCGTCGAGTTTGAATACCTCACCGGTTTTACCAGCCTGTTCCAGCCTCCCCATACCGTGGCCTACCAGCTCTATGTGGAGGAGGGCATGCCCTCCCTGGCCGCCCTGGCGGGTAGCCAGGGCTACGCCACCACCGCCTTCCACCCCTACAAGTCCTCAGGCTGGAACCGGGTGCTGGCCTACCAGTATCTGGATTTCGACCGGCAGCTGTATGAGGAGGACGTCCCCAGCCCCCACATCATCCGCAGCTATATCTCTGACAAATCGGATTACGAGATGATCTACAAGTCCACAGAGACGGAGGAGCGCAGCTTTTTCTTCAACGTCACCATGCAGAACCACAGCGGATACGCCCAGGGCTGGAACAACCTGCCCCGACACATTGAGCTGCCCTCCAGGCTGAAGGCGGCGGACCGGACGGCGGAGCAGTTCCTGGACCTGATGAAGGAGAGCGACCTGGCGCTGGAGGAGCTTATCACCTACTACAGCCAGTGCGAAGAGCCCACCCTGGTGGTCTTCTTCGGCGACCACCAGCCCCCGCTGACCAACGCCTTCTATGAGGAGCTGTACGGCAAGAAACTGTCTGAACGGACCACCGGGGAGGTACTCCAACAGTACGCCGTCCCCTTCTTCATCTGGGCCAACTACGACATTGAGGAGCGGCAGGATATGGTTGTCAGTCCCAACTATCTGGGGGCCATCACCGCCGACCTGGCCGGCCTGCCCCTGACGGGGTATATGAATTTCCTGCTCCAGATGTATCAGGAGCTGCCAGCCATCACTCCGGTGGGCTTTATCACCGCCGATGGCCAGTGTTTGAAGAAAAACGAGCTCAGTCAGGCGCAGAAGGACTGGCTTTGGAAATATGAGGTCCTCAACTACTGCGGCATGGTGGACCTCTTCGATGAAGCCCGGCCCATGTTCTGTATGGACTAACTCCCGCCCTTTGGCAGATCAAAGCGGCTCCCCCAACAGGGAGCCGCTTTTCTGTTACTCTGTATAGGGCTTGCCGCTCTCGATAAAGACACCGCTGGCGTTGCTGTAGCCCACATGGAAGCCCAGGGCTTTGCCCAGGTCCCGGAGCTTGAAGTAGTTGTAGTCGCCGCCGTTGGCATCCGTAAGGGTGATAGCGGTCATGTTCACCGGCGTGCCGTTCACCTTTACCGCCTGGGCGCCGCCCTTGTAGCTTTGGTTGCCTGAGAACGGGGTGGTCATCTCGGTGCCGCCCGCTTTGTAGGGCTGACCGGTGGTAACGCTGATGGTACCGTCATAGCCCACGGCAAACCGGGCCTGGGTATCGTTGAGGATGTAGGCCATGTCCCGCAGCTTGATGTAGTTGGTCAGGTTGCCGTTGGCGTCCTTCAGGGCGTACATCTGGAACTGCACCGGCCTGCCGTCTACTGTCACCGTCTGGTTGCTGGCATAGGCGGTACCGCGGGCGGGGATGTTGTCCACGGTGATTGTGGGGGTGGTGGGGGTGGTCGGGGTTGTGGGCGCCATCCCCTTGGTGGCAAAGAAGTCCACCTGATAGGTCAGGCTGTCGGAACCGCCGCTCTTTGCGCTCAGGCCGTCAATTGTGACGGTATAGACCCCCTCATATTTGCTGATCCCGTCGGGACGGAATATGATGCAGTTGTCCACACCGTAACCGTCATTGTTGATATTAAAGTACAGGCCGGAGCTGCTGGCCTGGTAGCTGTTCCGGCCGGAAAAGCTCCAGGTCTTCCCGTCCGATTCCCGGGTCAGAGAGACGGTCACCGCCGAGGCGGCGGGCTTTTGGTAGCGGGACGGATTCAGGGAGACGCTCCAGGCAGTGTTAGCTTCAAAACAGCTCAGATCGTTGGGGAAGTTGCCCGAAGCGGGCCAGGCGATGTAGTCATAGTCTGTTGTCCGGCCGCTCCTGTCAAAGACCTTCTCTGCGGTAAACCTTCCATAGCCGCTGCCGTTGTCCACATATCCAAAGCCCACCTTACCCAGGGCGGGATTCAGCTGCCAGCGGCGGTGGCCCAGGCGGTCCACATTGCTTCCGTCGCTGTCGTCCATAAAGCCGTCCGGCGTGCTCATCAGCGCCGGCCCCGCATAGATGTTGCTGCTGGAGGTAGCGCTATAGGCTTTTTGATAGAATCCATCCTCCATATCGGCAGGCTTGGACGGGGTGTGGCTCAGCGTTCCCAGCTTACCCAGAATCACCGCGCCGTACTGGGCCTCTTCACACAGGCCCGGGTCCGCCGTAACGGCCGGCAGGCCGGCGATCCGCCGCAGCGCGCTCAGCCGGGCCGCCGCCGCATCCAGCACCTCCTGCTTCACCTTGCCCGCAGCATAGGGCGCCGTACAGGAGGGCAGAGAAACAAATACGTCGTCCGGCATGGTAATAGGCGCGGCGCTCAGCAAATCAACAATCTCCTGCTTCGACAGCTTGGGGAGGGACGCGCTGCCGCTCTCCACATTCGTGCCGGGCTGATATACCGCCTGCTCCGCGTACGCTAAAAGGGTTGTCATTCCCAAACACATTGCCAGAACCAGCAGCAGGGACAACGATTTGCCTGCCCATTTTCTTAACCTCATAAAAGCGCACTCCTTTTTATTCTATATTCTACTTTTTAAAAAAGCCGAACAGTCCGCCCCTTTTGGGCTTCTCCTTGGGGGGCTGGGGAACGGGCGGCGCTGTGGGCGCCGGACCGGCGGGCGGCACATAGGTGTAGGTCCCGGAGGGCTGGCCGTTCAGCCGGGCAATGGCCTCCTGGGCGCTCTTGTAGCCCTTGTCGGCGGCCTTCTGATAGTACTCCATCGCCTTTTTCAGGTCCGCCTGAACGCCGTGTCCCTCCTCATAGCACTCGCCCAGCAGGAACAGCGCCCGGGGCTGGCCCCGGCCGGCGGCCTTCTGGAACCACTTCACCGCTTCATCGTCATTTTCCGCCACGCCGATGCCCTGGTAGTAGCAGTAGCCCAGGTTGCACATGGCGGTGACATAACCGCTTTCAGCGGACAGGCGGTAATACTCGGTGGCCTTAAGCTTGTCCTCCATCACGCCCCGGCCCATCTCGTAGCACAGGCCCAGCATGCACTGTGCCCGGGCAAAATTCTCCTCCGCGGCTTTGGAGAACCAGTAGAAGGCCTGATCGTCATCCTTCTCGGTGCCGATGCCCTCATAATAGCAGAAGCCCAGGTTGCACTGCGCACGGGGCAGGCCCCGCTCCGCCGCCTGGCGGTACAGCTCCACCGCTTTGGCCTTGTCTTCGGGCACGCCCTGGCCCAGCTCATAGCACAGGCCCAGGGAACAGGTGCCGGCGGCGCTGCCCCTGTCGTGGGCACGCTGGTAGAGCTCCACAGCCTTCTCCATGTCCTCCGCCACGCCGTAGCCGTTTTCGTAGCACTCGCCCAGCAGCTGAAGGGCTCGGGGGTAGCCCTGGGCGGCGGCTTTCTCAAACCAGTGGAAGGCCTGGTCGTTGTTCTCCTCCACGCCGATGCCCTGGTAGTAGCAGAAGCCCAGGTTGCATTGGGCCCGGGCGTGACCCCGCTCCGCCGCCTGGCGGTACAGCTCCACCGCCCTGGTCTTGTCCTCTGGCACACCGGTGCCCAGCTCATAGCACAGCCCCAGGGAGCACATAGCGGGGGGATAGCCCTCGTCAATGGCCCTTCTGTACCACTCCACCGCCTTTTGGATGTCCTCCTCCACACCATAGCCGTTTTCATAGCACTCGGCCAGCAGGCTCATCGCCCGGGGAAATTCCTGCTGCGCGGCCTCCTGGAACCAGCGGAAGGCTTCGCTGTCGTTCTCCTCCACGCCCAGCCCCCGGTAGTAGCAGTAGCCCAGGTTGCACTGGGCACGGGGGTAGCCCCGCTCCGCCGCCTGACGGTACAGCTCCACCGCCTTGGCCTTGTCCATCTCCACCCCGTCGCCGTACTCATAGCACACGCCCAGGGCGCAGGTGGCGGGGACATATCCCATCTCATGGGCCCTCTGGTACAGCTGGGCCGCCCTAGTCTCGTCCTTTTCCACACCGTAGCCGTTTTCATAGCACTCGCCCAACAGCTGGATGGCTCGGGGGTAGTCCTGCTCGGCGGCCTTGGCAAACCACTTTACCGCCTCCTCGTTGTCCTCCTCCACCCCGATGCCCTGGTAGTAGAAGTAACCCAGATTACACTGGGCACGAGGGTAGCCCCGCTCCGCAGCCTTCAGGTAGAGCTCCCGGGCCTTGGCCTTGTCCTCCTCCACGCCCCGGCCCAGCTCGTAGCACAGGCCCAGGGAGCACATGGCGGGGACGCTGCCCTTGTCGCTGGCCTGCTGGTAGAGCTGGAAGGCCCGGCTGATGTCCTGCTCCACACCGTAGCCCCGGTCGTAGCACTCCCCCAGCAGCTGTATCGCCCGGGAATAGCCATCCTCGGCGGCCCTGGCAAACCACTTGGCCGCCTCCTCGTTGTTCTCCTCCACGCCGATGCCTACATAGTAGCAGTAGCCCAGATTGCACTGGGCACGGGCGTCTCCCTTCTCAGCGGCCTGGCGGTACAGCTCCACCGCTTTGGCCTTGTCCTCCTCCACGCCGGTGCCCAGCTCGTAGCACAGGCCCAGCGCGCATATGGCGGGGGGGTAGCCCACGTCGGCGGACCTGGTATACAGCTCCACCGCCCGGTCAATGTCTTTGTCCACGCCGTAGCCATTCTCATAGCACTCGGCCAGCAGCTGCATGGCCCGGGGGTAGTCCTCAGCCGCCGCCTTTTCAAACCACTTGACCGCCTCTGTCTCGTCCTCCTCCACACCGATGCCGGTGTAGTAGCAGAAGCCCAGGTTGCACTGAGCCCGGGGCATCCCCCGCTCGGCGGCCTTGCGGTACAGCTCCACCGCCTTGTCCAGGTCCTTCTCCACCCCCTGGCCCAGCTCGTAGCACAGGCCCAGCGAGCAGTAGGCGGAGGTATATTCCTTGTCCGCCGCCCCCTGGTAGAGCTTCACCGCCCGGTCGTAGTTCTGTTCCACGCCGTAGCCCCGGTCGTAGCACTCCCCCAGCAGGAACATGGCCCGGGGGTACTCCCGCTCGGCGGCCTTTTCAAACCACTCCACCGCCTGCTTCACGTCCTCCTCGGTGCCGATGCCTATGTAGTAGCAGAAGCCCAGGTTGCACATGGCCGGAGGGAAACCCTGGTCGGCGGCCTCCCGGTACAGCTCTACCGCACGGGCCTTGTCCTCCTCCACGCCGGTGCCCGACTCGTAGCACAGGCCCAGGGTGCAGGCTCCGTCGGGGTAGCCCTGGTCGTAGGCGGCCCGGTAGAGCTCCAGGGCCTTGTCCACGTCTTTCTCCACGCCGTAGCCGTTTTCGAAGCACTCCCCCATCAGCACCTGAGCCCGGGGGTAGCCCTGCTGGGCGGCCTTGGCGAAGAGCTCCGCCGCCGCGTCGTTGTTCTCCTCGAAGTAAATGCCCTGGTAGTAGAAGTAGCCCAGGTTGCACTGGGCGGGGGCGTAATCCTGGTCGGCCCCCTCCTGGTAGAGCTCGGCGGCCCGGCCCTTGTCCATCTCCACGCCGTGGCCCAGCTCGTAGCACAGGCCCAGCTCGGTGATGGCGGGGGGATAGCCCTCGTCCGCCGCGGCGGTAAACAGCTCCGCCGCCCGGACCAGGTCCTTCTCCGTCCCCACGGCCCGGCTGTAGCACAGGCCCAGATAGTACTGGGCGGCGATGCTGTCCCCCTCGGCGGCCCGGGTAAACCACTCCAGGGCCTTCTCTCCGTCCTTGGGGGCGCCGTCGTCGCCGTAGAAGTAGCTGCGGCCCAAGCGGTACTGGGCGTCCAGATCGCCGTCCTCAGCGGCCGCCTGAAGGGCCTTCAGGTCCTCCTGCTTCTTCTCCGCCATGTCGTTCAGGCTGCTCATCACCTTGGGGTCAATATATATCATCATGGAATCCTGGTCGAAAAACTCCGGATTTTTGCTCTGCTCACCGGCCATTGCAACTCGCTTCCTTTCTCTATATCAGTTCAAAAAGTCCTTCAGCTTCTTGCTCCGGGAGGGGTGTCTCAGCTTGCGCAGGGCCTTGGCCTCGATCTGGCGGATGCGCTCCCTGGTGACGTTAAACTCCTTGCCCACCTCCTCCAGGGTGCGGGTGCGGCCGTCCTCAATGCCGAAGCGCAGCTTGAGCACCTTCTCCTCCCGGGGGGTGAGGGTGGACAGCACCTCCACCAGCTGCTCCTTCAGCAGGGTGAAGGAGGCGGCCTCGGCGGGCTCGGAGGCGTCCTCGTCGGGGATGAAGTCCCCCAGGTGGGAGTCCTCCTCCTCACCGATGGGGGTCTCCAAGGAGACGGGCTCCTGGGCGATTTTCAAAATCTCCCGCACCCGCTCGGCGGGCATGTTCATCTCCTCGGCAATCTCCTCGGCGGAGGGGTCGTGGCCCAGTTCCTGGAGCAGCTGCCGGGAGACCCGGATCACCTTGTTGATGGTCTCCACCATGTGGACGGGGATGCGGATGGTGCGGGCCTGGTCGGCAATGGCCCGGGTGATGGCCTGGCGAATCCACCAGGTGGCGTAGGTGGAGAATTTAAAGCCCTTTACATAGTCAAATTTCTCCACCGCCTTGATCAGACCCAGGTTGCCCTCCTGAATCAGGTCCAGGAACTGCATTCCCCGGCCCACATACCGCTTGGCGATGGACACCACCAGGCGCAGGTTGGCCTCCGCCAGCCGCTGGCGGGCCTTCTCTCCCTTTTTGATGGTTTTCTCCAGCTCGCGGCGCAGCTCCTCGGGAATCTCCTCCCCCGATGCTTTCAGCTCCTCCATCTGGGCCTGGGCTTCGTTGCCGGCGGTCATGGCCTGGGCCAGCTCCACCTCCTCCTCAGAGGTGAGCAGATTCACCTTGCCGATCTCCTTCAGATACATGCGCACCGGGTCGTCAGTGCCGAAGTTGTCGATGAGGGAATTGGGATCGACAATCTCCTCCTCAGCGATCTCCTCCATCTCCTCCACCGGGGGTTCCACCGTGTCGGTCAGTTCGGGCATATAGTCCTCCCCCACGGTGTCGATGCCCAGGTTTTCCAGGGTGTCGTAAATTTTATCCATCTGGTCGGTGCCCAGCTCCATGTCCTCCAGCACATCCAGCAGCTCGGAGGAGGAGAGCTTGCCCTTTTTCTTTCCCCGCTCGATGAGCTCGGCCAGCTTTTCGGCCCCGGGGATACCCTCTACCACCTTCATGATCTCGATTTTGCCCGTCTCCATCCGGGCCTGGATGTCGCCTGGGTTCTCCTTTTTCTCCAGAATCATCTCGCCGGTGGTGATGTCTTTCTTTTTGGTGCTCATTTCTTCTCCTCCATATATGCTTTCTTCTGTTGATATTTTTTCTGTACGGCCAGCAGAAGGTCGTCCCCCTGCTCTCCGCCCTCCCGCAGCAGCTTCTCGCCGCGGATGAGGGATATGTAGTCCGCAATGGCCCTTTCGCTGTTGGCCACCGACTCTGGCCGGGCGGCCACCTGGGCCAGGTGGTCCATCTCCTCCCGGTCAAAATTCTCAGCCAGGGCGGCCAGCTGGGTGGACAGCCCCTCCCCCGCCCGGCGGATCAGCGCATCGAAGGCCCGACCCAGCAGCGGGGAGGAGAACTCCATCCCTGTAATCCCCGCCATTTTGCCTGCCAGCCCCGGGTCCAGCATGAGCAGGCGCAGCAGCCCCTCCTCCGCCCGGGCGGAGCGGATGTTTTCATACCGCAGGGAACGGGCCCTGGGCTGGAGCTGGCTGGCCGGGGTCAGGTCCCGGCGCTCCTGCTGCTTCTTCGCCTTGCGCAGCCGGGCTTTCAGCGCCCGCTCCACCTCCAGCTTCATGGTATCCGGACTGACTCCCGCTGTCTGGGCGGCGTGGCCGCCATAGATCTCCCGCTCCACCGCACTGCGGAGGGTGGAAACCAGCTGGGCGGCCTCCTGAAGGAAGGCCACCTTCTGGCTGTCGTCAGTGAGGTTGTATTTTTTCTGAATTTGGGCCAGGCGGTAGTCCACCTGGTTTTCACTCTGGTCCAGCAGTCTGGCAAAGGCTTCTCTGCCGTAGGCCTTGATGAACTCGTCCGGGTCCTTTGCTCCGGCCACGCGCAGCACCTTTACCTTCAAACCCGCCTTCTCCAGGATGGGGATGGCCCGCTGGGCCGCTTTTATGCCGGCCCCGTCGCCATCGTAGGCGATCACCGCCTCCTTAAAATACCGAGAGAGCAGTTGGCCGTGTTCCTCGGTCAGGGCGGTGCCCAGGGAGGCCACCGCGCTGTCAAAGCCCGCCTGGTGGAGGGAGATGGTATCCATATATCCCTCCGTCAGAATCACCCGTCCCGCCTTTGAAGTCTTGGCGATGTTCAGGGAGAAGAGGTTGCGGCTTTTGTTGTACACCGGGGTGTCCGGGGAGTTGAGGTACTTGGGGTTGGAGTCGTCCATCACCCGGCCCCCGAAGCCGATCACGTTCCCCCGCACGTCGATAATTGGGAATATCACCCGGTTGCGGAAGCGGTCGTAGATCCGGCCGTCTTTGTTGCTCACGGCCAGGCCGGCATCGAGGAGGTCCCGCTTGTCGTAGCCCTGGGCGGACAGCTCGGTAATCAGGCTGTCCCAGCCGTTGGGGGCAAAGCCCAGGCCGAAATTGGTCAGGGTCCGCTTTGACAGTCCCCGTCTTTGGAGGTAGGCTAGCCCCTCCGCTCCCTCCGGGCCGTGGAGCCAGCGGTGGAAGGCCCGGGCGGCCTGCCTGTTGATGGTGAGGATTTTATCCCGGCGCTCTCTGGCCCCGGGGGAGGAGCCAAATTCCGGCACCTGCATCCCCACCCGCTGGGCCAGCACTGCCACAGCGTCTTTAAAGGGCAGGTTTTCCAGCTCCATCACAAAGTTGACAGCGCCCCCTCCCTTGCCGCAGCCGAAGCACTTGTACATCTGCCGGTCGGGCACCACATGGAAGGAGGGGGTCTTCTCGCTGTGAAAGGGGCAGCAGCCCCAGTAGCTGTTTCCCTTTTTTGTCAGCCGCACCGACTCGGACACCAGGTCCACAATGTCGGTCCGGGCCAGCAGCTCGTCCAAAAATCGCTCGGGCAAGGGCAAAGGTTTTCCCCCCTATTTGTATCCATTTTCCGGGCAAATTATCCCAATCACAACACCGTCCACCCCTTGGGGATGAACAGCTCCTGAAACCGGTCCACCGCGAAGGGGTCGGTCATGCCGGCGATATAGTCACACACCGCCCGGTCCACCCCCTCCTCCGCCCGGATGTTCTGAAAGTCATCAGGCAGCCGGTCCGGATCTTTTCTATAGTATTCAAACAGGCGGCGGAGCATGTCCTGGGCTTTGCCCTCCTCCCCCTTGGCCATGGGGTTGGTGTATACGCTGGCAAACATGAAGTCCTTCATAGCCAGCATGGCCTCCCCCACCTTTGGAGACTGCCGAATCTCCGCCTGCCCCTGGCTGGCCTGAATGGCGTCGGTCACCAGAGTGTCAATCCGCTTGCTGTGGGTAAATCCCAGCACATTGGAAATCTCTAGGGGAATATCCATGGGGTAGATGATGCCCCCCCGCAGGGCGTCCTGAATATCGTGGTTGATGTAGGCGATGTGGTCGGCCAGGCGGACGATCTGCCCCTCCAGGGTGGCGGCGGGGGTTCCCTTGGTGTGGCAGACGATGCCGTTGCGCACCTCCCAGGTCAGGTTGAGACCCGCGCCCCCCTTCTCCAGCCGCTCCACCACCCGGACCGACTGCTTATAGTGGGCAAAGCCCCCAGGCATCACCTCGTCCAGCAGCCGCTCCCCGGCGTGGCCGAAGGGGGTGTGGCCCAGATCGTGGCCCAGGGCGATGGCCTCCGTCAGGTCCTCGTTGAGCGCCAGGCCTCTGGCTATAGTGCGGGCGATGCGGCTGACCTCCAGAGTGTGGGTCATGCGGGTGCGGTAGTGGTCCCCCTCGGGCTGGAGGAACACCTGGGTCTTGTGCTTCAAGCGCCGGAAGGCCTTGGAGTATACAATGCGGTCGGTGTCCCGCTGGAAGGGGGTTCGGATGTCGCACTCCTCCTCCGGCCGGACCCGTCCCCTGCTCTCCGCCGACCGGCAGGCCAGTGGAGATAAGGTGATTTTCTCCCGCTCCTGGGTCTGTTCCCGCAGCGTCATAAGCTGACCCTCCCCATCTATATTTTCGTTCCGATTACTTATACGAAATAACTTCCTCAATTCCTCTTTTTTTGAAAAATTTTTTGCCCCCGCCGTTGGGCGGGGGCATCGCGTCAGCATTTACTTTTTCTTTCCCGCGCCCACCAGAATGTATACAATGGAAGCCGCTGCCAGCAGGTAGGGGTAGTAGAGACAGGGCATAATCTGGAAGGCGGACACCACGCCGCCCGAAGCGGAAATAGCCACCAGCATCTGAGCGCCGTAGGGGATCACGCCCTGGAACACACAGGAGAAGGTGTCCAGCAGAGAAGCGGACTCCTTGGGGGTGATGCCGTACTCCTCGCTGATCTCCTTGGCGATGGGGCCCGCCATAACGATGGCCACCGTGTTGTTGGCAGTGGCGATATCCATGGCCCCCACCAGCAGGCCCACGCCCAGCCGTCCGCCCACCCGGCCCTTGAACACCTGGCGGATAAAGGCCAGCAGGGCCTCGAAGCCGCCAAACTCCCGGATGAGGGCGCACATGGAGGACACCAGAACGGTAACCATAATGGTCTCAAACATGCCCGAAGCCCCGGAGCCCATACTCCCCAGCAGGCCCATAAAGTCGATGGTCCCGGTAGGCAGCACAATAGCAACGCCCGCCACAATGCCCACCAGCAGCACTACAAACACGTTCAGCCCGGCAATGCCGCCAATCAGCACCAGTACATAGGGGATAAGCAGCAGCAGATTATAGTCGGGGATGTCAATCTGACCAACCCCCGCGTTGAGGGACTGGACCAGAATCACGGCCAGGGTTGCAACGGCGGCGGGCAGGGCGATCTTGAAGTTGGCCCGGAACTTGTCCCGCATCTCACAGCCCTGGGTATTGCAGGCGGCGATGGTGGTATCAGAGATAAAGGACAGGTTGTCTCCGAACATGGCCCCGCCCATGACCGAGCCCACGCACAGGGCCATAGAGAAGCCGGACACATTGGACACCGCCGCGGCAATGGGGGTAATCAACGTGATGGTGCCCACTGAGGTGCCCATGGCGGTGGACACAAAGCAGGCGGCCACAAACAGCACCGCCACAGAAGCCCAGGCGGGGGTGACGGACAGCAGGAAATAGGCCACCGCCTCGGCGCTGCTCCGCCCGGTAACCCCCACAAACACGCCAGCCACCAGGAAAATCAGGATCATAGTCATGATGTTCTTGTCCCCAACACCCCGGGCCATAACGGTCAGCTTGTCATCAAACTTCAGCCCCCGGTTTTGTATGCAGGCCACCAGCAGCGCCACCATAAATACCACCACAATGGGGATGTTGTAGAAAGCCATCTCCACGCCCAGGCCGTACTCAAAGACCAGGCCCATGCCCAGATACAGCACCAGGAACACCAGAATGGGCAGCAGCGCTGCGGGATTTTGCTTCGGTTTTCTCTCTTTCAGATCCATAAGGAATCCTCCCTTTTTTACCGGTTCCCTTTATTCTAGTGGAAATTCCCCGCTGTGTCAATGCAATTCAAGCAATTGGTCAGAGATATCCTCCAAAACCCGAAAAAAGAGCAAACGGCTGACAGGGATAACCGGAGCGGCACAGCAAAGGCCGCGCCGCTCCGTCTGAATCCTTTTCCGTATGGCCCGCCCCTGTTACAGGGTCTGCTCGGTGCGGGCGATGATGTCGTCCTGAGTCTGGCGGGACAGCACATTGAAGAAGGCGCTGTACCCCGCCACCCGGACAATCAGGTCCCGGTGGTCCTCCGGGTGGACCTGGGCGTCCAGCAGGGTCTCCCGGGAGACCACATTATACTGGACGTGGTAGCCGTGGAGGGCGTTGAAGAAGGCCCGGATCAGGGCGATAAGCTTGGTCTTGTTCTCCTCCCGGGACAGCAGGGTGGGGGTCACCTTCTGGTTGAGGAGGACGCCGCCGGTGATGTCGGCGGTGGGCAGCTTGGACACGCTCTTAAACACGGCGGTGGGGCCGTGGGTGTCCATGGCGTGGCTGGGGGAACAGCCCTCGGCCAGGGGCTCGCCGGCGTGGCGGCCGTCGGGAGTAGCCAGGGTGCCTCTCCCCTGCCCCACGTTGGCCGAGATGGAGGAGGTGCCCGCATACCGGATGCCCCCGATGGGCCCCCGGCCAAAGCGGGTGTTGGGGTACTTTTTAATCTCGTCGATGTAGACGTCGTAGGCGTCCACCACCAGCTGGTCCACATAGCCGTCGTCGTTGCCGTACTTGGGGGCCTGGTGAATCAGCAGCTGGCGGACCCGCTCCCCCTCCTCGCCGGCGAAGTCGGTCTGGAGGGCCTCCCACAGCTGGGTGGGGGTGAGGACCTTCTCCTCAAACACCAGCTTCTTGATGGCGGCCAGGGAGTCGGCCAGGTTGGCGATGCCCACCTGAAGACCGCTGATGAAGTCGTAGACCGCGCCGCCCTCCTTCAGGGTGAGACCCCGGCCAATACAGTCCTCGCACAGGGCGGAGCAGAGGATGTCAGGCACGTCCTCCTCCAGCACCATGTCGCAGGCGTTCTCAATGATGGCGCTGTGGCGGGTGAAGTCCCGGATGACCACGTCCCAGGCGTGGGACAGCTGGTCATAGGAGGTCATGCCCGTGAAGTGGCCAGCGCCATCCGTCAGCTTCTTGCCGCTCTGGGGGTCCACGCCGTCGTTCATAGCGATGAGCAGGGACTTGGGGAAGTTGAGGAAGCTCATGCCGGTGCACCGGTAGCCCCACTTGCCGGGGACGGCGGTCTCCACACAGCCGATGGCGGAGTAGTTGTAGGCGTCCTCCTCCTTTACCCCCCGGCTGATAAAGGAGGGAATGATGATCTCGTCGTTGTTGAAGGCGGGCATACCGAAGCCCAGCTTCACCACCTCGATGGCCTCGGACATAAAGTCCTCCGACAGGCCGGCGTGGTAGCGCACAGTGAGGTTGGGCTGGGGCAGACGGGTCTGGGCCACGCTGCGCAGAATCAGGTAGGACATGGGATTCACCGCATCCCTCTTGTCCGCCGTCTGGCCGCCCACGGTGACATTCTGATACAGAGGGGAGCCGGCGGAGAACTGGGTGTGGCTCCAGGAGCGAATTTTATTGATGGTGAAGGTCTTCAGCCACAGGTTGGTCATCAGCTCGCAGGCGCTGTCCTGGGTAATCCGGCCCTCGGCCAGGTCTTTGGCGTAGTAGGGATAGAGGTACTGGTCCATCCGGCCGTAGGACAGGGAATGTCCGTTGGACTCGATCTGGAGCACCAGATGGACCAGCCACAGGGACTGCACCGCCTCCTGGAAGGTCTCAGCCGGCTCATAGGGCACTTTGCGCAGGATGCGGGCCATCTCGGTCAGCTCGGCGGCCCGCTCCGGGGCGGCGGACTTGGCCTGCTCCTCCGCCAGGGCGGCGTACCGGGCGGCAAAGGTCCGCACAGCGTCAATCACAATGAGAATGGCCCGGTAGAAGTAGGATTTTTTCAGATTTTTACAGTCGGTGAGGTCCAGCTTCTCCAGATGCTCCCTGGTGCGCCGCTGGTAGTCCACCAGCCCCAGCCGCAGCAGGTCGGCGTAGGCCACCGCCACATGGGCGTCGCCCGAGGTGATATTTCCCTCCGCCTTGATGATACCCAGGTCGTAGAACACCCGGCTCTCGGGGGGGATGGCGGCCAGGCCCTTGTCCAGGAGGGTGTTGTGCTGCCAGAAGGGGTAGATCTCCCTTAACTCCTCCTTGGTCTTCTCGCTGATGCGGAAGACGTCGCCGTCCCGGCCCTCGAACTCGTCCAGCTCCCGGATGACCCAGTCCATGGCATACTCCGGGAAGATGGGGGCCGCCCGGTTGGTGGAGGCCTGGTTGCCGGCCAGCAGGGTGTCAGGCTCGATAAAGATGCTCATGTGCTCCAGGATGTTCTGGAGCATATAGGCCCGCTTCAGGGTGACGGGCTGGTCGCCGTGCTCCTTATAGCTCTGGGTGGTGAGGATGGCGCGCTGGGCGCACACCTGGGGCTCGGTCTCCAGCAGCTCCTCCCGGAAATGCTCCATCCGGGGCGTCAGATCTCCGAAATGCTGTGTATTTTTCATGGTCTGTGACCTCCTGTTAAAACTGTCAGCGGGGAAGCCTTCCCCCGGTTTTGGCTTCATCATAACAGACCCCGTTTGGTAAGTCAACAAAAACTTACGAATGAAAGTATACAAATTTCAAATTAAAATTTTGTGGATTTTTGCATCTTTACAATGGGGCGGCTCTCCCACTATAATAACGGAGTAAACAAACAGGAGGCGCGGCATATGGCACAGACCGGGCAAATTTTTAATATTCAGAAGTTCAGCATCAACGACGGTCCGGGCATCCGCACCACCGTATTTTTCAAGGGCTGCCCCCTGGCCTGCCGCTGGTGCGCCAACCCGGAGTCTCAAAACCGGTATGCCGCCCAGGCCCAGCTGCTGGATGACGACCGCTGCCGCTGCCGGGAGGTGACGGTGGAGGAGGTCATGGCCGAGGTATTGCAGGACAAGGCCTTCTACGACCAGTCCGGGGGCGGAATGACCCTCTCCGGGGGTGAGGTGCTCCAGCAGGCGGAATTTGCCGCCGCCCTGTGCCAGGCCGCCCGGGCCCAGGGAATCCACACCGCCGCCGAGACCACCGGCTTTGCCGCCCCGGAGCAATTCCGGCTGCTGCTGGACGAGGTGGACCTCCTGCTTCTGGATGTCAAGCACAGCGACCCCACCGTCCACAGGGCGGGCACCGGCGTGGACAACCGGCTGATTTTAGACAACCTCCGCACCGCCGCTACTTCGGGCAAGGACATAATCGCCCGCATCCCGGTGATCCCCCGGTTCAACAGCGGTCTGAAGGACGCCAAACGGCTGGCTGCCCTCCTCATCGATTTGAAGGTTCACGAGGTCCATCTCCTCCCCTTCCACCAGTTTGGGGAGCAAAAATACCAGCAGATGGGGGTCCCCTACGACTACCACGGAATTGAGCAGCTCCATCCCGAGGACCTGGCGGACTACCGGCAGATTTTCCTGGACGCCGGCCTGGACTGCACCTTCCGATAACAGTTTTGAGAGGTTTTTTATGAGAAAAGCGCGGGAGTCCCAGATTTTGGAGCTGCTTTCCCAGTGCGGGCGGATGGAGGTCTCCGTCCTGGCCCAGCGGCTGGGCGTGTCCCAGGTGACGGTGCGCAAGGACCTGGACGCCCTGGAGGAGCGGGGCATCCTCCGCCGGGAGCACGGCTTTGCCGTGTCGGGCAGCGGGGACGACGTGAACAACCGGCTGGCCATCCACTACGAGGAGAAGCGCCACATCGCCCGCCGGGCCGCCCGACTGGTCTCCCCCGGGGAGACGGTGATGATCGAGAGCGGCAGCTGCTGCGCCCTGCTGGCCGAGGAGATCGCCCACAGCAAGCCGGGAGCCACCATCATCACCAACAGCGCCTTTATCGCCAGCTACATTCGCCGGGTGGACGGGGCCCGGGTGGTTCTGCTGGGGGGCGACTTCCAGAACGACGCCCAGGTCATGGTGGGGCCCATCCTCAAGGTGTGCGCCCAGCAGTTCTATGTAGAACGGCTCTTTGTGGGGGCGGACGGCTGGTCCCCTGCCCTGGGCTTCACCGGCAACGACCACCTGCGGGTCCAGGCCGTGCGGGACATGGCCGAGCACGCCGGACAGGTGATTGTGGTGACCGAGAGCGAAAAGTTTTTCCAGCGGGGCGTGGTCCCCCTGAATCTGCCCGCCGGGGCCTCCGCCGTGGTCACCGACTGCGGTCTCACCGGGGAACAGACCCGCTGCCTGGAGAGAGCAGGGGTAACGGTTCATCAGGCTGAGGACTGACCCGCACGATGATAAGGTATGCGCTGTCCCACCCAGACGGCGCACCTTTTCAGCCCGTTTTAGATTTCATATGAAATATTTTTTGTATGTATCCGTAATTTTTGATCCAAGGTAACCCCAAATAAACCTGTCGCCCCGTAACCTTTTTTCATGGAAGGAGCCTATTCAATGAGCACCTATCGCATCGGCATCGACGCCGGAGGCACCAAAGTGGCCTACGGCCTGTTCGACGAAGAAAACCATCTGCTGGACCGCTTTCAGCAGCCCACCCCCATCGAGGCCGACGGCCCCGCCTTCTGCGGCATGGTAATCGACTCCATCCACACTATTTTGGAAAAAAACCGTCTCACCCTGGCCGACCTGGCGGGGATTGGCGTGTGCATGCCCTCCTTTATCCTCTTCGAGCAGGGGTATGTGTGTATGACCTCCGCCATGGTAAACATCCGGGACTTCGCCATGCGGGACTACCTGGCCCAGCGGCTGGGGGTTCCCATCGTGCTGGACAACGACAGCAACGTGGCCGCTCTGGCGGAACACCGCTTCGGTGCGGGACAGGGCAGCCGGCACATGATCTACATGGCCACCAGCACCGGCATCGGCAGCGGGCTGATTCTCAACGGACAGCTCTTTCGGGGCAGCTACGGCTGGGCGGGCGAGTGCGGCCACATGCTCATCACCCCCGACGAGGGGGAGCTGTGCGGCTGCCGGAACAAGGGCTGTTTCATGTCCTGGGGGGCGGGCCGGTATCTCCCCGCCCAGATTCGGAAAAAATCCGCCGGCCGGAAGACCATTATGGACCTGGGCCCCAATCTGGACGGCGCTGAGCTGCGCCGGGCCTGCGAAGCGGGGGACCCCTTCGCCCTGGAGATGCTGGACCAGACCGCCCACTACATCGGCGTGTGCGCCTTCAACATTTATCAGCTGCTTAATGTCAATCTCTATGTCTTTGGCGGCGGATTGGTCAACTTTGGCCCCCTTCTTTTCGATCGGGTGCGGACCGAATTTGACCGGTACAACCACATCCCCCAGCCGGTGGACTTCCGCTTTGCCCAGCTGAAACAGGATTTCGGCATCATCGGCGCGGCCGAGCTGCTGCGGAGCTGATTCCGCTTTGTTCATGATTGTGCACTAATTAGCGCAGATTAAGGATTTTTACTTTGTTCACAATCGCTTAGAATGAACTTACATAAAACCACAGAAATCCAACTAAATTTTGTGCATCCTAACGGAGCGCCAATCTGTGCTCAGCAGGGAGCGTCCCCTGTTGACAATACATCAATCCGAACCATATGAGGAGGAAAAACATGAAAAAGAAAATTACTGCTCTCCTGCTGGCCATGTCCATGGCCCTGGCCCTCGCCGCCTGCGGCGGCGGAAACCCCGGCACTCCCTCTACCACCGGCAGCAATCCCGGCACTCCCTCCACAGGCAGCGGCACTCCCTCCGCTGGCGGCGACGTTATCAAGGCCGTCTACTGCGCTTCTATGAACAACGAGTCCCAGGCCTTTGCCTACAAGATGTTCCAGAAGCATGAGGCCGAGTTTGGCATGAAGGTTGACGTTCTGGACGACCAGGGCGACGCCGCCAAGCAGGCCGAGAATGTGCAGCAGGCCGCTGCTCAGGGCTATCAGTGGATCATCGTCAACCCCTGCGATGCCGCCGGTCTGGTGACCGCCTACAAGGCCATCAAGGAGAACAACCCTGATGTGCTCCTGTCCACCTACTCCGCCGACATCACCGAGGAAGCCTACCGCGACTTCTTCGTGGGCATCAACGACACCGAAGCCGGCATCACCGCCGCCAACGCTTTCATCGAGAAGTTCCCCAACGGCTGCAAGATGGTCGAGATCGGCGGCCAGGCCGGCCACAACGCCCAGATTCTCCGTCACGACGGCTTCATGTCCGTTATGAAGGACCACCCCGAGTTTGAGATTCTGGACTGCCAGAACACCGAGCACTGGGCCTCTGACGAGGCGCAGGCCATCGCTGAGGACTTTGTTACCAAGTATGGCGACGACATCGAGGCCGTCTTCTGCCACTGGGACAACGGCGCCACCGGCATCATCAACGCCCTCCAGGCGCAGGGCATGAACGACGTGCTCATCGTGGCCGTGGACGGCTGCCGCGCCGGCTTCGACCAGGTCAGCGACGGCACTCAGTACGCCACCATTATGAATAACTTTGAGACCGACTCTGTGGACTCCATGACCCTGGCTGTGAAGGCCCTGAAGGGTGAGGAGGTCCCCTCCACCAACTTCATCAAGATGGATATCGTTACCCTGGACAACATCAACGACTTCACCGCTCCCGAGTGGTAAGCGAATGAACCAAAAGGGCTCGCTTCGTTTCGAGCGAAGCGGGCCCTTCCTGATATCAGGCGGGTTTTAGGCTGCCCTGGAACACTCCCCCGCCGTCCAGGGCATCAAAAAGCCCGCTGGGACGCGCAGCGGTGCCGCAGCGCAAATCTGATGTAACGAGGAGATTGGCATGGAAACTAAAAACAGCGAGTACATCCTTACCATGTCCCATGTGAACAAGAGCTTCCCCGGCGTCAAGGCCCTGGACGACGTATCCATCCGGGTCAAACGGGGCGAGGTCCACGGCCTGGTGGGCGAAAACGGCGCCGGCAAATCCACGCTGATGAAGATTCTCTCCGGCGTCTACACCAAAGACAGCGGCGAGGTGGTCTTCGACGGGCAGGTCATTGAGAAGACCACCCCTGTGGAATCCCTCAACCGGGGCATGAGCATTATCTATCAGGAGTTTAACCTGGTGCAGACCATGACGGTGGGCGAAAACATTTTTATGGGCCGCTTTAAGGAAGTGGGCGGCATGCGGGGCACCCACAAGAAGGCCCGGGAGCTGCTGGACCGCATCGGCAGCAAAATCCGCACCCACGCGCTTGTGAAAGACCTGTCCACCTCTGAGATGCAGATGGTGGAGATCGCCAAGGCCCTGTCCTTCAACTCCAAGCTCATCATCATGGACGAACCCTCCAGCTCCCTCACCGCTGACGAGCTGAAGGCCCTGTTTCAGATTGTCCGCCAGCTGGTGCAGCAGGGCATCTCGGTGATCTACATAAGCCACAAGCTGGACGAAATTTTTGAGTTGTGCGACAGCATCACCATCATGCGGGACGGCCACGTTATCGACAGCAAACCGGTGGCCGATCTCACCCGGGCCGAGATGATTACAAAGATGGTGGGCCGGGAGATCGAAAACGAGTACCCGCCCCGCCCCGAGTGCGTAGGCGATGTGCTGCTGGAGGTGAGCAACCTCAACTCCCACAAGCTCCACGACGTATCCTTCCAGCTGCACCGGGGCGAAATTCTTGGCCTGGTGGGCCTGGTGGGCGCGGGGCGCACCGAGATGATCCGGGCCCTCTTCGGCGCGGACCACGTCCGCTCCATCGACGTGAAGATGGAGGGCAAGCCCGTCCATATCAAAAATCCCCGGGACGCCATCGCCCTGGGCATGGCCCTGGTCCCTGAAGACCGGAAGCTGCAAGGTCTGGTGCTCCCCTTCGGCGTGGGCTCCAACATCTCCATGGCCGCCCTGAAAAACATCTCCAGCGGGCCGCTGAAGGTGGTCAACGGCTCCAAGGAGAAGGAGCTCTCCCAGCGCCAGATTGAGGACCTGCTCATCAAGACCCCCTCGGCCGAGACCAAGGTGGTCTCTCTGTCCGGCGGCAACCAGCAAAAGTGCGTTCTGGGCCGCTGGCTGGAGATGAGCCCCAAGGTGCTGATTTTGGACGAACCCACCCGCGGCATCGACGTGGGCGCCAAGTTTGAAATTTACCTGCTGATGAAACGCATCGTGGAAAACGGCGGCTCCATCATCCTCATCTCCTCGGAGCTGCCCGAGGTGCTGAATATGAGCAACCGGGTGCTGGCCGTCTGCGAGGGCCGGATCACCGGCGAGTTTAACCCCGTTACCGACTCCGTGGACACCATCATGGATAAGGTGTTGGGTTAAGGAGGGATGGCAATGAAAAAGACACAAAAAATCGACTCTCAGACCGTCATCCGCTTCATCATGGACCATATGCTGGTGGTCATCCTCATCGCGCTGGCCATCATCACCGCCATGGTGGAGCCCAAGTTCCTCAAGGTCAGCAACCTGACCAACATCATGCGCCAGTTCGGCGCCCTGTCCTTTGTGGCCCTGGGCCTGACCTTCGCCATCATCTGCGGCTTTATCGACCTGTCCATCCCTGGCATGCTGAACATCTGCGCCGTCATGTCGGTCATTCTGGTCAACCCCCTGGGCCAGGTGGGCGCGCTGATTATGACCCTGATCTTCGGCCTGTTCGCCGGCTTCCTCAACGGAGCCCTCATCACCCGAAGCGGCGGCACCACCCAGGCGGAGGGTTTGTTTATCACCTTCGGCATGTCCCAGGTGTGGTCGGCGGCGGCCATGCTCATCAGCGACGGCAAGACCCAGCAGCTGCGCTGGTGCGACAAGCCCTACACCATTTTTAAGTTCATGGGCAGCTACAACGTCTTCGGGGTGATTCCCATCGCCATGGTCCTCTTTGTAGCGGTCATGCTGATTTTAAACTTCTACCACAAGCGGACCTACTCCGGCCGCTGCATGTCCCTGGCAGGCGGCAACAAGACCGCCGCCGACCTGGCGGGCATCCACGTCAACGTGACCATCATGCGCACCCTGGCCATCGGCGGCATGATGACTGCCATGGGCGCGCTGATGCTGGTCAGCCGGGTCACCAACGCCTCCCCCACAGTGGGCCTGGGCTACGACAACGACGCCATCCTCTCGGTGGTGGTGGGCGGCACCTCTCTGGCCGGCGGCAAGGGCAACGTGCTGGGCACCATGCTGGGCGTGCTGCTGGTCACGCTGCTTTCCAACTGCATGAATCTGCTGGGCGTGTCCAGCCACATGCAGTATGTGATGAAGGGCGCGGTGCTGATTTTTGCCATCTGGGCCGACAACCGCAAGAACCTGCAGAGCAACTGAGGAGGTGTGAAGAATGGAACAGAAGGCTTATACATTACAGGACAGAGCCAGGGGCTTCGGCGCCTTCCTCTATGGGCATAAGGCCATCGCCGCCATTGCCCTGCTCTACCTGATTATGCTGTTTTACAGCTTTGGCAATACCACCAGCTTCTTCTCCAGCTACTCCCAGACGCTGATCTTCCAAAAATCCACCGTCAACATTATTGTGGCCTGCGGCGTCACCTTTGCAGTTATGGTCCACTCCATCGACCTGTCTATCGGCGGTATGCTGGCTCTGTCCGGCGTACTGGTCATCAAGTTTATGGAGTTCATGCCCGCCTGGCTGGCCATCATCTGCACCATCGCCATCGGCATGCTGGTGGGCGCTGTCAACGGCTTTTTCATCGTCCACCAGAAGCTGGAGGGCTTTATCGTCACCCTGGGTATGGGCGTACTGCTGAAAGGCGTGGCCCTTCAGCTCACCAACGCCCATCCCATCTCCGCCAATCTGTCCTTCAACGACCTGGCTATGGGCAACCACCTGGTCTTTGGTCTGGCCAAAATCCCCAACATGGTCATTATTATGCTGCTCATCGTGCTGATTTTCAGCCTGATTCTGCGGTACACCCAGTTTGGCCGGAACATCTACGCCATTGGCGGCGACTATGGCGTGGCTGAGTATGCCGGTGTCCCCGCTGTGCGGCAGAAGTGGATGGCCTTCGTCCTCTCCGCCGGGCTGACCACCGTGGCAGGCATTGTCAACTCCTCCTATCTGTGCGCCGGCAACGCCAACTATGGCGACATGACCGCCATGATCGTCAACTGCGCCGTGGTGGTGGGCGGCACCTCCATGGCCGGCGGCGTGGGCGGCGTGTGGCAGTCCGCCATCGGCGTGCTGTTCTTCTCCGCCCTGGAGATCACCCTGCAAAATCTGGTGCCCAACGCCTATATCATCCAGCTTATCCAGGGCTTTGTCATCGTGGCCATCCTGTTCCTGGACAGCTATGACAACAAACGCAAGCGCGAGCGGGTGTAACAACTTAAAAAGATTTGAAAGGTCGTGTCTTCTATGAAAGAGCAAAACTATCTGGACCATCTGGTGGGCGTGTTCGGCCAGCCCGTGGCGGAGAACCCCGGCGTGGTCATTCAGGACGCCGCTTTCCAGGCGATGGGCCTGGAGCGCTGGCACTTTCTCACTCTGGACGTGGACAAGGACCAGCTGGAAAACGCCATCAACGGCCTGAAGGCCTTCAAAATGCGGGGCATCAACTGCACCATCCCCCACAAGATCACCGTGATGCAGTATCTGGACGAGATTTCCGAGAGCGCCAAACTCATCGGCGCGGTGAACATGATCGTCAACGACAACGGCCGTCTCTTCGGTGAGAACACCGACGGCAAGGGCTTTATGATGAGCCTGACCTCCAACGGCGTGGAGGTGGCCGGCAAGAAGGTGGTGGTCTTCGGCGCCGGCGGCGCGGCCCGGGCCATCTGCGTGGAGATGGGCCTGGCCGGCGTGGCCGACATCACCATTGTCAACCGGGCCCAGGACCGCCCCTTGGGCGACGCCCTGATGGACATCCTGCGCAAGAACACCAAAACCGAGTGCCGCTACATCGACTGGGACGGCCCCTTCTCCATCCCCGAGGGCACCGACATCGTGGTCAACGCCACCTCCGTGGGCCTGTACCCCGATGTGGACGCCATGCCCAACATCGACCTGGACTCCATCAAGCCCACCATGTTCGTCCAGGACGTGATCCCCAATCCCACCGAAACCGCCTTTATCCGTGAGATGCGCCGCCGGGGCATCCCCTGCGCCACCGGCGCGGGCATGCTCATCAACCAGGCCGCGCTGAATATCGAGATGTGGACCGGCCAGAAGCCGGACAAGGACGTTATGTACCAGGCCCTGGAGAAAGCTCTGGGCGACTGATCTCCACAGAAAACCGGGTCCGGCTGAGTCAATCAGCCGGACCCGGTTCTTTGCTGCGCTTATACGGCAGGATACGCCCCGTCCCAGACGATTTTCCGGTACTGCTCCGGATCGGTGTCCCCCTCGGTGGAGAACAGCAGCACCCGGCTGGAGCTGTCCAGCTCCAGAGCTTCCCGCAGCTCCTGATAAGCGTCGTCCTCCATCAGGGCGGAGATCACCCCCATGCCCACGGCTCCCGACTCCCCCGCCGTCACCGCCGGGTCGCCCTTCACCGGGGCGGCCAGCATACGCATCCCCCGGGCGCTCACCCAGTCGGGGCAGGACACAAAGGCGGCGGTGGCGCTGCGCAGGATGTCCCAGGAAATGGGGTTTGGCTCGCCGCAGGCCAGCCCCGCCATGATGGTGCTCAGGTCGCCCCCCACGGTGCGCATCTTGCCGTCCCCGGCCAGGGCGCTCCGATAGTGGCAGTCCGCCGCTTCCGCTTCCATAACCACAAATTTCGGCGGATGCTCTGGATAGCGGTTGACAAAATACCCGGCCACGGCCCCCGCCATACTCCCCACGCCCGCCTGGAGGAACACATGGGTGGGCCGCTCCTCCATCTGCTCCGCCGCCTCGCCGGCCATAGTGGCGTAGCCCTGCATAATCCAGGAAGGTATCTCCTCATACCCCTCCCAGGCGGTGTCCTGCACCACCACGCCGTGGGGCGTCCCGGCGGCCTCAGCGGCGGCCATGCGGACGCATTCGTCATAGTTGACCTCCTCGATGGTCACCTGAGCGCCCTCCCTGGCGATGTTGTCAAAGCGGCTCTTGGCGCTGCCCTTGGGCATATGGATCACCGCCTTCTGCCCCAGCCGGCTGGCCGCCCAGGCCACTCCCCTGCCGTGGTTGCCGTCGGTGGCAGTAAAGAAGGTGGCCTGCCCGAATTCCTCCCGGAACTGGGCGCCGGTGAGGTACTCATAGGTCATCTCCGACACATCCCGCCCCAGCTCCCCGGCAATATACCGGGCAATGGCAAAGGAGCCCCCCAGCACCTTAAAGGCGTTGAGGCCGAAGCGGAAGGACTCGTCCTTGACCCACAGGCCGCCCAGGCCCAGCCGCCGGGCCATGCCGTCCAGCCGAGCCAGCGGGGTAGCGGCATACTGGGGGAAAGAGCGGTGAAAGGCCCGGGCCTTGGCCGCATTCTCCAGGGACATAATGTCCAGGCGGCTGTCCTCACCGGGGGGCAGGTGGTTCAGGGTCCATTTCATGTGGTTGGTCATCCTGTTTTCCTCCATTCAAAACAATTGATTTCCGTATAAGAAAACGCCGAAGGGGGCGGGCCCTCCTCGGCGTTTTTTGCTTACCGGACCGCCACGGCCTCGATTTCAAACAGGGCGCCCTTGGGCAGGGCCGCCACCTGGACGCAGGATCGGGCCGGGGCCTCGCCGGGGAAGTATTTGGCATAAATGGCGTTGATGGCGGCAAAATCGTTCATATCCGCCAGGAAAACAGTGGTTTTCACCACATCTCCGAAGTCCATCCCGGCGGCGTTCAGCACAGCCTTCAGGTTGTCCAGCGCCTGGGTGGCCTGGGCTTCCACCCCCTGGGGCAGCTCGCCGGTGGCGGGGATCAGGCCCAGCTGGCCGGAGGTATACAGGGTATTGCCCGCCAGCTTGGCATGGCAGTAGGGCCCCACAGCGGCGGGGGCGTTTTGAGCGGTAATGGTTTGATTCATAAAAACCCTCCTCATGTTGTATTTCTTACATCTCTTGACAAGGGCATACAGCCCATAGTCAAGTGCGATGAATAATTGAAGTCAGATTTTCCACTCAATGGCGACACATTCACCTGTGGCGCGGATTTGAGAAATAAGGCTGTCGGCCACCTGCCGCCTGTCATCGAAGT
>CANSXE010000013.1 GCA_947650875.1 uncultured Bacillota bacterium | reverse complement strand
GTACTATGTGCAGCTGGGCGAGGAGCTCTACGACGGCGACCTGCGCCTGGACGACGACGCCATCGACGACTTCGGCCGTCCCTCCCGCTGCTGGTCCTATAAGAGCGACAAAATCGGCACCTATGCCAAGCGCGAGATCATGCGGAAGGAATCCACCACAGGCGTGACGGGCTCCGACATGTACAGCCTGCTGGGCAGCGCTGTGGTGACTGACTCCAAGTACAGCCTGGATGTCTATGTGGACGGCGCTCTGTATAGTGCCCCCGACACCAATTACAACCGCTTTATCAAGGCCAACTTTACCCGCAACAACGACAAGGACATGGAGAACACCGGCCGCGGCGTGCTGACCGAGGTCTATGTGAACGACAAGACCAAAGAGATCACCGTAGCCATCATCAACACCTACCTGGCCAAGGCCATCTCCGATTACAGCAAGGCCCGGGAGGAGCTGCGCGTTGAGGTGTATTATCCCAACACCCAGGTCAGCCACACTCTGGAGGTTGAGGACTTCCCCGAGATCGCTGACATGAAGGAAGGCGACTTCATGCTGGTGAAGTGGGTGGCCGACAGCCACACCAACCCCGGCTCCTACAGTGACTATAGTATTGTCACCCTGATGGACACCGAGATTATGACCGATAAGGTTATCACCCGGTACAGCAGCGGCACCAGCCAAACTGGCACCAGCGCTGACGGCAGCACCATCTCCAGCCTGGTGACCGACGGCCAGACCTACGACGCCAACGCCAAACTGGAGTACAAGGCCGACACTCTGGACCGTTACTTCTACAACGACAACCTGACCAACAAGACCTACAACATTTATCTGGACCAGTACGGCAACGCCATCGGCGTGGAGCTGTACAGCGGCACCGATAACTATGTGTTTGTCACCGGCTTCGACCTGAGCGGCAGCAACACCGCCTACGGCGACGCCAAGGCCAGCGCCATCTTCCTGGACGGCACCATGAAGAACATCCAGGTCAATGTGAAGGCCACCAACGACAACATCAAGGCCTATAATGCCGACCCCAATGGCGATGGCACCACTGCTCCCAACAATACCGATACCGCCAGCTACCGTCTGTGGGATTCCGACACTGAGACGGATACCACCGGCCAGTACGGCGCCAAGATGAACACCTGGTATACCTACACCCAGAATGAGACCACCGGCGTGTACACCCTGTCCCCCGTAGAACAGGACCGCCAGTTCGCCACAGCCCTGGGTGACGGCTCCGGCGCCGGCAATGTGGAGATCAAGAGCAGCAACCTGCGTCTGAGCGGCTACAACTACGGCGAGATTCCCTTTGACAAGGCCCCCAGCGACACGACTAGCGGTCTTAGCAATATGACCCAGGTGAACCGCGCCTATGGTGACCAGAACTCCGTGTTCCTCACCGTGGGCACCAGCCAGGATACCAAGATTGGCGCGGCCTACTATGTCATCAACGAGGTGAAGAACGTCTACACCGGCGTTCAGAACGTCAACATCAAGTCTGACGACATCTGGTACGACACGAATAACGACGACACGGAAGACAAGGGTGACCCCTCCGTCTATGCTGTGATTGACGGCAAGAACTACATCATCGGCGCTGTCATTGTCGGCAAGGACTCCGGCTCCACCAACAACTATGCCTACATCTATGAGAATGCCAAGTACGAGGAGCGCGCCAGCGACGGCACCTACTACTGGGGCTACAACGGCATTGTCAACGGTGAGAAGCAGGAGCTGAAGATCAAGAGCGAGTACACCGACGCCGTTAACACCGTCCGTAATATCCTGAAGGCCACTGAGGACGATGATGCTCTGAGCACGCCCTATGGCTACGACACTGGCTATCTGTTCCGCCTGTCCTTCGACGCTGACGGCTATGTGGTAGGCGCCGAGCCCTTTGAAAGCGACCTGACCGCCAGCACCACCAGTGCACACAATGACTACATCTTCGCCTACAAGAGTAACGGCTGGAACATCAACACCGACGACGAAGTTATCCGCTACATGAAGATCGCCGCTGCCGACGCTGACGAGCTGGTTATCGACCGTGCCGGTCTGACCCTGTACAACGAGGATGAGAGCGGCGACGAGGGTCTGGCTGTCCGCGAGGACGCCAAGATCACCATCATCCAGGGCATCCGCGGCAGCCGCAAGATTTCCGAGGCCACCGGCCTGAAGGAAGCCTGGGACTACCTGGTGGACTACGACAAGAACGATGCCAACGGCAAGAATTACGTCGGCACCATCAGCGCCGTTCTGGACGGCACCGGCCGCGCCACCTGGGTTGTCTTCGACAGCAAGGGCGGCACCGATCCCAGCCAGAATGAGGAGCAGACCGAGTCTAACGTGCCCGCCGTGAAGGTTGGGACTAATGCGACCGCCGCCGACATCAAGACTGCTCTGAGCGCTCAGAAGTACGGTGTCTACAGCGTTACCGGCCTGACCGGCAAGGACCCCGGGGCCCCCAACGCCAGCAGCCAGGCGAACATCCGCTACTTCACCTTCAACACCAAGGCTAACGCCGCGACTGTCGACCTGATCATCGTGGACAAGGATAATCAGGTGGCTTACGCTGAGACGGGTGTGAGCGTGCCTACCGCTGGATTCCACTACTTCTACGTGGATATCGGTGCGGGTCCCCGTACCTCCGGCGCCAGCGGCTACATTGCCGCGAATACCGCATTCCCCAAGGGTGAGTACACCTACACCATCCGGATTACCGGACAGGACGAGGTCTTTACCGGAACCTTTAACGTATAACGTAGGCTGATTCCCCTCCATCCAAGCGAATTCCCCCGGGCCGCAAGGCCCGGGGGCTCTTTTGCTCACTGTGCGGCGTAGATAGCGATAGCGTAATATTTCACGTTGTTGCTGTTCATATGTTTGCTCTCGTTGCTGGGAGCCTGATGCAAAATCGCCGTGCTGCCGTCCCAGCCGACGCCAAAATAACCGGTCAGGCTTCCGTTTATGACATGGGCGATGCTTCCCGATTCGGGCTGATAGAGCATCCACTGGCTGTGCCCGCACACAATGAGCAGATTAGGCACCCCCGGCAGCGGAATTCGGGGGGAGTGCTCCAGATCGCAGATGCCGTTGCCCACATAGCTGGTAAAGTGGACCCGGCAGTTGCTCAGCTTGGCCAGCACGGCAGCGTGATCGGTCAGCGTCTCCGCCTGTGATGCCAGCGCGGCGTCGATTTTCGCGTTGTCGGCGTTGAAATCCTCCATCAGAATGTGGTCGTCCTGGGACCATTGGCTTAATGCGTAGTTGGGTGTGTGATTGGTTGGCATGAGTTTGTTCCTCCTTTTTTCCGTAGGGACGCATCACGATGCGTCCGCTTTTTTGACTCCTTTCATTGATGCGTCCGTTTTTTTCTGACCTCTTTCATTCGTGCGGTTTTATTTTGCGGAACCAGTCGGTGTCGTTCGGTACCGGTTTGTTCCGATTGGGCGGACGCTTCGTGAAGCGTCCCTACATATGCGTATCCACGCGTATAGACACGAATCCTCCTCTACCCATACCGCAAACTCCCCCAAAGTGGTACGTTTCCATACATTTAATGGAAGTAAGGGCGCAGTGCGCCCTTTTTTATGGACTCCGGCGTTGCAATCCGGGTTGGACAGTCGAATTTCGGTTGCAATCCCCCTGGGGGATATGGTATGATTTTGTTGAAAAAGGATCATTGGCCATATCGGAGGTAGAACATTGTGAGCAGGACCCTACTGTATCTATGTTACTTTTGCGTCTACTCGATTGTCTTGCTGATTATCGGAAAGAGCAGCCTGCGGGACGCGAACACGCCGGAGGACTATTTTATCTGTGAGCGGAAGGTGAACCTGCCCCTGTGCGTATGTACCTTTACGGGAACCTGGATTTCCGCCATTACCATCCTCAGCCTGACCGGCAGTGTATATGAGGATGGCCTGCCTGCCCTGATCTTTTCGGTGGTTCCCTGGTTTCTGGGGGCGTTTTTGCTGGGGCTTGTGACCCGGAGACTGTATCAAAACAACATCATCACCGTTCCGGAGCTGTTCCGTATCCGCTACGGCTCCCGCGCCCTGCAAATCGTCTATGGCGTCATCTTTATTTTGGTGTACATTTTTTACCTGGTGGCCCAGTACAAGGGATTCGGCATGGTGGCCTCCGCCCTGTTTGACATCCCCTACCCCGTGGCGGTGGTCATGGTATATCTGTTTATCATCTATACCACCTTCGGCGGCTACCGTTCGGTGGTGCGCACCGACATGTTTAACCTGATTCTGCTCACAATCAGCCTGATTGTGCTGTTTTTCTCCGTTGTCTCCCAGGCGGGCGGGCTGGGGACCCTGTACAGCCAGGCCGGACAGCTCTCGGGCCGCGCCCACGCCGCTGTCGTCTCGCCCAACCAGCCCGGGGACCTTCTGGCCCTGTTCGGCGGCCGGTACACCCCGCTGGTCAGCCTGAGCATGTTTTGGGGCTGGGGGCTGGGACTGGCAGCAAATCCCCAATACCTGGTCCGGCTGCTGGGGGCCCGGGACCAGAAAACCGCCCAGCGCACCGTGGTCTATTCCCTGCTTCTCCTGGCCGTCATCTACTTTCTCCTCACCAACATCGCCCTGGGCATGCGGGTTTTGATTCCCTCCCTCCCCTTTGCCGAGACCACCGACGGAATTCTCATCCGCCTGATTAACAACGAGCTGTACGGCCCCTGGAGCGGATTCTTCCTCTTCTCCGTAATTGGAGCCTGCGTGTCCACCGCCAACTCCCAGCTCCTGCTTATCGCCTCCTCCTTCTCCTACGACGTACTGCCCGGAATCTTTTTCCGGGACATCTCCGCCAAGCAGACGGTAACCCTTGGGAGACTGGCCGTCTTCGGCGGGGGGACCTTCTCCATGCTCCTCACCCTGAACCCGCCCAATTTCACACTGTCCTACGGCGGCGATATATGGGGAATTGTCAGCATCCTCCTCTTTCCCCCCCTGTACGGCACGCTGCTGAATATGCGGCTGACCAAATACGGAATCTGGGCCTGTATTCTTGTGGGCTGCGGGTCAATTTTGATTCTGTACCCCCTGTACTATACCGGGGCGCTGACCGCCCACCCGGCCATGTTCGGCGTGCCGCTCTCCACAGCCGCCATGCTCCTGGTCTCCGCCGCAGAGCGGCGTATGGGGGAGGGGAGATGATGAAACGGCATTTGACCGTCACCATTGAGAACAAGATTCTGGCGCCCTTCGTCTGCATCAGCCTGATTACCGTAGTCTGCTTCTGCTGGATTTTGTACCAGACGGAATACAACGTGAAAATCGAAACCGAGTCGGTAAACGCCAAGGCCCTGGCGGCCTATATCAACTCCGACATCAACGCGGGCAACTACTGGCTGAACCCGGACGACCTGCTGAAAAAATATGAGCGCACCTACCAGGGAGACAGCCTGTTTCTGTATGACGCCAACGGGCAGCTCCTCTTTGGCCGCAGAACCCCCGGAGACGAAGAGCTGGTGCTGGAGGACAGCACCTCCAACCGCCTGAACTGGCGGGTGCTGTACTGTCTGGACCAGCGGGAACTGCGCGCGGAGTTTATAGAGGAACAGCGGTACATGATTCTGGCCGCCATCGCCATGCTGCTCATTATTGTTCAGGCCAGCGTACTCATCGCCAACAACATCTCCGCTCCCCTGCGCAAGCTCAGCGAGGTGTGTACCCAGGTCAGCCGGACCCCCGACCGTGCGGAGGACCTGGCGGTGGAGTACACCCGCCGCCGGGACGAGACGGGACAGCTGGCCGCAGCCTTCCAGTCCATGATGGAGAGTCTGCGGGGCTACACCCGGGAGCTGACACGGGTAAAAACGCTGAACGAGAGCATCGTGGAAAACCTCCCCCTGGGGGTGGTGGTGTATGACCACGAGAACCGTATTATCTTTCAAAACGTCCGCGCCGGCGCCATGCTCAGCCTGGAGGGAGAATGGGACCATCTGAACCGGGACCTGCGGACCCTCCTGGCCGAGATGGTCCAGCGGGACGAGGTGCTCCCCGCCCCCGCCCGGATGCGGGACACCGGCGGCAAGATCCGGGACTACGAGTTCGGGGCCTGGCGTCTGCGCAACCAGGACGGCTCCAGCTGGGGGACCCTGTGCACCATTGACGACGTGACCTATAAAAAGCACATGGAGGAAAAGATCAGCCGGGACGAGAAGCTGGCCTATACCGGCCAGCTGGCCGCCGATGTGGCCCATGAAGCCCGCAACCCCCTGGCCGGTATCCGGGCCGGGCTCCAGGTGGTGGGACGAAAGCTGTCTGAGGAGCGGGACATCCTGCTGTGCCGGGAGATGGTCAAGGAGGTGGACCGGGTCAATCTGCTGATCGAAAACCTGCTCAACCTCTCCCGAAAGCGGGAGAGCGAAAAGACCACCGTCAGCCTGAACGCCCTGTGCGACGAGCTGATGATGCTGTATTTTAAGGTGATGGAGAACAAAGGGATCACCCTGGCGGTGGAGATGGACGGCAAGCTCTGGCTCTTTGCCGACGAGCAGGAGCTGCGGCAAATACTTATCAATCTTATCAACAACAGCATTAAGGCCATGCCGGACGGGGGCAGAGTGACACTGACGGGCCGGGCAGTTCAGGACACAGTGTCAGTCACCGTGTCAGACAGCGGGTCCGGAATGTCTCCCCAGACGCTGGAGCGGGCTTTAAGCGGGAAGGACGGAGGCCTGGGGCTGTCTATTGTCCGGCGGCTGCTGGAGCAAAACGGCGGAAGCCTGGCCATTCACAGCGTCCCCAGAGGGGGCACCGAGGTAATTTTAACCTTCCACGGAACAGGAGGGACGTTATGAAATACAAAGTATTGGTAGTAGACGACGAGTTTTTGATCCGCATGACCCTGGAGGGCGGCCTGTCCGACCTGGGCTATCAGGTGAATACCGCAGGGAGCATTTCGGAGGGGCTGACGCGGGCCGAGGCCTTCCGCCCCGACGTGGTGCTGCTGGACAACCGCCTGGGGGACGAGACAGGTCTGGACCATATCTCTGACTTCAAGCGGCTGGATGAGGACGTTCAGGTCATCCTGATGACCGCCTACGGCTCTGTCTCCCAGGCGGTGGAAGCCATGAAGCTGGGGGTCAGCCACTACGTCCAAAAGCCCTTCGATCTGGAGCAGGTAGACCTGATTATCCGGCGGGGGATGGAACAGCTGACCAGCCGCCGCAGTCTGGAGCTGATGAAGCTGCGCCCCCGGTGTCTGCTGGGCGTCAGCCCCGCCATGCAGCAGATCCGCGGCAATATCCAGGTACTGGCCGAAAACGACACGGTGGACCTGCTCATCTGCGGCGAAACCGGAACGGGCAAGGAGGTTGTGGTCCACAACATTCACGACAACAGTGCCCGCCGGAACAAGCCCCTTGTTAAAATCAACTGCGGGGCCATTCCCCCCAATCTGCTGGAGTCAGAGCTGTTCGGCTATGAGAAGGGGGCGTTTACCGGCGCGGCCAAGACCAAAAAGGGCCTGATGGAGCTGGCAAACGGCGGCACCGTCTTTTTAGACGAGATTGGCGAGATGCCCCTGGCCATGCAGGCCAAGCTGCTCACCTTTTTAGAGGACCGCACCTTCAAGCGGGTGGGCGGCCTGCGGGATATCGAGGTCAACATCCGGGTTGTCGCCGCCACCAACCGCAATCTGGATGAGGAGGTACGCAAGGGAAACTTTCGCGAGGACCTGTACTACCGGCTGAATGTGATGCAGATCAGCATCCCGCCCCTGCGGGAGCGGCCGGAGGACGTTCCTGTGCTCTGCCAATTCTATCTGGAGCACTTCAACCGGAAATTCAACAAGTCCATTCAGGGGATTGACCCCGACTTCCTGGCTGTGCTCACGCGATACCACTGGCAGGGCAATGTCCGGGAGCTGCGCAATGTGATGGAGCGGTGCACCCTGTTCAGCAAGGGGGACCTGCTCACCGGGGACGAGACCGGTCTGGCCCTGTCCCCCCACCGGCCGGCTCCGGGCCCCAGTTTTCCCATGTATGATTTGGAACAGGGGGCCATCGACCTGCGCCACGAGATGGACGCCTTTGAGCGGGTCTACATCGACCGGGCCATGGAGCTGTCCGGGGGCAACCTGTCCAGGGCGGCAGAGCTGCTGGGCTGTACCCGCTTTACCCTGAAGCGCCGGCTGGAATCGGAGAGCGGCGGAGAAGTTTAGCAAAGCACTGTGCGAAATCGAACGCCCCGATGTGCGAAATCGCACACTAGAGCGTTCGTTTTTTACGGGCGTTCCAAAAAACAAGTTAAAAAAATGCAAAATCCCCGGAAATTTCCATTTTTTCTCCCCGTCCTTCTGTTTTTTAAAATTGGCACAAAACTTGCTTCCAAAATATGTGCAAAAATTTTGAAGGAGGTCTTTGTTATGTACAAAGTAGATCTCAACAGCGACCTGGGCGAGAGCTTCGGCGCCTATACCATCGGTATGGACGAAGCGGTTATCGCCCATGTCTCCTCCGCCAACGTGGCCTGCGGCTATCACGCCGGCGACCCGCTGGTGATGGACAAGACGGTTGCCGCCTGCAAGGCCGCCGGCGTGGCGGTGGGCGCGCACCCCGGCTTCCCCGACCTGATGGGCTTCGGCCGCCGGAACATGGTCTGCTCCCCCAAGGAGGCCAAGGCCTACATCCAGTACCAGATGGGCGCGCTCCTGGCCTTCACCGCCGCCAACGGCGTGAAGCTCCAGCACGTCAAGCCCCACGGAGCCCTGTACAACATGGCCGGCAAGGACATGGACCTGGCTCTGGCCATTGCCGAGGGCATCGCCAGCGTGGACAAGGACGTGATTCTGCTGGGTCTGGCCGGCAGCAAGATGCTGGAGGCCGGCAAGCAGGTGGGCCTGAAGATCGCCAGCGAGGTCTTTGCCGACCGGGCCTATCAGGCCGACGGCTCCCTGGTGCCCCGCTCCAAGCCCGGCGCGGTGATCCACGACAAGGACGAGGCCATCGCCCGCACCATCCGCATGGTCACCGAGGGCAAGGTCACCGCCATCACCGGCGAGGAGGTCTCCATCGACGCCCACTCCATCTGCGTCCACGGCGACAACCCCTCTGCGGTAGAGTTCGTCAAGAACATCCGGGCCCGGCTGGAAGCCGAGGGGGTCACCATTGCTCCCATTGCTGACATCGTGTAATTTGGAATATTTTGGTTGAAAAAGGAAAGGGAAATCAATCTCCTTTGACAAAGGAGATGTCATTTGCAGGGCAAATGACATCGATTCGTTTTTGCAAGAGAGAGGAAAACTGACTATTTTGGAGGTACTTAAATGAGTAACGAAAACAAAAACGAGACCAAGAGCATGTCGGTGCTGCTGGGCGCGGCCTTCCTGATGGCCACGTCCGCCATCGGTCCCGGCTTCCTGACTCAGACGTCCCAGTTTACGGCACAGTATCTGTCCTCCTTCGCCTTTGTCATCGTATGTGTTATCATCATGGACATCATCGCCCAGGCCAACGTGTGGTCCGTCATCGGCGCTTCCGGCCTGCGCGGGCAGGATATTGCCAACAAGATTATCCCCGGTCTCGGCGTGATTCTGGCCATTCTGGTCGCCTTTGGCGGCCTGGCCTTCAATATCGGCAACGTGGGCGGCACCGCCCTCGGCCTGAACGCTCTGGCCGGCATTCCCGAGAAGATCGGCTACCTGCTGGGCGGCGGCCTGGGCATCTGCATCTTCTTGTCCAAGAGCGGAAAGACTCTGGTGGATAAGGTAGCCCAGGTCATGGGCGCCATCATTCTGGTGGTTATCCTCTATGTCTGCATTACCAGCAACCCCCCTGTGGGCGAGGCCGCAATGCGTATCTTCACCCCTGAGAATCCCGGCGATCTGCTCTTCCCCATGATTACCCTGCTGGGCGGCTCCTGCGGCGGCTACATCACCTTCTCCGGGGCTCACCGCCTGCTGGACGCCGGCTACGGCGGAAATGAGGACGTGCCCCACTTCCGCAAGTCCGTGCTGACCGGTATCGCTGTGTCCGGCACTGTGCGCATCCTGCTGTTCCTGGCCGTTCTGGGCGTGTGCACTGTTGGCGGCGCCGCCGCCATCGAGGCCGTCTCCACTGCCGGCAACCCTGCCGCCGAGGCCTTCCGTCAGGCCGCCGGCGACATCGGCTACCGCCTGTTCGGCCTGTCCCTGTTCGCTGCCGGCACTACCTCTATCATCGGCGCGGCCTATACCTCCGTCTCCTTCCTGAAGACCCTGCACCCCTTCATCATGAAGAACGAGCGTTGGTTTGTGGCGGGCTTCATCGCCTTCTCTACCTTGGTTATGTTCCTGATGGGCAGCCCCAAGGCTATGGTCATTCTGGCCGGCGCCATCAACGGCCTGATCCTGCCCATCTCCCTGGGCATCATTCTCATCGCCAGCCGCAACAAAAAGATCGTGGGCAACTACAAACACCCCATGATTCTTATCGTCCTGGGCGTCATCGTGGCTCTGGCCGCCGCCTACCTGGGCGGTGTCACCTTCCTCCAGAAGATCGGTGAGCTGGGCAAACTGTTCACCGGCGGCTGATTTACTGACGCACATGCGTCGGGCGGGCCTGAATACGGTCCGCCCGCTATTTTGAAGAAAGGAGCCGCCTATGGCTGACGTAAGATTTTTGCTGACGGGCGATACCTCGGTGTGCGTGGAGTTCGGCAACGAGATCAGCGAACCCATCAACGCCCAGATACGCGCCTTCAACATTGCCCTGAGCAGCAGCAGCATCTCCGGCATCGTGGAGACGGTGCCCACCTACCGCTCCCTCATGGTCCACTACGACCCGGAGGTTATCCGCTATGCCCCCCTCATGGAGAAGCTGAAGGGCCTGCTGGGCCAGCTGGACAAAATTACCATCCCCCCCAGCGAGGTGCTGGAGATTCCCGTCCTCTACGGCGGGGAGGAGATGGGCCCAGACCTGAAGTTTGTAGCCGAGCACGCGGGCAAGACGGAGGAGGAGGTCATCAAGATCCACACCTCCACCGAGTACCTGATCTACATGTTGGGCTTCACCCCCGGCTTTACCTACCTGGGCGGCATGGACGAGGCCATCGCCACCCCCCGGCTGAAAACTCCCCGTGTAAAAATTCCCGCCGGCTCGGTGGGCATCGCCGGCTCTCAGACCGGCGTGTACCCCATCGACTCCCCGGGCGGCTGGCAGCTCATCGGCCGCACCCCCGTGCGGATGTACGACGCTGGCCGGGCCACCCCCATCCTGCCCCAGGCGGGCCAGTACATCAAGTTCTATGCCATCGATCAGGCGGAGTTTGACAAAATAGCCGCCCAGGAGGCGGCAGAGGGCTATCAAGTCAAGCGTCACCCCAGGAAGGAGGGCGGAAAATGAGTATCACCGTATTGAACCCCGGCCTGCTCACCACCGTCCAGGATCAGGGCCGCATCGGCTATCAGCAGTTCGGCGTGTCGGTGTCCGGGGTGATGGACCCCCGGTCTGCCGCTCTGGCCAACATTCTGGCCGGCAACGACCAGGGGGAGGCGGTGCTGGAGTGCACCATGATGGGCCCCCAGCTCCAGTTTGACAGGGCGAACGTGATCGCCATTACCGGCGGCGACCTGGGCCCCACCCTGGACGGCAACGCCATCCCCAACTACCAGGCGGTGGCCGTCAAGGCGGGGCAGGTGCTGAAATTCACCGCCCCAAAGTCGGGCTGCCGGGCCTTTATCGCCTTCGCCGGCGGGCTGGACATCCCCCTTACCATGGGCAGCCGGTCCACCTACATGAAAGCCAAGATCGGCGGCTTCAACGGCCGCAAGCTGGAGAAGGGAGACCAGATCGGGTTCCGGGCCCCTGTGGACACCCTGAGCCGGATGGAGGACCGGGTGCTCAAGCCCGAGTTCGCGCCCAAGCCGGTGTACACCCTCCGGGTGGTGCTGGGTCCCCAGGACGACGCCTTTACCGACGCCGGAGTCGATACCTTCCTCAGCGGCACCTACACCGTCACCCCCGAGTTTGACCGCATGGGCTGCCGCCTGGACGGCCCCGTTATCGCCCACAAGGACGGCGGCGACATTATCTCCGACGGCATCGCCTTCGGCGCCATCCAGGTGCCCTCGGCGGGTACGCCCATCATCATGCTGGGCGACCGGCAGACCACCGGCGGCTATACCAAGATCGCCACCGTCATCACCGCCGACTTCCGCACCCTGGCCCAGCTAAAAGCGGGGGACAAGGTGCAGTTTGTCAAGGTGCCGGTGGAGTACGCTCAGGGCCTGCTGCTGGCCCAGCGCTCCGCCATGAAGGCACTGAGCAGGATCAACGCTTAAAGCCCCAAAAGGCCCCCTTGCCAAAGGGGGCTGGCATTCGCGAAGCGAATGACTGGGGGATTCCGTCCTATTGAGCCGTGTCTATCGACGGAATCCCCCCGCCGCTTCGCGGCCCTCCCCCCTTTAGCAAGGGGGGCAAAAAATAAGGAGGCACATTATGGCATTTGACATTACCCCCTACATCGACATGAAGCCCGCTGAGGTGCGCAAGCTCATCCGGGAGGGCGTTATCGACTTTCCCACCGCCGGCATGTGCCGGGGCTACGCCCAGGCCAACCTCGTGATCCTGCCCCCGGAGTACGCCGCCGACTTTGAGGAGTACGCCAAGAAGAATCCCTTCCCCTGCCCCATTCTGGAGATCATCAAGGGCACCCCCGACACCCACGACATGGGGGAGGGAGGCAACATCTGCACCGATATCCCCCGCTACCGGGTCTACGAGAACGGCGTGTTTACCAAGGAGCTCACCGACGCCTCGGAATACTGGAAGGAGGGCTATGTGGGCTTCCTCATCGGCTGCTCCTTCTCCTTTGAGGAGGCCCTGATCCGGGAGGGCATCGAGGTGCGCCACATCGCCCAGGGCCGGAACGTGCCCATGTTCAAGACCAACATCCAGACAGTGAAGGCCGGCCCCTTCGAGGGCCCCATGGTGTGCTCCATGCGGCCCATGACCCCGGAGAACGCCAAAAAGGCCTACGATATCACCGTAAAGATGCCCAACGTCCACGGCGCCCCCGTCCACATGGGCGACCCGGCGGAGGTAGGGGTGGCCGATGCCATGAAACCCGACTACGGCGAGGCGGTGGATATCTACCCCGGTGAGATCACCGTCTTCTGGCCCTGCGGCGTCACCCCCCAGGCCGCGGTGGAGAACGCCAAGCCCCCCATTGTGATTACCCACGCCCCGGGCCATATGTTCATCACCGACGTGCTGAACACCGAGCTCAACGACTACCTGGAGGAGAAAAAACAAAAAGCGGATTGATGTTCTGTCCCCCGGACCGCAGCGGTCCGGGGGACAGCTTTTGCTCTGATTTCCAAAAAAATACTGTTGAGCCCGGCAGGGCCTTCGTGTTATACTGACAGGGTACGACAAATGGGAAATCCTTCCCCTGAAGCAACCTATAGAGAGCGAGGCAGACAATGAAAAAATTCCAATCCCTGGCCGCCGGCCTGGCGCTGGCGCTGACCCTGAGCCTGACTCCCCTTCAGGCCGCCAACACAACCTATCTGGATGTAGACCACGGGGCCTGGTACTCCAAGCCCATTGCCTTCTGCCAGCAGCACCTGCTGATGGACGGCCCCTCCGCCAGGAGCTTTGAGCCGGAACAGCCCCTGACCCGAGCCGTCCTGGCCGAGGCCCTCTACCGGCTGGAGGGCTCCCCTGCCATGGAGGAGTCTGGGAAACTGCCCTTTACCGACGTAGCGGACCACCCCAATCTGCCCGCCATCCGCTGGGCCAAAGAAAACGGCGTGGTCAGCGGCTATGAGGACGGTACCTTCCGGCCCGACGCATCCATCACCCGGGAGGAGATTGCGGTTCTCCTTTGGAGCAACCGGGGCCAGCAAAAGCCCTCCGCGCAGGCCCCCTACACAGACCGGGATACTGTCTCCAGCTGGGCTCTTTCCGCCGTGGAATGGGCCTATGACGCGCGGATGATGACCGGCAACACCGACGGCACCTTCCTGCCCCAGAGCAACACCACCCGGGCAGAGGGGGCCACCATCGTCATGAACTACGCCATGAATTACTACAACATGACCTATGGCTATCCCCTCCCCGAGCCCCAGCTTATCCGCACCAACACCTACCACAACGACTCCTACAGCCTGGATGAGGAGACAGGCTATCTCTCCTACCTGGGCAGCTGGCATGCCCGGGGGATTGACGTCTCCGCCCATCAGAAGGAGATTGACTGGTCCCGAGTGGCCGCCACCGGGATGCGCTTTGCCATGGTCCGGGCGGGCTACCGGGGCTACACCCAGGGCACCATCCAGAAGGACGCATATTTCGACGCCAACATGTCCGGCGCACTGGCCAACGGCATGGAGGTGGGGGTCTACTTCTTCTCCCAGGCCCTCACCCCCGCCGAGGCGGAGGAGGAGGCCTATCAGCTGCTGGAGTGGATGGAGCCTTACCACGTCACCTACCCGGTGGTCTTCGACTGGGAGGAGCAGGACAAGGAGGATTCCCGCACCCAGGGCTGCGACGGCAACACCGTCACCGCCTGCGCTCTGGCCTTCTGCAAGGTGATTGAGGACGCGGGCTACATACCCATGACCTACGGCAGCCCCCGGAAGGTGTATAACGGCGGCCTGGCCCTGGAGTATTTGCAGGACTACCCCTTCTGGCTGGCCCACTACACCATCGACACCGCCCCCACCAGCTTCCGCTACCACTACAGCATGTGGCAGTACTCCAGCAGCGGCGCGGTGGACGGCATCGAGGGCCGGGTGGACCTGAACATCTGCCTTGTCCCCGACTGGGCCAACTGGGAGTATACCGAGCCGGATTACAGCTGGCTCATGCCCCACTGAGCCCTTCGCAACCGGCGGTTGCGGAAAGTTCCAGCCCTCCCTGGTGGACCGCAACCGCCTTTTCTGTTAAGCTGGGGCCATAATAAAGGAGGTATCCCCATGAAGCTGAACGAAAAGATCGCCTACTACCGCCGGCAGGGCAAGCTGTCCCAGGAGGAGCTGGCCGCCCGGGTGGGGGTGTCCCGCCAGGCGGTCAGTAAATGGGAGCTGGACGAAGCGGCCCCGGACATCAACAAGCTGCTGGCCTTGGCCAGAGCCTTCGGCGTGACCACCGACCACCTGCTGGACGAGGGGGCGGAGCCGGAGCGGCCCGCGTCTCCGCCGCCGGCCCAGGAGCCCTCCGCGCCCCCGCCGCCCCCTCAGGCCGCGCCGGGGTCCGGTCTCCCCGGCTTTGTCGGGCGGATGGTCCGCCGGTGGGGCTGGCTGGCCGGGGTGTACCTGGCGCTGGAGGGGGCTGGCCTGACCCTGTTCGGCCTTGTGGGACGGTTCATGGTCTCCGGTTTTTTCCGGGGCATGGGCGACATGGGCAGCTTCGGCATGGGAGGCGGCTGGACCTACAGCGGTCCCCCGGAATTGGAGGCGGCCATTATGGGGGAACTGGGAATTGCACAGCCGTCTCCCTTTTCCGGGATTCGGTCGGTGATGATGGCAATTCCCACCCTGGCCCTGGTGATCGGACTGATTATGGTCATCGGCGGGCTGATTCTGGCCTATGTGCTGTGGAAACAGGGCAGAAAAGGGGATTAAACCCCCGCGCAACTGAAAGTTGACAGGAAAATCTCCAAACGCAACACAAAATCGGTGGAGTTGCGGGCGGTGTTGGGGTATGCTGAGACCATCCCAAACCCAAGGAGGTACATGTAAACATGGCATTTTCCGACAACCTGCAATTTCTCCGCACCCGCCGGGGCCAGACCCAGGAACAGCTGGCCGAGGTGCTGGAGGTCTCCCGCCAGAGTGTGAGCAAATGGGAGAGCGCCCAGAGCTACCCGGAGATGGACACCATTCTGCGCATCTGCGACCTGTATCAGGTAAATCTGGACACCCTGATGCGGGGCAGCGTGGAGGACAGCCTGGTGGAGGACACCGCCCAGTACGACAAATTTATGAACCGCTTCTCCAAGCGCATGGCCTTTGCCATCGGGGGCATCATCGCCGGGGTGGGGCTGTGCGGTCTGCTGGAAGCAAAGGGAGTTGACGAGTACCGTACCTCCGCCGTTCTGCTGCTGATTATCGCCGTCTGTACAGTGGTGATGGTAGTCAGCAGCCTGCAAAACGACAACTTCCGCAAGGCCTACCCCGTCCTTACCGACTTCTACACCCCACAGGAGCGGCAGGCCTTCCGGCAGAAATTTATCTGGTTTATCTCCGGGGGTGTGGGGGCCATCCTCTTCGACGTGGCCCTGCTGCTGCTGTTTTTTTCCAGATTTCCCGAGGAGGAGCCCTTTGAGTCCTACGCCATATCCGTCTTCCTGCTCATCGTTTCCGGTGCGGTGACCGCCTTTGTCTACGCCGGTATCCAGGAGGAGAAGTACAAAATCGACGAGTACAACCGGGATAACAACCCCACCCCGGAGGTCAAAAAGCGCAAGGGTCTCATTAACACCATCTGCGCCACCCTGATGACCCTCACCGCCGCCCTCTATGTGGGGCTGGGCCTGGCTCTGGACCTGTGGCGCACCGCCTGGTGGGTCTTCGCCGTGGCCGGCATCCTGTGCGCCGTGGTCTACATCGTTCTGGACCCCTACCGGAATGAGGACTAGGGCTTGACAAATCCACCCCAGCCGTTATAATAGCCATACAGGTGTCATGACACTTGTATGGCTAATTTGCTTCTATGTGAAAAAGGTGATTGATATGAAAGAATTTCTCCATCGGAAAAACATTGTGATTTCCGCCAAGCGCTACGGCATCGACGCCCTGGGGGCCATGGCCCAGGGCCTGTTCTGCTCCCTACTCATCGGCACCATTTTGAATACCCTGGGCAGTCAGTTCCACATCGGCTTCCTCACCGCCCAGATTCTCAAAATCAACGACGTGGGCTACACCATTGGCGGCCTTTGTTCCTTTATGAGCGGCTCGGCCATGGCGGTGGCCATCGGCTACGCTCTCCAGGCCCCGCCCATGGTGCTCTTCTCCCTGGTGACAGTGGGCTACGCCTGCAACGTCCTGGGCGGGGCGGGCGGCCCGCTGGCCGTACTGTTTGTGGCTATCATCGCCGCCGAGTTTGGCAAGGCCGTGTCCAAAGAGACCAAGGTGGATATCCTGGTCACCCCCATTGTTACCATCCTGGTTGGTGTCGGCGCGGCCTGGGTGATTGCTCCCCCCATCGGCCAGGCGGCCAGCGCTTTTGGCGTACTTATCATGCGGGCCACCGTCCTCCAGCCCTTCCTGATGGGTATTCTGGTATCCGTACTGGTGGGCGTCGCCCTCACCCTGCCCATCTCTTCGGCGGCCATCTGTTCGGTCTTGGGGCTCACCGGCCTGGCCGGCGGAGCCGCCGTGGCCGGCTGCTGCGCCCAGATGGTGGGCTTCGCATTTATGTCCTTTCGGGAAAATCGCTGGGGCGGGCTGGTGTCTCAGGGCATCGGCACCTCCATGCTGCAAATGCCCAACATCGTAAGGAACCCCCGCATCTGGATTCCTCCCACCCTGGCCTCCGCCGTCACCGGCCCCATCGCCACCTGTCTGTTCAAGCTGGAAATGAACGGCGCGGCCATCAATTCCGGCATGGGCACCTGCGGCTTCTGCGGCCAGCTGGGTGTGTGGACGGGCTGGGTCAACGATGTAGCCGCCGGAACCAAGGCAGCCATTACCGGCTTTGACTGGCTGGGACTGGCGTTGATTTGCTTTATCCTCCCCGCCGTGCTCTCGGTGGTCTTCTGCGAAATTCTGCGTAAAATTGGCTGGATTCAGGAGGGTGATTTGACCCTGCCGCAATAAATTTCTTGACGTTTCTCCCCCTCACGATGTAAAATACTGGTGTATTTGTTGATTTACCGAGGAGAGAGAAAGGGAGAAGAAACCATGTCCAAACGAGGCTTTGACAACGAGAAATATTTGACCACCCAGTCCCAGCATATCCGGGACCGGATCGCCCAGTTCGGGGGCAAGCTCTACCTGGAGTTCGGGGGCAAGCTCTTTGACGACTACCACGCCAGCCGGGTGCTCCCTGGCTTTGAGCCGGACAGCAAGCTGCGGATGCTGGAGCAGCTCCGGGACAAGGCGGAGATTATCATCGCCATCAACGCCGGCGACATTGAGAAGAACAAGGTCCGGGGGGACCTGGGCATCACCTACGACAGCGACGTGCTCCGGCTCATCGACCAGTTCCGGGGCCGGGGGCTGTATGTGGGCAGCGTGGTGGTCACCCGCTACACCGGCCAGCCCGCCGCCGACGCCTTCCAGGCCCGGCTGGAGGGGCTGGGGCTGAAGGTCTACCGCCACTACCCCATTGAGGGCTACCCCCACAACATCGCCAAAATTGTCAGCGACGAGGGCTATGGCCGAAACGACTACATCGAGACCAGCCACCCCCTGGTGGTGGTCACCGCCCCCGGCCCGGGGAGCGGCAAGATGGCCACCTGTCTCTCCCAGCTCTACCACGAGCACAAACGGGCCACCGTGGCGGGGTACGCCAAGTTTGAAACCTTCCCCATCTGGAACCTGCCCCTGAAGCACCCGGTGAACCTGGCCTACGAGGCGGCCACCGCCGACCTGGACGACGTGAACATGATCGACCCCTTCCACCTCCAGGCCTACGGCGAGACCACCGTCAACTACAACCGGGACGTGGAGGTCTTCCCCGTGCTGGCCGCCATGTTTGAGAAGATCACCGGCTCCTGCCCCTACCAGTCCCCCACCGACATGGGGGTGAATATGGTAGGCAACTGCATTGTAGACGACGAGGTCTGTCAGGAGGCCGCCAACCAGGAGATCATCCGCCGGTACTACGACGCCCTGTGTGACCGCCGCCAGGGCAAGGGCTCAGACAGCGCGGTGTATAAGCTGGAGCTGCTGATGCAGCAGGCCGGAATCACCCCGGAGATTCGTCCGGTGGCGGCCCGGGCCAACGAGCTGGCTGAGACCACCGGCGAGCCCGCCATGGCCATCCAGCTGACCGACGGCTCCATCGTGGACGGCAAGACCTCCGAGCTGATGGGCTGCTCCGCCGCCGCCCTGCTCAACGCCCTGAAAAGGCTCTCCGGGGCAGGGGGCCACGGCGTCCACCTCATCGCCCAGAGTGCCATCGAGCCCATCCAGAAGGTCAAGGTGGACTACCTGGGCTCCGCCAACCCCCGGCTCCACAGCGACGAGGTGTTGATCGCCCTGGCCTCCTCCGCCAACGCCGAGCCCAAGGCCGCCCGGGCTCTGGAACAGCTGGCCGCCCTCAAGGGCTGCCAGGCCCACTGCTCGGTGATTCTCTCTCCGGCGGACACCACCACCTATAAGCGGCTGGGTCTTCAGCTCACCTGCGAGCCCAAATATCAGACCAATAAGCTGTACCACAGATAGAAGGGGGCGATTGCTTTGTCAAACCCACGCATGACCCGACTTAGCCGGGTCGCCGTCGCCGTCTCCTTTCTTTTTTGGGGGCTGTTGGCGGGCGCCGCCCACTACAGCTTTATTGACGACCTTCAGTGGGGCGTTCACGTTGGGGTGCGCTGGTGGCTTCAGGGCCTTCTCAACACCCGCTATGTAGGCAACTTCTTCGCCGTGCTCCTCTGCCACTCCTCCCTGGCCCGGATTGTCATCATGTGGCTCACCATGTTCCTGATCCCCTGCCTGATGGCCCTTCTCGCCGTCCGGGACGGGAAGGGGACCTCCTCTCCATCCTTCCTCCCCGCCTTTTTGCTGTCCAACGGGGCGGTCCTGCTCATGCCCTGCCCCATCTGGCGGGAGGTCTACGGCTGGGTATCCGGCTTTGGCAACTACGCCATGTCGGCGCTGTTCTTCCTGCTCTGGCTCACCGCCCTGCGCCATGTGGAGCGCACCCGCAGCCGGCCCTGGCTCTGGGCCGCCATACTCTTTGTGCTCACCCTGGCTATGGGGCTTTTCCTGGAGAATTTAACCCTTTTGTTCTTCGGGGCCAGTATGATCCTGGCCCTCTGGGCCATTCGGGACCCCTCCCTCCGCGCCCCCTTTTGGGCCTGTCTGGCCGGAGCGGCGGCGGCAGTCTACTTCATGTTCTTCAACTCCATGATTCTTCAGCTGCTCCACGAGGGGGCGGCCCTGGGGGGACGGCGTGGACTGACCTTCACCCTACACGACGGCCCCCTCACCATTCTGATATCAGTCCTGTGGCGCTATGTCGGCTATCTGCTGCCCATGGCTTTCTGCCACGGCTGTCATATCGCCCTGCCGCTGGCCGTCATCACCGGCTGCGCCTTTTGGCGCAGCCCCCTGCAAAAGCTGTGGGTTCTGTCTCTGCTCCCTCTGGGCTACGGCTGCTATGTCTGGACCGGACATTCCCCCAACACCCTGCCCGCCGCCTTTGTCTCCTGCCTGTGCTGGGCGGTTCCCTTCCTGGCACTGCTCCTCCAGACGGACGGCCTGCGGGATAAGATTGGCCGCATCCTGCTCTATCTGTCCGCCCCGCTGTCCCTGGCTCCCATCTCCGCCGCGGGAATGCTGGGGGAGCGGTTTTACTTTTTCCCCCTGATCCTCACCGCCCTGGTGGCCGCAGACGAGGCCGCCCCGCTTCTGGCCCTGTCCCGGCGGGCGGGCCAGCTGGCCGCCGGAACGCTGACCCTTCTGCTGATGGCCCCCTGGGTCTGGCGGGGTTCCCATGTTTTGGCCTGCAATCTGCTGTGCTGGTCGCTGACCAACCAGGCCCGGGCGGAGGGCGGACACACCCTGACCCTGCCCGCCGACCGGTACGACAATCTGTGGTGGTATCCCCGTCTCCCCAACAGTGCCGAGGGAGCCCACAACTTCGCCCTGCGGTTCAAGCTGGCCGAAGACCTGACCCTGACCGTCCTCCCCCCCGGCTCCTTTGAAACCTGGCCCGACGTCCCCCAGGAGCTGTTGGACCGCCGCCGGGAGCTCCACGCCGACGAGCCCTTTGTGTCCGCTATGCCATAAGCACCATACAAAATGACCCCGGACGGTTTCGCGCCGCCCGGGGCTGTTTGTGTTCAACCTGCCAAAATATCCAGCTGCTTGTACGCTGCAATCTTCTCCGCGGTCTCCTCCCAGGAGAAGCGGTCCCGGACAAACTCATAGTCGCTCCAGATGCGTGCCAGCTCGGCCTTGATCTGGGGGACTTCCTCCAGCTGGCCCGCCCCGGTGCGGACGTAGTAGTCGGGCAGCAGCGCGCAGGCCACGATGCTGCTCTCGGCATTGGGCAGCTCCTCCGCCCCCTGGCTCAGGGCGGCTACGAGCCGCAGATGGCTGTCGATGTAGCCGTTGAGCTCCTGCTCCACCCCGAACATGCCGTTCAGGTCGAACAGCTGGAAGGGAGCTTTTCCGGGGACTTCGATTTGACCGGTGTAATAAATTTTCTTGCCGTTGAGCTCATAGAGGGCGTTGCACACATCCATCAGGTGCTGATACTCCTCCTGGGAGGGGGGCGCCTGGAAGCAGCGGGCCATCATATCCACCGCCCAGCCCAGCTCGCCCAGCACCGCGCAGCCGGGCAGCTTTGAAAGCTGCTCTCCCAGCTTCACCAGCCGGGCCATGGACAGCAGTCCCCATGCCCGGAGCCGGGGGAGCAGATCTTCCGATTTCTCCTCGATCTCAGCGAGGACGGCGTTATAGAACAGTTCTTCTTCGTCTTCCAGGGTTCCGATACGGTCAGAGCAGTCGTCAGTGAGCTTGTCGCCCACCTTCTCATAGGTGGTGTCGTCAGCGCTGTAGATGGTATCTGCCCGGTGGAGCCACAGCTGGGCGTGGTTCAGATCGCCCCCGTCCATGGCGGAAACCCCCAGCTCATAATAGGCCTTGGCCAGCCCAGCCCAATCCTGCTTCTTTTCCAGCTCGGCCAACCGCTCCTCCAGCGTTTTGGCCTCCTTTTTTCCAAATCCAAACATAACAGTCATCTCCTGATTTGTTGTGGGGTGCACTGCTTGGATTATAGTCCTGCTGAAAAAACTTGTCAAATTAAGATTTTCTGAAAGAAGGGACGGTCTTCAGACCGTCCCTTGCATCTGTTTATTTGAACCGCACTGCGGTGCCGTAGGCGATGACCTCGGCGGCCCCCTGCATCACGGCGGAGGAGCCGTAGCGGATGTTCACCACCGCGTCGGCCCCCAGGGCCTCGGCCTCGTCCACCATGCGCTTGACGGCGATCTGCCGGGCCTCGTTGAGCATCTCGGTGTAGCCGGTGATCTCGCCGCCCACCAGGGTCTTCATGCCGGCCATAAAGTCCTTGCCGAAGTTCTTGGACTGGACCACGGTGCCCTTGGCCATACCCAGCACCTCAAATTCCTTCCCGGGGATGTAGTCGATGTTTACCAGCAGCATAATATTGTCCTCCTTATAAAAATGGAATCAGTATTTTTTGGCTTCTTCCAGTTCGCCCTTTTCAATCTCCCGCACCCGCTGCCACAGGGCGGTGAAGGTGAAGGGAATGGTGATCAGGTCGGCAACGGCCAGAATCAGCATCAGGCCGGCCAGCCATTCCGGCGGGCCCAAGGTCCGCAGGTGGAGCAGGGCCGCCGCCCCCAGCACCTGAAACAGGGTGCTCAGCACCGCCGACTTCACCGCCGCGCGCTTCTCAATACTTTCTCGCTTCATCCTCTTCTCCCCCCTTGACCTCCTTCCACCGCTGGATCAGCGCCGCAACGACGCCGACCCCCACGGCCAGGATGGCCCCGACGTAGAACAGAAGGATTCCAAGGCTGGCTCCCAGCTCGCCCAGGAAGGGGAACAGGGGGCCCAGCATCTGGAGCAAAAATGCCAGAAACAGCAGGACAAAGCCCACCACCAGCACCGTCACGATCACGCCGCCCATCAGGCCGTGGCCCTTCTTGTCAGTAGTTTTTTGCATCGTTTTCCTCTCCTTTCCTAATCTCCTCCCGCCGCTGACCAACAGCGAAAAGGATTCCCACCACATAAGCCACCCAGCGGTAGGAGTACAGAACGCATACAGGAATTAGCAGCAGAACCGCCGCCCCCAGGAGACGGGTGCCCAAGCTGCCCTCAATCAACAGGGCCAGCATCCAGAACGGGCTGGTAATTGCCGCGATGAAACGGAAACGAGACCACAGCTTTTTCAGCTGTTCCTTTCGCGGTTCAGTAGCTTTTCGCATCGTCTTCCTCTCCTTTCTGAATTTCCTTAATCCTCTGGAACAGGGCCAGCAGGACGCCCAGGATAATCACCCCCGGAATGGCCACCAGCACAAGCAGCAGCGGCAGGGGCGGGGCGTCGGCGGGGGCCACGGTGAAGCCCCACACCATCAGCACGATGAGGGCGGCCATCAGGGCGGTGGTCAGCAGGGCCATCACCACCGCCCCGGCGTACCGGACGGGCTTGGCGTCGTGCTTCTGCTTGTCCTGGAAGGTGGTGCCGGTCTGCTCCAGGCGGTCCATCTCCTCCAGCAGGGCGGCGGCGTCCAGGCTGTCCAGCCGCTCCTCCCGGTCCTTTAACGACTGGCACAGCTGAATGGACTGCTCCAGGCTCTTCTGCTCCCGCTCCAGGGTGACCAGGTGCCGGCGCATGCCGTCGGCCACCGTGCCCCCGGCCTGCATCCTGCGAATCTCCTCCAGGGGCACGCCCAGCTTGCGCATGAGCTTGATCTGCCGCAGCACGGCCACCTCCGTCTCGCCGTAGTCCCGGTAGCCGTTCTCGCTGTTGCGCCGGGGGGAGAGCAGCCCCTGCTCCTCATAAAAGCGGATGTTCTTCTTGGTGATGCCCACCTGGGTCTCTACCTCGTTGATTTTCATGGGCAATCCCCCTTTCTGCCCCTACTCTACACCTTCCACAAGGGGGAAAGTCAAGGGGTTTTCTGCTTTTCATCCAAATAAATTTTTCGGGCAAGGAATATCACCCCCAGGACGAGCAGGGCAATTGTCCCCTCTGTGACGGCAACAGGGAAAAGGGCGTTTGTCAAAACGGCCGTCATATCCATCAGGGTATGAATCAGAATTGCCGCAGGGAACCAATACCACTTCCCCCGCTTGCGGACGGCGGTATACACCAGTACCGACAGGGCGATGTGCAAGCCCACTGCTGACAGCCGCTCAAAGGCCGTCCAGAAGTAGAGACCCGCCGGAGCAGCGGCCATACCCTGGATTGCCGCCATCCCCGCCTCCGGGATGGGTCCCATGAGGTCCTCCAGAGCTGCCAGTCCGCCCCGGTTCAGCGCCAGGGAAATGATAATGTTGTTCAGCATGGTCATCCCGGCCACCAGCACTGCCTCAATTCCACCATGGCCCGCGCCATACATCAAGGCATCTTCCGGTCCCCGGCTCCATCGCAGGGTTAATTTGAGGGCCAGCCACCGCCCGCACTCCTCAAATACCCCGGCCATCAGACCGGCGTACAGGGCGTACAGCCAGAGATTTCCCTGCAGTGCCGGGCCCAGCAGACCTCCCAGAAGCAGCCTGTGGGCCTGCTGCTCCAGCACCAGGGCAAACACAGGGAATATCACGCAGCCAAGGAAGAAAAACCGCCAGCGCCCCCCAGTTTTCCTCCAAAAGAAGATCCCCAGTCCCAGAGGAAGGACCACCGTAAATATCCCGGCCAATGCCATGGCTATCATCGTGGCTTGGGCCACCATCAGATTATTTTCCATGCTCTTCAGCTCCTTTCTGAGGACACTGTACACCATCCAGAAAGGGGAAAGTCAATAGGTTTTTGAAATTTTTTAAGGTTCCACCTGCTGTAGGGGCACACATTTTGCGCCCCTACACAATCTCCGTCACCGTCAGCCGCTCCCCCGCCACCCGGAATTTCACCTCCAGCCCGGCGAAGGCCATGCCGTACACCCGCTCCGGGTCGTCCTGATACTGGGGCCGGGGGTCCTGGGCCAGCACGGCCAGCAGGGCGGAACGCTTGTCCTCCGGCACGCGGTCCAGCAGCGCCGGGGGACAGTCCACCGTCAAATCGGCCCCCTTGGGCTGGGCGGCAAAGCCGCCCACCGCGTCAGGCTTGCAGTCGGCGTAGGGCAGGTAGGGCTTCACATCGTAGATGGGGGTGCCGTCCATCAGGTCGGCCCCGGCCACGACGAGAACAGGCCCCAGCGCCCGGTCCTGCCGGACCTCCACCAGCCGGACACAGGACAGCCCCAGAGGGTTGGGCCGGAAGGGGGACCGGGTGGCAAACACCCCCAGCCGCTTATTCCCCCCCAGCCGGGGCGGCCGGACGGTGGGCGACCACCCCCGGGACCGGGAAAACTCCCAGATCAGCCACAGGTGGGAGAACCCCTCCATCCCCCGGAAGGCGCTGGGGTCCCGGTATTCAGGCTCAAAGACCACCGCGGCGGTGAGCTCCTCCACCAGGCCGCTCTGCCGTGGGATACCGAATTTTTCCGAAAAATCGCTGCGGATATAGGCGATGGGGGTCAGCTCCATAAAAAATCCCTCCTGTCCCTATTATAGGGCACAGGAGGGGTTTTGTCCAATCAGCGGACCACAATATTTTCCGAAATCTCGCTCAGGGCCTGGGCGGCCTCCATGCCGAACCGGCCGCTGCGGGCCAGGTCGGACAGGGAGATCACCCCCACCAGCTTTCCGCCCTCCACCACCGGCAGGCGGCGGACCTGGTGGAGGGCCATCAGCCGGGTGGCCTCCCGGCAGTCGTCCCCGGGAGCCACGGTGGCGCAGGAGCGGGTCATAATATCTCGCACCGGGGTCTGGGCCGGGTCCTCCTCGGCGGCCACGCACCGCAGCACGATATCCCGGTCGGTGACCATCCCCCGCAGCCGGCGGTCCGGGCCACACACCGGCAGCGCCCCCACGTTGTGCCGGCTGATGAGCCGGGCGGCCAGCGCCGCCGACGAGGCCGGCTCCACCGTCACTGCACCGGCGTTCATTAAATCCTTTACCCGCATGGAAAAACACCCTTTCGGTAAAAATTGACTTATGGCCAGTTTACCCGAAAGGGCGGGGGTTTATACCATTGCTCCCCAGGCCCGGAAATCCGCGCCGGAACGGCCTGCTTCAGAGCGGTATTCCCGGGAAATGCTTCCAAAGATATTGAAAACGGGAATTTCCTATGATATACTTCACTTTAAACTCCCGTTTGCCCAGGAGGTGAGCACTTTGCAGAAAAAAACCTATATCGAATGTCTGCGGATTGCCGCCTGTTTTTTGGTGATTGTCAATCATACCAACAGCTCTATTTTCCTTCATTCGTCCCCCAGCCCTCTCTGGTTCTCCTCCCTGACTTACTTTTTCATTTGTAAGGTCGCCGTTCCGCTGTTCCTCCTCATTATGGGCGCGCTGCTGCTGGAGAAGGAGGACACACCGAAGAAAACGGCGGAACGGCTGGTGCGGATTTTTACGGTGCTGGTGGTAGGCTCCTTTTTCTACTACGCCTACTATTCCGTGCGAAATGACACCGTTTTCAGCATCGGGGACTTCCTGCTCAAGCTGCCCCAGACCTATGTTACCAACGCCTACTGGTATCTCTATCTCTATCTGGCTCTGCTGTTCATGCTGCCCATTCTGCAAAAGCTTGTCAAGGCCCTGGACAGGCAGTATCTGGGCTACCTGCTGTTCCTCTCTGTGGGCGTTTTGGGGACAGTCCCCCTGATCCCCTTTCTCAATCTGTCCCCCCACTTCATCGCCGGCCTTATCGGCCCCCCTATCGGGCTGGTCCTGCTGGGCTATTATATTGAGCGGTATGTACCCATGACAAAACGGGTCTTCCGCCGCTGCCTGTGCACGTTTATCCTGTTGATTGTCTTTCAGGTGTGGAGAACCTACCTGTTTTATCTGCAAAATTCCTCCCGCTACCTCATTTTAGACAACTGGCGTCTCATCACCATCGTCGGGTCCTCCGCCTGCTTCTATATCTGCGTAAAATACAGCTTCACCCGGCGACCCGTCTCTCCGGGCTTGGAGCGGGGGCTGGACCGGTTGGGCCGGCTCACCTTTGGCATTTATCTGCTGTCAGACATGGTGATGCACCTGTCCGAGTTTCTTCATGAGATGCTGCTGGAATGGATGCACCCCCTGGCCGCCGTACTGCTGTGGGAGCTGCTTATTTTCGGGGTCAGCGCCCTTATCACCGCAGGGCTGCGGATGATTCCCCCTCTGCGAAAATGGATTTGATGGTACTGCTGTTTTGCTGATCTATTAAACAACGGCCTTGACGCTTATCCGTCAAGGCCGTTGTCTTTAAATCATCAGGGAGCACACCAGCTCGGTATACTCCGCCGGGTCCTCCAGGGGCAGGTCGGCTAGGAGGAGCGCCTGGGCATAGAGCAGCTTGGCATATTTCGCCACGGTATCCTTGTCCCCGGCGTCCACCGCCTTTTTCAGGGCGGCGAAGGGGGCGGAATCGGCGTTCAGCTCCAGCACCCGGTCAGCCTTCATGGGCTGGCCGCCCTCCACCTTGCGCATATACCGCTCCATCTCGATGGAGACCGGTCCGTCGGCGGACAGGCAGCAGGCCCCCGACTTGAGGATGGCGGACACCCGCACCTCCTTCACCTGGTCCCCCAGGGCCTCTTTGACGGCCTCCAGCACCGGCTTGCCGGCTTCGGCCTTCTCCTCGGCCGCCTTCTTCTCCTCGTCGGACTGGGGCAGGGCGTCCTCCTCGGTGACCGACTTGAACTCCTTGCCGTCTATCTCCCGCAGGCCCTTCATCACGAAGTCGTCCACGTCCTCAGTACAGTAGAGAATCTCATACCCCTTGTCCAGAATCCGCTCCACCTGGGGCAGCTTGGCAATCTTCTCCACGCTCTCGCCGCAGGCGTAGTAGTAGAAGGGCTGGTCCTCGGGCATCCGGTCCTTGTAGGCGGCCAGGGTGGTGTTGGCCCCCTCCTTGGAGGACCAGAACAGCAGCAGGTCCTGCAAAATCTCCTTGTGCTGGCCGTAGTCGGCCACCACGCCGTATTTCAGCTGAGTGCCGAAGGCGGACCAGAACTTTTCATACTTCTCCCGGTCCTCCTTCTGCATCTTGAGAAGCTCGTTTTTGATCTTCTTCTCCAGGGCGGAGGCGATCACCTTCAGCTGCCGGGTGTGCTGGAGGACCTCGCGGCTGATGTTCAGGGAGAAGTCGGCGGAGTCCACCACGCCCTTGACAAACCGGAAGTGGTCGGGGAGCAGGTCGGCGCACTTGTCCATAATGAGCACCCCGGAGGAGTAGAGCTGGAGACCCTTCTCATACTCCCGGGTGTAGAAGTCGTAGGGGGTCTTCTCCGGGATGTAGAGCATGGCCTTATAGGTGACCGCCCCCTCGGCGCTGGTGTGAATGACGGTGAGCGGGTCCTGCCAGTCGTTGAACTTCTCCTTATAGAAGGCGTTGTACTCCTCGGGCTTCACCTTGGACTTCTGCCGCTGCCACAGGGGCACCATGGAGTTGAGGGTCTTCCACTCTTTGACGGTCTCCCACTCGGGCTTGTAGTCCTCGCCGGCGTCCTCCGGCTTCTCCTTCTGGCGGTAGTCCTCCACCTCCATCACGATGGGGTAGCGGATGTAGTCGGAATACTTTTTGATAAGCCCCTGTAATTTATAGGTGTCCAAATACTGGTCGTAGTCCTCCCCTTCGGCGTTGGCCTTGATGTGCATAATCACATCGGTGCCGGGGGTCTCCTTCTCGCAGGAGGTGACGGTATACCCGTCCGCCCCGTCGGACTGCCACATCCAGGCCTCGTCAGAGCCCCAGGCCCGGGAGATCACCGTCACATGGTCGGCCACCATGAAGGCGGAGTAGAAGCCCACGCCGAACTGACCGATCACGTCAATTTTATCCGCCGCCTTGTCGTCCTCACTGAGACCGGCCTTGAACTGGCCGGAGCCGCTCCTCGCGATGGTGCCCAGGTTGGCCTCCAGGTCCTCCTTGCTCATGCCCACGCCGTTGTCCGACACGGTGAGCAGCCGCCCCTCCTTGTCGGGGACGATAGTGATTTTCAGGTCCTTCCGCTTGACGCTCACGCTGTCGTCGGTGAGGGACTTGTAGGCCAGCTTGTCCTCGGCGTCGCTGGCGTTGGAGATGATCTCCCGGAGGAAAATCTCCTTGTGGGTGTAGATGGAGTTGACCATCAGGTCCAGCAGCCGCTTGGATTCCGCCTTGAATTGCTTCTTTGCCATAATTTTGATTCCTCCATGTATATTAAAGTTATTTAATAACAATACGGTTAGCACTCATATCATCCGAGTGCTAACCGTATTGTAACGCACACTGCTTCAAAAAGCAATAGGGTTCATAATTTGTTTACACTTTCTGAGAACGTTATCCCTTTCCGGAAGTGTTCCAGCCGCAGATATTGTCTCTCCCCTGCCAAAGGCACTTACAGGCGGATGGTCAACCGTGCTGCACCAGCTGGGGCAGGGAGTCGTCCTGCTCCACCCAGTCCCGCTGTACATCCACCACCCGGTAGCTGTCGGGGGTGTCCCGGATAACCAGACGGGAAATGCCGGCGTTAATAATCAGGCGGCGGCACATGGAGCAGGAGGTGGATTCGGGGATGAGCGCGCCCGTCTTCGGGTCCTTGCAGACCATGTAGAGGGTGGCGCCAAGCACCTCGCTGCGGGCGGCAGAGATGATGGCGTTTGCCTCGGCGTGGACCGAGCGGCACAGCTCATACCGCTGGCCGGAGGGGATGTTCAGCGTCTCCCGGGTGCACATCCCCAGGTCGGCGCAGTTCTTTCGCCCCCGGGGGGCGCCGTTGTAGCCGGTGGAGACAATTTCGTCGTGCTGGACGATGATGGCCCCATAGCACCGGCGCAGGCAGGTGGAGCGCTCCAGCACTGTTTCCGCAATGTCCAGATAATAATTTTCCTTGTCGATGCGATTCATGGCGTACCCTCCCGGATTCGATTGATAACGACAGTATAGCGCACTTCCGGCTCCGCCGCAAGTATTTCGTAAAAAAGTAGGGAAATGGACTTGAAATTTACATATTGTTTACGAATACCGTCTTGACGGCGCAGGCGGGAGAGGTTATCATAAATCGTGTATATTGGCAGGCGGTCGCGCCTGCCGTGTCTGTTCAGCCAAGGAGGCACTTTCATGATCCGAAACGCGATTCAGCGCTTTATGTACGGCCGCTACGGAAACGATCAACTGAATTTATTCCTGCTGGGTCTCTATCTGCTGCTTTATCTGGTATTTTTGTTTACCAGGCTGGAGCTGCTCTATGTGGCAGGCTTTGTACTGCTGTTTATAACGCTGTTTCGCCTGCTTTCTCACAACCTGGAGCGGCGGAGGCGGGAAAACGCCAAATTTATGCGTGCCGTCGGCCCCGTAATCCAGTGGTTCCACTTTCGCCGTACCATCCGCCGGGATAAGGAGCACGTCTATTTCAAATGTCCCAGCTGCGGCCAGCGGCTGCGCGTCCCCCGGGGCCGGGGCAAGATCACCGTCACCTGCCGCAGCTGCGGCGCCAGTTTTCAGGAAAAATGCTGAATCCTCCACCCTTTTCGGCCTGCCGGTCCCGGCGGGCCGTTGTGTTTTGCTGAGAGGTATGGTATACTTTAAGAGATGAGAACCCCGTAGGGGCGGCCTGTGGCCGCCCCGTCGATACGGCAATGGGAATACGGGCGGCAGCAGGCCGTCCCTACATGCCCCAAAAAGAAAGGAGAACCCTATGAACGCCAGATACGACGTTGTTATCCTGGGCTGCGGGGAGGCGGGCATCTTCGCCGCCTACGAGCTGGCCCATCTCCACCCCGAGCTGAAGGTGCTCGCCCTGGACCAGGGGGCGGACATCTACCACCGCAGCTGCCCCATTGTGGCGGGGAAGGTGAAGGAGTGCATCCACTGCCCCGTGTGCCACACCATGTGCGGCTTCGGCGGGGCGGGGGCCTTCTCCGACGGCAAGTTTAACTTCACCACCCAGTTCGGCGGCTGGCTCACCGACTTTATGGAGCCCGCCCATGTGATGGAGCTGATCGACTATGTAGACTCCATCAACGTGGCCCACGGGGCCACCACCGAGGTGTTCTCCACCGAGAGCGCGGCCGCCCGCCAGCTGGCCCGTCGGGCCCTGGCTTACGATCTCCACCTCCTCCAGGCCCGGTGCAAGCACCTGGGCACCGAGAACAACCTGCGCATCCTCACCAATATCTATGAGGGGCTGATGGACAAGCTGGAGTTCCGTTTTAACACGGAGGTGGCCTCCATCGAGAAGGCGGAGGACGGCTACCGCCTGATCCTGGCCACAGGCGGCGAGGTGAGCTGCAAATACCTCATCGCCGCGCCCGGCCGTTCGGGGGCGGAGTGGTTCTCCAACCAGTGCAAGGACCTGGGGCTGGAGCTGCTGAACAACCAGGTGGATGTGGGGGTCCGGGTGGAACTGCCCGCTGTCATCTTCGAGCACATCACCGACGTGGTCTACGAGTCCAAGCTGGTCTACCGCACCAAACAGTACGGCGACAGTGTGCGCACCTTCTGTATGAATCCCTACGGCCATGTGGTGGCGGAGAACGTGGAGGGCATCAACACGGTAAACGGCCACTCCTACGCCGACCCCGCCCTCCGCTCTGAGAACACCAACTTCGCCCTGCTGGTCTCCAACCGCTTCACCAAGCCCTTCAACGAGCCCTACCGCTACGGCAAGCACGTGGCCTCCCTGTCCAACATGCTGGCGGGGGGGGTGCTGGTCCAGCGCTTCGGCGACCTTGTCGGCGGCCGGCGCACCAACGAGCACCGCATGGGCAAGTCCACCGTCCGGCCCACCCTCACCGCCGCCGTCCCGGGGGACCTGTCCCTCACCCTGCCCAAGCGGCAGCTGGACGACCTCATTGAGATGATCTACCAGCTGGACAAGATCGCCCCCGGCACCGCCAATTACGACACCCTGCTCTACGGCGCCGAGGTAAAGTTCTACTCCGCCCGTCTCCAGCTCAGCGAGGAGCTGGAGACCGCCCTGCCCAACTTCTTCGCCGCCGGCGACGGCGCCGGCGTTACCAGAGGGCTGGCTCAGGCCGGAGCGTCGGGCGTCCAGGCGGCGCGGGCCGTATGTAAGAGACTGTAGGGGCACAGAGCTGCATCAAAAGCCCCCCTCCTTGCAAGGTAAAGCTAAAATAAACCCCTGGAACGCTTGGGGGGCGTTCCAGGGGTTTTCTTTCTTATTTGGCGTATTCGATGGCCTTGGTCTCCCGCAGGAGGTGGACCTTGATCTGGCCGGGGTACTCCAGCTCGTCCTCAATCTTCTTGGCGATCTCCCGGGCGAGGAGAACCATCTGATCCTCGCTGATGACCTCGGGCTTAATCATGATGCGCACCTCGCGGCCGGCCTGGATGGCGAAGGACTTCTCCACCCCGTTGAAGGAGGAGGTAATCTCCTCCAGGGCCTCCAGCCGCTTGATATAGTTCTCCAGATTCTCACGCCGGGCGCCGGGGCGGGCGGCGGAGATGGCGTCGGCCGCCTGGACCAGGCAGGCCACCACCGTTTTGGGCTCCACGTCGTTGTGGTGGGCGTGGATGGCGTGGATGATGTTCTCGCTCTCCCGGTACTTCCGGGCCAGCTCCACGCCGATCTGCACATGGGAGCCCTCCACCTCGTGGTCGATGGACTTGCCCAGGTCGTGGAGCAGGCCGGCCCGCTTGGCCTCGGTGACGTTGGCGCCGATCTCGGCGGCCAGCAGCCCGGCCACATGGCTGACCTCGATGGAGTGGTTGAGCACGTTCTGGCCGTAGCTGGTGCGGTAGCGCATCCGGCCCAGCAGCTTCACCAGCTCGGGGTGCAGGCCGTGGACGTTGGTCTCGAAGATGGCCCGCTCGCCCTCCGACTTGATGACCATGTCCACCTCCCGCTTGGCCTTCTCCACCATCTCCTCGATGCGGGCGGGGTGGATGCGGCCGTCCAGGATCAGCTTCTCCAGAGCCAGCCGGGCAATCTCCCGGCGCACCGGGTCGAAGCAGGAGACGGTGATGGCCTCGGGGGTGTCGTCGATAATCAGGTCCACCCCGGTGAGGGTCTCCAGGGTGCGGATGTTCCGGCCCTCCCGGCCGATGATGCGGCCCTTCATGTCGTCGTTAGGCAAAGGGACTACCGAGACAGTGGCCTCAGACACATGGTCGGCGGCGCAGCGCTGGATGGCCAGGGAGATGATCTCACGGGCGCGGGTGTCCGCCTCGTCCTTGAAGCGGGCCTCGATCTCCTTGATCTTCATGGCCGACTCGTGGGTGACGTCCTCCTCCAGCTGCTTGAGGAGGTAGTTTTTGGCCTCCTCGGCGGTGTAGCCGGAGATGCGCTCCAGCTCGTCCACCTGTTTCTGCTTCAGGGCCTCGGCCTCGGCCTGGGTGGCGTCCAGCTTGGCCAGCTTGCCGGACAGCTGCTCCTCCTTCCGCTCGATGTTCTCCATCTTGCGGTCCAGGTTTTCCTCCTTCTGCTGAAGGCGGTTCTCCTGGCGCTGGAGCTCGGAGCGGCGGTCCTTGACCTCTTTTTCGTGCTCGTTCTTGGCCTTGAGGATTTCCTCCTTGGCCTCTACCAGGGCCTCGCGCTTTTTGCTTTCGGCGCTCTTATAGGCCTCGTTGACAATGCGGGTTGCCTCGTCCTCGGCGGATTTGATCTCCCGCTCGGCGGTAGCCTTGCGGCGGTTCCAGCCAAAGACCGCGCCGCCCAGCGCGCCCACTATCAGCGTGACAATCATGCCGACAACTGCTAAAATTGGGTCCATTGAGTCTTGTTACACCTCCAAAATTTTTCGTGTCCGCAGCGGACCGCCGCGGAGCCTGACGCCGGGTTGGGCCGGCGCAGGCATTCAGTAAAAGGCCGCAAGGGGCCGGACAGGCGGGCTGCCTGTCCCCCCTGCGGCAACTGAAAAACATCCCCACAGGTTTTTCAATATTTGTCCACAGAACATTGTAAAGGCAAACATCTTTTCTGTCAAGATTTATTCATATTTGAAATGGAGGGTTTTTTGAAAAATTTTTCCAAAACAGCTGAATACCGGCGGCAATGGTCCTTGCAATCCCCTGCGCTCTTGGGTATAATTGTTTCTAAGGCACAAATCCCCAAAAAACGGAAAGGAAGATACACTGATGAAAAAACGACTGATTTCCCTTGCGCTGACCCTGGCCCTGTGTCTGGGGCTGGCGGTCCCCGCCTTCGCGGTGGATACGTCGGGACTGGATGCCAACACTCGGAAAGCATATTATGATGTTTTGACCGCGCAAATCAACAAGTACGGCATTGTTTCGGTTTCCGGCGGCGATGGCCTGGAGTACGCCACTTTGGAGGATATGGACGCAGATGGTACGCCCGAACTGATTGTGATTTGCTACACAGGCGACAACGCACATATTTTCATTTGGACGATGCAAAACGGCAGAGCCGTGCAGACTGTGAATGAAGCATCAATAGGACCAGGTGGGGGAGTTTCAGAATCCAATATTTTCCTGGTGCGTCAGCCGGGGAAAGCCGCTGTATGTGATAGCTTTGCATATTTTTATCGCGAATGGTTATTGGATGATCAGGGAAATCTTCCAGACCCGATATACAAGCTTTACTATGCGGACGGGACTGTCGAAACAGTCAATAGCCTTGATAAAGCGTGGAAAGAGGATGATATAAAAATTTTCGGCGGGGATAACTACTGGTGGCACGAGGATAAGGCCACCGATGCGATCATGCAGCTTCGTTCAGATTTAGCCAAAGCTCCCGCCGGCGGCTTTACCGACGTGAAAGCCGGGGCCTACTACGCCAAGGCGGTGAAGTGGGCGGTGGACCGGAAAATCACCAGCGGCACCAGCGCGACCACCTTTTCCCCGGAAAAGACCTGCTCTGTGGCGGAGATTTTGACCTTCCTCTGGAACGCCAACGGCAAGCCTGAGCCCACGGGCCGCAATCCGTTCAGCGACATTTCCACCGGCGACTATTTCTATAAAGCGGCGGTTTGGGCGGCCGGCAAGGGTCTGGTGTCCGGGAATAAGCTCAACCCCAGCACTCCCTGCACCCGGGCCATGGTGATGGAATACCTCTGGAAGCTGGCGGGGAGCCCAAATGTCAAGTCCTCTGGATACAGCACGCAAACGATCTCGGGAACCAGTGACGGTCATCCCTACAGCATCGACTTTAGTGCCGCAATATTGGAGAATACCACGGTCACAATCGGCGATCACGAGGATATTGAACTTTGGGGGAACCTAAAAGAGACTGAGACTGTTAAAACCAATCTGATTACAGTCAAGCCCGGAAGTACGCTGAATATCAAGGGGAATTATTCGGGGCCTGTCTTTGGCTACTTCATTGAGGGCAACAAAACATTTACCACTAGCTCCAGCAACGAGATGGTTGACATTGTCAATGGGCCTGTTGAAAATTCCTTCGCTCCTTTTTCATATCCTGTTGGACTGGTTGTGTTTCATGATGGACAAGAAGGTCTGTATGAGTATGGGTGCATAATCACGATAGGCCCCGAATCCACAGGTTCTACAGTGTTTACCGATATTCCCTCCAATGCTGCTTATGCGTCTGCGGTTACATGGGCGGTAGAGAATGGCATTACCGCCGGTACAAGCGACACGACGTTCAGCCCCAACAACACCTGTACCCGCGGGGAGATTGTCACCTTCCTGTACCGGGCCATGGGCTGAGGACATGATAAATCCCCGCCGTTTCTGCAAGCGGCGGGGATTTTTTACCACAGCGCCCCCACCTCGGCACCGGTGTAGTACCAGGTGAGGATATCCTGAAAGGAACTGCCGTTTTTGGCCATAGCGTTGGCCCCGTACTGGCTCATGCCCACCCCGTGGCCGTAGCCGGTCACGTCGAAGGTGAACTGACTGCCGTCCCAGGCCACGGTGAAGCAGGCCGACCGCAGGGAGAACAGCGAGCGCACCTGCCCCCCGGTGAGGGTGACGCCTCCCAGGGGCACCGAGATGACCCCGCCCCCCTCGTTCCGGCTGGCCTCTCCGAACCAGCCGGCCGGGTCGCCGGACAGGTCGGCCCCCGGGTAGGCGTTCAGGGTGAGGGACTTCACCTCCTCCGCCCCCAGCACCACCTGGGTGCGGTAGTTGGGCACCTCCTCCCCCTCGGGGCTGTCCACGCTCTT
>CANSXE010000012.1 GCA_947650875.1 uncultured Bacillota bacterium | reverse complement strand
ACCGGGCCTGGTCGGCCTCCAACCGCTCCGCCCTCATCCGCATCCCCGCCGCCCGGGGACAGGCCACCCGGGTGGAGCTGCGCTCCCCCGACCCCGCCTGCAACCCCTATCTGGCCGTGGCCGTCTGCCTGGCCGCTGGCCTGGACGGCATCGCCCGGGGCCTTACTCCGCCCCCGGAAATTACCGGCGATATCTACGCCATGGACGCCGCCACCCGGGAGGCCCACGGCATCCATACCCTGCCCGACACCCTGAAGGACGCCCTGGAGGAGCTGGAGAAGGACGCCCTTATCCTGGATGTGCTGGGCCAGCACGTGGCCGAGCACTACATCAAGGGCAAAATGCGGGAGTGGGACGAGTATCAGACCCGCGTGTCCAGCTGGGAGCTGGAGAAGTACCTGGTGATTTATTGAGCTTTTGCGTCAGGGGCGGCCTTTGGGCCGCCCCTGTGTTGTGTTTTTTGGGGGGAACGGTCTCATCCGTCACGGCCTTCGGCCGTGCCACCTTCCCCTTCAGGGGAAGGCTTACCCTGTGGGGGATGGGGAGGGGGGAATCCCCCAGTCACCGCCTGCGGCGGTGCCAGCCCCCTTTGGCAAGGGGGCCTTTGGAGCGGGGACGAATCAGCCAGCGCCAAAAAGCCCCCCTTGCTAAAGGGGGGAGGGCCGCCGGACAAAGTCCGGTGGCGGGGGGATTCCGGGCAACCCCTTCCTTTTCCCTGCCGGCTGCGGTCTTCGGTCTTTCTTGCGGAATCCGCGCATAGGCTGGCTCCGAAAGGGGGAATTACCTATGCGCTTTACCAAAATGGAAGGGCTGGGCAACGACTACATCTACCTCAACTGTCTGGATGAGCTTCCGGAGGATCTGCCCGGGCTGGCTGTCCGGCTGTCCGACCGGCACTTCGGCGTGGGAGCCGACGGGATTATCTGCATCCGCCCGGGGCAGGGGGGCGACTTCTCCATGGACATGTACAACGCCGACGGCAGCCGGGGCGCCATGTGCGGCAACGGCATCCGCTGCGTGGGCAAGTACGTCTACGACAAGGGGCTCACCCGAAAGACCTGTCTCACCATCGACACCGGGGCCGGCCCCCGGCGGCTGGAGCTCCACGCTGCGGACGGGGCGGTGGAATCGGTGACGGTGGACATGGGGCCGGCCCAGGTGGGCCGCGCCGTCACGCTGGAGACAGCGGGGGAGACGTATACCGTAATCCCCGTGGAGGTGGGCAACCCCCATGGGGTGATCTTCTGCCAGGACCCCGGCGGGGTGGCGCTGGAGCAGCTGGGCCCCGCCCTGGAGCGCCACCCCGCCCTGGGCGGGCGGCGGAACATCGAATTTATCTCCTGCCCCGACCGGGAGCACCTGACCGTCCGGGTTTGGGAGCGGGGCAGCGGGATTACCCTGGCCTGCGGCACCGGGGCCTGTGCCTGCTTCGCCGCCGCAATGGAGGAAAACCGCTGCGGCACAAGGGTTAAGGCCGCCCTGCCCGGGGGCGTCCTCACCCTGGAGCAGCGGGGAGAAGCTGTTTTTATGACCGGCCCCGCCCGGACGGTGTTCGAGGGGGAGATTTTATAGAGGGCGGTCTCCGGGCCGCCCCGCTCCCTTAATTCAACAAAAAACTTTCCTTGACAACCGTGGGGGATACCTTTATTATATAAGAATCGTGTCCAAAAGGAGGGCGTCCGCCTTGGAAATCATCACCAGCCGGAAGAATCCCATCTGCGCCCATTTTCGCAAGCTGGCCTCCTCCCGGGCCTACCGGGAGGAAACCAGGGAGATGCTGTGCGACAGCCCCAAGCTGCTGGAGGAGGCCGAGCGGTGGGGTTTTGGCATCAAGACCCTCCTGTACACCGAGGGGGTGGAACTGCCTTCCTTCGATGACCACGGGACCCGAATCATCCAAGTCACCAAGAGCGTGATGGAGTCGGTCAGCCCCATGAAGACCCCCCAGGGGGTGGTGTTCACCTGTATGTCCATGGGACACCAGCCGCCTGAATATCTGGAGCCGGGACAGTATCTGGTGCTGGACGGGGTACAGGACCCGGGGAACGTGGGCACCATTCTGCGCACGGCGGACGCCTTCGACTGCGGCCCGGTGTTTCTCCTCCCCGGCTGCGCCGATGTCAATAACCCCAAAACGGTCCGGGCCGCCATGGGGGTCCACTTCCGCGGGTGTATCTACCAATGCACTCTGGAGGAGCTGACCGCCCTGCTCCGTAAAGCGGACATTCCCATGTACGCCGCCTCCCTGGGGGAAAACACCGTGGATGTGCGGGAGCTGGACCTGTCCAACGCCGCCGTAGTCATCGGCAGCGAGGGACAGGGGGTGTCCCGGGCGGTGCTGGAGCGGTGCGCGGGGACGCTGAAAATCCCCATGTCCCGCCGCTGCGAGTCACTGAACGCGGCGGTGGCGGCAGCGGTAATCCTCTGGGAGATGGCCCGCTAAGCCCGCATCCGATACAGCCCCTGGACAATCAGGTAAGCGGCCAGCAGCAGGGCGAAGAAGGCGGCGTAAGCGGGGACATAGCCCCCCAGCCAGTCGGCCAGCAGGCCGGGCAGGGGCCCGAAGACCAGCATCCCGGCGGTGTAGGCCAGAGTGATGGTGCGCACGCCGCTCTCATAGCCGGCGCACAGGTCCCCCGCCCAGCGGGCCGGGGAGACGGCGGTGATGGACAGCCCCAGCCCGAAGGCCGTGATGGCCAGAACGGGGAGGAGCGCGCCCCCCACCGGGGCCAGCGCACACAGGGCCAGGGCCAGCAGCAGCGTGCCGAAGGCAAAGCGGTTGCCCCCCCGGCCCCCCAGCCGGTCGTAGACCTGTCCGCAGATAATTTTTCCCAGGCTGATCGTGGCCCCCAGGTAGGAGAGCAGTCCGGCCACAAAGAGACTGCTGTAGCCGGAGGATGTATAGAGCATGGTAAGGTGGGAGAATCCGGGGCCGCCGGTGGCCCCCACAAAGAGGGCGGCCAGCAGGAGCAGCCCCCACTGTTCCCTGGACAGCCCGGCGCCCCTCCGCCTGGCGGGCGGCTGAACCGGAGCGGCGCCGGGGCGGCGGTAGGGCCCCTCCTCTCCTGGTGTGTCCCCCATCAGGCGCCACACCAGAGCAGCGCATAGGAAGATAACGGCCCCCTCCCACAAAAAGGCGGCGGTCATGCCCTGCTCCTTCAAAACCCCGGTGAGGAGCACCGGGGCGAAGACGGTGGACACTCCGCTGCCCGCCGAAGCCAGCCCCAGGGCCAGCCCCTGCCGGTCCTGAAACCAGCGCCCCACCGCCAGAGAGACGGGGACCATCCCCGCCAGGCAGTAGCCCACCCCGGTGAGGGCGGCGGCGGCGCAGTACAGGAGAAAGCGGTCGGCAAAGGCGAAGCAGAGACAGGAGAGCCCTACCAGCAGCACCCCGGCGCTCATAACCCGCCGCAGGCCAAAGCGGGCGCACAGCTGGTTGACACACAGCAGGGTGGCCAGAATAAACAGGCTGCGGGTGGTGGTAATCCAGGACCCCTGGGCGTCGGTAAAGCCGTTGAGACGGATGATCTCCGGCTGGTAGATGGAAAAGACGTTTACCCCCAGGCCCATAACGGCAAACATGGCCAGCGCCCCGCCCAGGCAGATCAGCCAGGCGCGGTGAGGTCGGTTTTTCATAAAATCACTTCCTATCAGAATAACCATACCCCGTAACGGGAAATTTGTAAAGAACAATCTGCAAAAGGGGGCGCGTTGGATGGCGGAGCTGGAATACTGGCTGTGGCTGACCACCCGGAAGGGACTGGGGCCGGCGGGAGCACTGACGGTACTGGACCATTTTATCACACCGGAGCGGGCCTTTTACGGCGAGAAAGAGGACTTCGACGCCCTGCCCCTGTCCCCCTTTGCCCGGCAGTCCCTGCTGGACAAGAGCATGGACGAGCCCAATAAAATCCTGGGAGACTGTGACCAGCTGGGCCTGCGGATTATGACCTTTCAGGATGCGGACTACCCTCAGCGTCTGCGTCAGATTTCCGTTCCCCCGGCAGTGCTGTATATCAAAGGAAAGGTCTTTCGCTTTGATGAGGAGCCGGCCATCGCCGTGGTGGGGATGCGTAAGTGTTCCCTGAGGGGCCGGGAGTGGGCGGAGCGGTTCGGTATGGAGCTGGCCTCCAGCGGTGCGCTGGTGGTGTCCGGCATTGCCGAGGGAGTGGACTGTCACGCCATCCGCGGAGCCCTCAAGGTGGGAAAGCCGGCGGTCTCCGTGCTGGCCGGCGGGGTGAATGTGGTGTTCCCCTATGAGAACCGGTTTCTGTATCAGGATGTGGCCGCTGCGGGGGCTCTTATCTCTGAGTACCCGCCGGGAACCCCCCACAAGGGGGACCACTTCCCCCTGCGCAACCGGATTCTCAGCGGGCTGTGCCTGGGGGTGCTGGCAATGGAGTGCGAGCCCCAGGGGGGCACCATGCTCACCGTCAACCACGCCCTGGAGCAGGGCCGGGAGGTGTATGCTGTCCCGGTCGGCCTGGACGAGAAGCGGGCCCGGGGGACCAACCACCTCATCCGCGACGCTAAGGCCAAGCTGGTAGAAAACGCCGGGGATATTTTAACAGACTATGCCGACCGTTTCCCCGCCAGACTGGCCCATCTGGCCCCCCTGCCCCAGTCGGTGGTGGAGGCCAGGCTGTCAGCGGACAAGCCCCGTGCCCGGGCGGCCAGGCCGGCGGAGCCGAAAAAATCCCAGCGGGAACTGGTCCCCAGAGGACAGCAAAAATCCCGGTTTACCGACGATGAGCTGTCCATCCTTGCCGTCACGGCCGGGACCGCCCTCACCGCCGACGAAATTGTGGAACGGACCCAGATTCCCGCCAAGCGCGTGCTGTCCGCCCTCACCATGCTCCAGGTGCAGGGGGCTGTGGAGGAGCGCCCGGGGCGGCGGTTCTGCGCCCTGGTGGAGCTGGAGGGGTAGGGACGCATCACGCTGCGTCCGCCGCCGCAAGCATCAATAAAGAGTAATCAATCTCTGGAGGTAAATCCAAGTGGCAAATAAAACTGACTTAGTGATCGTAGAGTCCCCGTCCAAGGCAAAGACCATCGGCAAATACCTTGGCCCAGGGTATGAGGTAAAGGCGTCTATGGGCCATGTCCGGGACCTGCCCAAGAGCAAGCTGAGCGTGGATATCGAGGGCGGCTTTGTCCCCGACTACCAGCCCATCAAGGGCAAGGAGGACGTGATCAGCGACTTGAAGAAGGCGGCCAAGCGCTCGGGCAAGGTCTATCTGGCCACCGACCCTGACCGGGAGGGAGAAGCCATCTCCTGGCACCTGAAGGAGCTGCTCAATATCCCCGACGACAAGACCTACCGGGTGACCTTTAACGAGATCACCAAGAATGTGGTGCAGCGGTCCATCTCCGCCCCCCGTGCCATCGACCAGAACCTGGTGGACGCCCAGCAGGCCCGGCGCATTCTGGACCGCATCGTGGGCTACCAGCTCTCCCCGCTGCTGTGGAAGAAGATCCGCCGGGGCCTGTCCGCTGGACGGGTGCAGTCGGTAGCCACCCGGCTGGTGGTGGAGCGGGAGCTGGAGATTCGCGCCTTCCAGCCCCAGGAGTACTGGTCCATTGAGGCTGACCTGGAGCGGGTGTCCCCCAACCTGGGGGCGTTTAAGGCCCAATTCCATGGAAAAGACAAAAAGATGGAGCTGAACAGTGAAGCAGAGACCCAGTCGGTCATCGACACGGTGTCCAGGGGGGCGTGGTCCGTCTCCAAGGTGAAGCGGCAGGAGAAAAACCGCCAGCCCGCTCCTCCCTTCACTACATCCACCCTCCAGCAGGAGGCCTCCCGCAAGCTGAACATGTCCCCCGCCCGAACCATGGCGGTGGCCCAGCAGCTCTACGAGGGCATCGACATCGCTGGCCAGGGGGCCGTGGGCCTGATCACCTACATGCGTACCGACTCCCTGCGCCTGTCCGACGAAGCGGTGTCCGCCGCCCGTGGCTTTATCGCCCAGCGGTACGGCGGGGCCTACTGTCCCGCCCAGCCCCGAAAATTCAAGACCAAGGGCAGCGCCCAGGACGCCCACGAAGCCATCCGGCCCTCAGATGTGACGCTGGCGCCCGAGGACATCAAAAAGGACCTCACAGCGGAGCAGTTCAAGCTGTACAAGCTGATCTGGTCCCGATTCCTGGCCTGTCAGATGGCCAACGCCGTCTACGACAGCCTGTCCATCGACGTGGCCAACTCCGGCTATATCTTCCGTGCCAGCCACTCCTCCCTGAAGTTCTCCGGCTTCACCGCCGTCTACGAGGAGGGGAAGGACGACGAGGAGGAGGAAAAGACCTCCCCTCTCCCCGATTTAAAGGAGGGGGAGCCCCTCACCCACAGGAAGCTGACCCCCGGCCAGCACTTCACCCAGCCCCCCGCCCGATACTCCGAAGCCAGTCTCATCCGGGCCCTGGAGGAGCAGGGCATCGGCCGTCCCTCCACCTACGCCCCCACCATCTCCACCATCATGAACCGGGAGTATGTGGTGAAGGAGGGGGGCAGGGCCCTGCGGCCCACCCCCCTGGGAGAAGTGGTCACCGGCCTGATGAAGGACAAATTCCACGACATTGTGGACTACGACTTCACCGCCCAGATGGAGCAGCGGCTGGACAAGGTGGAGGAGGGGGCTGCCAACTGGAAGTCCCTTCTCGCTGAGTTCTACAAGGATTTTGACGCCGAGCTGAAACAGGCGGAGCAGGACCTGGACGGCGAACGCATCAAGGTGCCCGACGAGGTCTCCGAGGAGGTCTGCCCCCAGTGCGGACGAAATCTGGTCATCAAGTCCGGGCGGTTCGGCCGGTTTCTGGCCTGCCCCGGCTGGCCCGATTGCGATTTTACCATGCCCCTGGTGGTGGAGATGCCCGGCAAATGTCCCGTCTGCGGCGGGCGGCTGCTCAAACGCACCGGCAAGTCCAAAAAGACGGGCAAGCAGTACACCTTTTACTGCTGCGAACGGCACACCGGCAAGGAGGAGACCAGCCAGTGCGAGTTTATGACCTGGGATGTGCCGGTAAAGGACAACTGCCCCATCTGCGGCCAAACCATGTTTAAAAAGGCGGGCCGTGGGGCGAAAAAGCCCTTCTGCATCAATGAAAAGTGCGCTAACTTTACCCCCGAGGAGAAGCGGGGCGGCTGGAGAAAGCCCGCCGCCCCGCCCGCCGAGGGCGAGCCCGCCCTTGCCGACACGGAGAAGAAGCCGAAAAAAGCCGCCGCTTCGGGAAAGACGGCCGCGAAGAAAACCACCGCGAAAAAAACCGCCGCGGAGAAGAAGACGGCGACTAAGAAAACTGCCGCGAAGAAGACAACGGCCAAAAAGGCGTCTGCGAAGAAAGAAGCGTAAAAGCCCCCCTGAGACAAGGGGTGCTTTAAGACGCCGCCGCAAAACAGAAAAGAGGAAAAAGCATGAAGATCATCGTAGACGCAATGGGCGGGGACAACGCGCCCCAGGCCCCGGTGATGGGGGCCATCCAGGCCAACAGGGAGTATGGGGTAGAGATCATCCTGGTGGGCCGGGGGGAGGACATTCTCAAAACCCTGGCCGCCAACGGCATCAGCGACCTGCCCGCCGGGGTGGCGGTGACCCACGCCAGCGAGGTGGTGGAGATGTGCGACGACCCGGCCACCGCCTTCCGCAAGAAGAAGGACTCCTCCCTCACCGTGGGCCTGAACCTGCTCAAGGAGGGGGAGGGAGACGCCTTTGTCTCCGCCGGCTCCACCGGGGCTCTGCTGTCCGGGGCCACCCTGGTGACCAAGCGGATCAAGGGCATCCGCCGGGCGGCTCTGGCCCCCGTGGTGCCCACGGGGAACGGCGGCGCGGTGCTCATCGACTGCGGGGCCAACGCCGAGTGTCCCCCCGAGTACTTACTCCAGTTCGCCTACATGGGCTCCTACTACGCCGAGAAGGTGCTGGGCCGCCCCAGCCCCAAGGTGGGCCTGCTCAACATCGGGGCCGAGCCCTCCAAGGGCACCGCTCTGCAAACCACCGTCTACCCCATGCTGGAGGCGGCGGCGGAGGCCGGCCGCATCAACTTCGTGGGCAACGTGGAGGCCCGTGAGGCGGTGGAGGGGGCAGTAGATGTAATTGTCTCCGACGGCTACTCCGGGAACATCTTCCTGAAGACTATGGAGGGCACCGGCCTGTTCCTGGTCCGGGAGCTGAAAGGCATTTTTAAGAAGAACCTCATTACCAAGCTGGCCGCCGTCATGGTGTCCGGCGGATTGAAGAACCTCAAAAAGCTGATGAGCGCCAGCGAGGTGGGGGGCACCGCCCTGGTGGGCATCTCCAAGCCGGTCATCAAGGCCCACGGCTCCTCCGACGCCTACGCCATCCAGAACGCCGTCCGCCAGGCCCGGGACTTCGCGTCCTCCGGCATGATCGAGAGCATCACCCAGAACATCGACCTGATGCGCCTGGACGCCCCGATGGCTTCCAAGGAGTAAAGCACACCGCCTCCCCAAAATGGAGAGGCGGTCTGTTTTTGCGGCTTGCCGGCCTTGTCGAAATATGGTAAAATAGCTGTGCTGCCCCTCCCCATACTGGTAGCAGGAAGGGGGTGTTTGGCATGGAATCTATTACCACTATCTTGATGTCGGTTGTGGCGAATGTAGCTGCCCACTACATTTGCAAATGGCTTGACCGGCACGGCAAGGGACAGTAGGCCTGGGGCTTTAAAATGCCCTCCGGAGAACTGCCATTCTCCGGAGGGCTGCCCTTTTGTGTTTCGCATAGATTATTACCACTATCTGTGCTGGCCTTATTATAGCACAGCGGCCCGATGGATGCAAGGAGAAAATTTCGCTACACTTTGGGCTTGGGCTTACAGATAAGGGCCACCAGAAACCCGAAGAAGATGGCGGCGGTAATACCGCCGGCGGCGGCGGTGGAGCCGCCGGTGAGGGCGCCAATCAGCCCGTCCTGGCCCACCGCCTTTTTGACCCCCTTGGCCAGCAGGTGGCCGAAGCCGGTGAGGGGCACCGTGGCCCCCGCGCCCCCCCAGTCCACCAGGTACTGGTACACCCCCACGCCGCTGAGGACCACCCCGGCGGTGACGTAGCTCACCAGAATTTTGGCGGGGGTGAGGGTGGTCTTGTCAATGAGGATCTGCCCGATGACGCACAGCGCGCCGCCGCAGAGAAATGCGTTTACATAATCCATACTGATCTCCTCTGTCGTTCCCACTTCGGGAATTGTACAAACTGCCGAAAAAATTAAAAAGGGAGCTGTCCCCACGAAAAAGTGTCCGCATGAAGTGGACGGTACTCATAAAGGACCAAAAAGGACCTGTTTTGGGACCTTAAACGGCCCGTTTTGGGTGCTTAAGTGGTGTATTATTTCAATGAAATATTTCATTGAGTATTTGACGTCCGCACACTGTGGACAATCCGTCTATTTCTGCGTAGAGATGGCGATGGCGTGACAGATGCCGGGGATGGACTCCCCCTGAAAGGCGGAGGTAGGGGAGTGGAGGGCTCCGGTGGGGCAAAAAAGGATATTTTTCCAGGTTTTTGCCTTTAAATTGTTCAAAATATAGCCGGTAAGCACCGAAGCGCAGCACCCGCAGCCCGACCCGCCGCAGTGGACGTCCTGATTTTTGATATCAAACAGCATAGCCCCGCAATCGGCGTGATTTTTCACCTGAACCCCGCTTTTTCGCAACAATTCCACCAACAATTCGCTGCCAAGCGTTCCCAGATCGCCGGTAAAAATCATGTCATAGCTGCTGGGGGACCGTCCGGTGTCGTTAAAATGGGAAATAATGGTATCAAACGCCGCCGGAGCCATGGCCGCCCCCATATTATTGGTGTCCGTAACCCCTTTATCCACAATTTTCCCCACGGTAACGTGCGTAATATAGGGCCCCGGCCCCTCCCGGGCCAGCACCGCAGCCCCTGCGGCCGTAGCGGTCCACTGGGATGTGGGGGTCCTCTGCCCGCCGTACTCCAAAGGTGTGCGGTACTGCCGCTCCGCCGAGCAGAAGTGGGAGGAGGCCGTCACCGCCGCCCACTCCCCAAACCCGCCGTCCAGGGTCATAGAGGCCAGAGCCAGCCCCTCTCCCATGGTGGAACAGGCCCCGTACAGGCCGAAAAAGGGCACTTCCTGCCCTCTGGCGGCGAAGGAGGAGCCGATACACTGGTTGAGCAGGTCGCCGGAAAAGAGCCAGTCCAGGGCGGAGGCCGCCTGCCCCGCCTTGTTCAGCGCCAGCGTGAGCGCCTGCTTCTGCATGGCGCTCTCCGACTTCTCCCAGGTGGATTCGCCAAAGGTGTCGTCCCCGTCGATATAGTCAAAGGTGTCGGCCAGGGGGCCCTCCCCCTCCTTTTTGCCAACCACGTTGGCCCAGGCGGCCAGAGAAGGCGGGTTGGCCAGCGCCGCCGTCTGGGTCCCGATTTTTTTTGTTGTCATGTGGTCACGTCCTGTCTGTGATGTTTGCAGCTAGTTTTTCACCGGTTTGGGGAAAATATGTTTGACCAATGGGATTTTTTTTCGTATAATAGGGAAAACGAAGGGGGGCGGCCTATGGAGCACGAGGTCTATATCGACGCGGAGGTGGAGACGCCGGCGGCGGTGGAGGAACAGATCAGACGTTCCGTCCTGGCCGCCCTGGAGGAGGAACAGGTGGACGTGCCCTGCATTGTGGCGGTGTGCGTCACCGACGACGCGGGCATCCATCAGACCAATTTGGAGATGCGGGGGGTGGACCGGCCCACCGATGTGCTGTCCTTCCCCATGGTCGAGCTGGAGCCGGGGGAGAAGCCCCGGGCGGAGTGGGCCGAGCCGGATACGGACAAGGTGCCGCTGGGGGATATGATGCTCTCGCTGGAGCGGGCCCGGGCCCAGGCGGAGGAGTTCGGCCACTCCCTGGAGCGGGAGGTGTGCTATCTGGCCGTCCACTCGGTGCTCCACCTGCTGGGTTACGACCACGTGGACGAGGGGCCCATGAAGGCCCGGATGCGGGAGCGGGAGGAGACTATTCTGGAAAAGCTGGGGATTACGAGAGACGGCTGAATTTCCTCATCCGTCACGGCCTTCGGCGGAGAAGCGACAACCAAAATTCATTATAAAAAGGAGACATTACCATGAAAAAGATCAGATTGACCGCCATTGAGGACGAATTTGACGACTACGAGGACATGGGCCGGCAGGAGGGGAGAAGCTGGAACTTTGAGTTTGACCTGACCCCCTATGTCGTCACCTGCGCCATGGCATGCGTCCTTATGTTCGTGACCCGCCTGGTGCGCAAGCATGTGTTCCACGAGGACCTGTACAAGAAATATCATTAACTGAAAACGTCCGGGGAACCGCTCACACCCGGCAAGAAAGTGAGGATTACCTATGATTAAAAAATCCGGTATTATTACCATCTGCGGGCGGCCCAACGTGGGCAAGTCCACCCTGACCAACGCCTTTGTGGGGGAGAAGGTGGCCATTGTCACCAACAAGCCCCAGACCACCCGCAACCGTATCTGCGGCATCAAAAACCGGGGGGAATGTCAGTTCGTCTTTGTGGACACCCCCGGTCTCCACAGGGCCCGGACCCGGCTGGGGGACTACATGGTCAACGTGGTGCGGGAGAGCGTGTCCGACGTGGACGCGGTTCTGCTGCTGGTGGAGCCCATTCCCAACGTGGGGGAGCCGGAGGGGCAGCTGATCGCCCGGATCAAGGCCCTGGGCTGTCCCGCTGTGCTGGCCATCAACAAGGCGGACACGGTGGCACAGAAGGATAAGCTGCTGGAGGTCATCCAGGTGTACAGCCAGGAACACGACTTCGACGCGGTGGTGCCCATCTCCGCCAGGACCGGCCAGGGGGTGGAGGAGCTCCTCAATGTGCTGGAGGGCTTCCTGCCCGAGGGACCCCAGCTGTTCCCCGAGGATATGACCTCCGACCAGCCCGAGCGGCAGATGATGGCCGAAATTATGCGGGAGAAGCTGCTGCTCCTGCTGGATAAGGAGATTCCCCACGGCACCGCGGTGGAGATTACCCGCTTTGCGGAGCGGGACGACGAGGTGGTGGAGGTGGAGGCCACCATCTATTGCGAAAAGAACAGCCACAAGGGCATTATCATCGGCAAGGGCGGAGGGATGCTGAAAAAGGCGTCCACCCTGGCCCGGCAGGATATGGAAAAGTTTATGGGGACCAAGGTGTTTTTGAAGACCTGGGTCAAGGTGAAGGAGAACTGGCGGGATAACCCGGCGGCCATCCAGAATTTTGGGTATATAAAGGAGTAAAATGGAGTATTCCAAAGATGATTTGATCGAAGCCAGGCGGCAGATCGGCTCCACCCTGCATAAGCTGCGGGAGACCGTGAAAACCTTGCGGGGCAAGGAAAATCCGGAGCGGTACAAGGCTCAGATTACCTTGGCGGAGCGGCGGATCAGGGCCTTTGAACTTGCAGATTTTTTGATGGAACAGGAGATAAATGGCAGATCAGACTAAAATTTCCCGCTTATAGTTTCCCGTTAAAACAGCCAGCCTAAGCCCAGAAAGAAAGGGAGGGCTGTACCATGGATGAGCGGGGACTTTGGGAGCTGTTTTACAAGACCGGCTTGCCGGAGGTCTATCTGGCTATCGCCGGAAACCGTCAGGAGTGGTTCCTGTGGGAGGAGCCGGCTAAGACGGCTTTTCAGCCAAAGATTGAAAAGGCGTAATGAAAAGCGGGGCGGGCTGAAGCCCGCCCCGTTACATAGGAGTGACATTATGCACATTACCACCAAGGCCCTGGTTTTGCGGGGGGTGGATTACAAGGAGTCGGACAGGATTTTGACCCTGTTTACCCAGGAACAGGGAAAGCTCACCGTCTCCGGCCGGGGGTGCCGGAAGAAAGGGAGCGCCATCGCTGCCGGGTGCCAGCTGCTGGCCTGGTCGGAGATGGTGCTCTACGATTATCAGGGCCGCTGGGCGGTGAAGGAGGCGTCCACTGAGCGCTTGTTTCAGGGAGTTCGGAACGATATCGGGCGCCTGGCCCTGGGGTGCTACTTCGCGGAAGTGTCCGAACTGCTGGCGGTGGAGGGGGAGGAGAATCCGGAGCTGCTGTCCCTGATTCTGAACAGTCTCCACGCCCTGGACAGAATGCAGGAAAAACCTCTGACTCTGGTCAAGGCGGCCTTTGAGTGGAGGGCAATGGCCCTGGCGGGGTATGAGCCGCTTTTGGAGGATGGGGTGGTCCGTGGAGAGAGGACCGCGCTGCCCCTGACTTCCGCCGCCCTGGCCGCCCTGGACCACATCCTCCACGGAGACCCCAAGCGGCTGTTTTCCTTTCGGCTGGAGGGGAAGGACCTGGAGCGGCTGGGCGACGCGGCGGAGACCTATGTATATACCCAACTGGAGCGGGGGTTTTCTACACTGGATTATTACAAAAGCCTGTCAATCTAATGGCAAATCCCAGGGCAGATTGTAGGGACTGTCGGGGCGCAGCCACAGGGCACGGTGGATGGTCCGGCGCAGCTCCTGCCCCTGCTCGGTCCCCATCCACTCCAGAGCGGAGTCCAGAAAGCTCTCGCTCATCTCCTGCCAGCCGGAGAAGGTCCTTTGAATCAGCCTGCCCACCCGGCAGGAGCGGCGGACCATGTCTCGCCGGCTGATCCAGCCCAGGCGGAAGGCGATGGCCAGCAGCTGGGTGCAGCGGCACAGCTCCCAGGCCTGGTCCGCCCTGGTTTGGCACTTCTGGAAGCCGGGGCCGGTGCTCATGTAGGCCACCGTCTCCAGCAGCTCGTGCCGGGAATGGATATCCCAGGGGCTGTCCAGCATGTCGAGAAAATACTGCCGCTGTTCTTTGCTGTCGTAGGGGCCCAGGCGGCCGCCAAAAAGCATGGGGGTCCGCTCGTAGTTGGGCTCCAGAGCGGCGGCGGGGCCGGTGGTGAGTTCGCAGTTGTACAGCGCCCAGTTGGCGCAGGTGCCGAAAATCCATCGCTCCACGTCGTTCCGGGGCTCCAGGTCCTGGTCGCGCCGGCGCAGGGAGCGCAGGATGCGCATGACCAGGAGACCGGCCACGGCCAGAAGGAGCGGCAGGCCGGGCAGGCCGATGCGAACCGTTATCGCCAGGGCCATGCCCAGCAGGCCGGCATACAGGTATGTCATAGCAATCCCTCCGTGTATATGGATAAAACAAGCCCCCCGGTATTACCGGAGGGCTTTTCCACTTACTGCTGGGCCTCAACCTGGCCGAAGGAACGGCCGTTATAGGTCAGGCAATTCTTGCACATACGGTGAGGCAGCCGGTAAGCCCCGCACTTGGGGCAGGTCACGATACCGGGAGTTTCCAGCTTCCAGTGGGAGCTGCGCCGCTTATCGCGCCGGGCCTTGGATACTTTTCCCTTGGGGACCGCCATGGGTGACACCTCCTTCGGCTGTGCCGGTCAGGGCACATCTACTACTCACTCAGCTTCCTTATCCAACAGCTGCGCAAGGGCCGCCAGTCTTGGATCGACATCAGGTCTGCACCCGCAGGGGCCAAGGTTTAAATCGGCTCCGCACTTGGCGCACAGCCCTTTGCAGTCGTCTGAGCAAAGGTTTTTGGTATCCATTGCGAGGATGAAGGCGGTAGACACCGCTTCGTCCAGGTCCAGCTCGGTGCCGTCCAGCAGGAGGATGTCGTCGTTTTCCTCGTCCTCCAGCTCCTGGGCCACCAAATTGTCCAGAACCACCGTCTTTTCCCGGGAAAAGGGCTTTCCACAGCGGTCGCAGGTCAGCTCCAGAAGGGAGCGGGCCGTTCCCTCCAGCACCAGAGCGCCGGCATGGTTGGTCACGCAGCCCTCCGCCTGGACGGGGTGGACGATGGGTTTGGCCCCGAAGAAATTCTGGCCGGACAGGTCCAGCTGAAATTGGAACGTCTTTTTTGCGTCCGGGATATGAATGATATCGCGCAGATCCAGACGCATGGCGTTCCTCCCCGGGGGCGATCCCCCATACTCGCAGAATGGTACGCAGGATATTATAAAGACTTTTCTCCAAAATGTCAAATACTTTTCACAAATTTCTCCACGAAATTTATTGACAGAGGGGGCGGAATATGGTGAAATATTCCTTACAGCCGGGAGGAGGAAGCACCCCATGAAAGAGTTTACCGTCGGAAAAAACGATGCCGGGCAGCGGCTGGACCGCTGGCTGGCCAAGACCCTGCCCCTGCTTCCCGCGCCGTTGGCCCAGAAGTATATCCGTCTCAAACGGGTGAAGGTCAACGGCAGAGGGGCCAAGCGGGATGTGCGTCTCAATGTGGGGGATGTGCTCCAATTGTACATCAACGATGAGTTTTTTGACCGTCCCACCCCGGAGAACGCCTTTTTGTCCCTCTATCAGCCCAGGTTGAATATCCTCTATGAGGACGAGCACATTATGCTGGTGGACAAGCGCCCCGGGCTGGTGGTCCACCCGGACGAACATGAGCGGGTAAATACCCTGCTTACCCACATCCAGGCCTATCTCTACCAGAAAAAGGAGTGGTCCCCTTACTGGGAAAACTCCTTTGCCCCCGCCCTGTGCAACCGCATCGACCGGAATACCGGGGGAATTGTGATCGCCGCCAAGACCGCCGAGGGGCTGCGGGTGATGAACCAGAAGATCAAGGACCGGGAGCTGACAAAGCTGTATCTGTGCGTGGTTCAGGGCAGAATATCGCCGCAAGAGGGCCGGCTGGAGGGCTACCTCTTTAAGGATGAGGTAAAAAAACAGGTCTACATCCGCAAAAAGCCCGAGCCGGGGGCCAGGACCGCCATTACTGACTACAAAACTCTGGCGGTAAAAAACGGCCTGTCCCTGGTGGAGTGTGACCTGATTACCGGTCGGACCCACCAGATTCGGGCCCAGCTCGCCGCTGCGGGACACCCCCTCCTGGGGGACGGCAAGTACGGCAGCGAGCGGGAGAACCGGAAATATGGCCGCCACGGTCAGGCGCTGTACTCCTATAAGCTGACCTTTCACTTCACTACCCCCGCCGGGCCCCTGGAGTCTCTCAACGGCAGGACCTTTCAGGTGGAGGATGTGGAATTTGTGAAGGAGTATTTTGAAGAAGTCTCCCTCCTTGAGGGAGACAGCGCGGCGCAGCCGTGACGGAGGGCGTTCATCTCTGTAAATGCTCCTTCTGTCTGGCCTTTGGCCAGCCGGCTCCCTCTTTGAGGGAGCCTTTATTTTTTTCTTGACATTTAGTTCCTATAAGTGTAGTATAGCATAAGAGACTACAACTGTAGGAGGTGGTGTTATGAAGCTGTCAGATCGGGAGTGGACAGTGCTCACCGTCCTGTGGGACGCCGGAGGTGCGGCCTTGGGGGAGGTGACCCGGGCGCTGGAGACGGAGACCGGCTGGAGCCGGAACACGGTGCTCACCTATCTCACCCGTATGGAGACCAAGGGGCTGGTGTCCATCGACAAGGAGGGCTATCCCCGAAAATACCGGGCGGCCCTGAGCCGGGAGGAATGCCGGGCTCAGGCCAGGGACAGCTTTCTTCAGAACGTCTACCGGGGGGCCGCCGGCGACCTGATCGCGGCCTTTTTGAAGGAGAAGCCCATTTCTCCGGAGGAGCGGGAGGAACTGCGCCGTCTGCTGGACGAGATGGAGGTGTAGCCCATGACTGACATCTGGTCTTTTCTGCTCCAGACCCTGACGGGCTCCGGGGTGGCGGTGCTGCTGCTGGTCCTCAAGGCCATGTTCCGGGACAAGCTGTCCCCGCGGTGGCAGTTTGCCGTCTGGGGTGTGCTTGGGATGGTTTTGCTTCTCCCGGCGGGCTTCCGGGGGCGGTATGTGCTGGTCAACTGGCCCTTCCTTGTGGAGCTGTGCCGCTCCTTTTTCACCGGGGAGTACGGGGCTCTGGCCCGGGTGACTGTCCCCGTCCCGCTCCCCGTTCTGGAAGCGCCTCGGACGTTGGGGGAGTGGCTGTTCGCAGTTTATGGGGCGGGGGTGGTGGTGCTCCTGTTCTGGTATGTACTCTCCTACGTCCGCCTGCGGCTGGCCCTGAGACAGGGGTGTCCGGCGGAGGAGGGCCGGGTCCGTACGGTGGCGGAGGGGTACCGTCTGCCTGTATGTCCCGCAGTTGAGGTGGAGGGGCTGTCCTCGGCGTTTATCTGCGGGGTGTTTAAGCCTGTGCTGGTCCTGCCTGCCGGGAGGAAGACGGAGGACAAGGTGCTCCTCCATGAGCTGTGCCATCTGAAATACCACGATGCCGCCTGGGGGCTGTTGATCTGTCTCTTGCGGTGTCTCCACTGGTGCAATCCTCTGCTGTGGTACTGCGCCGACCGGGCGGGGAACGATTTGGAGTCCCTCTGCGACCAGCGGGTACTGGAGCGGCTGGAGGGGGAGGACCGGCGGGACTACGGCCGCATCCTTCTGGATATGGCCAACGACAGGTATGCCCGGGCCCCGGGGACCTCCTCCATGGCCAATGGGGGGAGGAACATCCGCCGGCGCATCGAGGCCATTGCCCGGTTCAAGCGCTATCCGGCGGGGATGGGGCTGGTATCGGTGTGTGTGCTGCTGGTGCTGGCCGCCCCGCTGGCGGCGGGCGTCAAGGCTGAGGTGCCCGGCCTGGGGGCGGTGAATGTCCCTGCCCAGCTGGCCCGGGCCCGGACCACCCCCTGCACCACCTGCGCCGGGGCCTTCGATACCTATGCCAAGGCGATGTTGACAGGGCGCTTTGACTATCGGGCCATGTGCGCCCCCCTGGCGGAACAGAACGACTTGGCTGAGAAATATCGGATATCCGCCGCCCAGGGCCATTGGGAATGGCTGGACAGTGACCCGCTGGATTTGAATGCAGACCCCGGCTATCAGATTTACAACCTGGCCCAGGTGGAGGAAAATGCCTGCGAGGGTCTGCTGGCGGTTACTTTGAACCGGGCCCCGAAGGATGTGGAGTGGAGCGGCCTGGCCCACGAGCGGTGGATGGCCGTCCAGCCCCTCCGGGCGGAGAAGGAGGGGGACCGCTGGGTGGTCATCCCCCAGGGGAAGTTGACGGCTATGCAGGGAGACGTCCGGAGCGGCGGCAACCTTGGCCTGCCTGCCTGGGAATACACCGCCACAGCGGGGGACTTTACCCTGCGGATGCGGTGGCAGACCACCTCCCAGGTGGACAGCTACGGGGAGCCCAACTGGTTCGGCCAATCCTTCTTTGGCACCACCCCCATCCCGGACGGGGAATTTACCAGCTGGTTTGACCAGATTATCCTGGCCGACTACCACGGCGCGCCCGAGGACCGGGGCAAGTACCGCAGCATAGGGGTGGTCTCCATGCCCATGTGGGGAGAGGAGGAGCGGCCGGAGCTGGAACTGCTGGCCCCTCCTGACCGGAATCCCGACGCAGTGAATTGGAGCGGAGGCAGCAATGACGGCAGCGAGTGGGCCCAGCGTACCCTGGATTACGACTGGGGGAAAGAGGACATGATCTTCCTCTCCGGGGGCGGCAGCAGCCGGGAGGGATTCATTGAGCTGCCCTCCGCCTATGCAGCGGACTTGTACCTCAACGAGGAAAAAGTGGCAGAGCTGACCCTGCGCCCTGTGAAAGGAGGGATGAGCCTTGCATGAACCCAATCAGCTGCACGACGGACTGTCCCAGGCGGCCTGGGGCTACTTCTTCGTGACCTTTGACTTCAACCTGGGTACGGTGAGCGTCCTGCCCCGGTTTGTGGGCTTCCTGCTGCTGCTGTCCGCCATCGGCAAGCTGTCCGGTCTCCGCCGGGACCTGGTCCTCCTGCGGTCTCTGTGTATGCTGCTGGCGTGTTACTCCTTCGGGGACTGGTTTCTGTCGTGGAGCGGCCGGGATATCGACGGAATAATCCCCTTCCTGGACCTGGTGGTTGCGGTGGCTATGCTGTATTTCCACTTTCAGTTCCTCACCGACATGGCTGCCCTGGCGCAGGAGTTTCAGCTGGACGACGACAATCTGCCCGCCCGGATGCGCAGCCACCGGACGGCCTATACGCTGCTGGTTACTTGCATCTCCCTGCTGGGGAGCGCGGCCCAGGTTTTTCCCTGGGAGTGGTGGCCGGGCGTGACGGTCTTTGTGGCCGTCATTACCTGCATTGTGGCCCTGCTGATTATGGCGGACCTGTTCCATCTGCGCAGGCTGGCGCCCAGGATGGAGATTGGACCGCAATAGCTCTTGCGTTGGTGGCGCTCCTGTGATAAAATAGGGCGGAAATTGTAATAACAGGAGGAAGCACCAATGAAACAGGACATGATTGTGGTACTGGATCTGGGCAGCGAGGAGAACCCCAGGGTTGCCCGGGAAATTCGGGCTTTGGGAGTGTATTCTGAGATTCATCCCCACGACATTACGCTGGCCCAGCTGAAGGCCCTGCCCAATGTGAAGGGAATTATCCTCAACGGCGGCCCCAACCGGGTGGTGGACGGCGCAGAAATTGACGTGGCTCAGGAGATTTACGACTGCGACATCCCCGCCCTGCTGGTGGACCACCGGGGAGACGACCCCTGGCCCGCCGACGACCAGGAGCGGCAGACCGCCCTGGAGAATTTTGTCTTTACCATCTGCGGCGCCGAGGCCAACTGGAATATGGACAACTTTATTGCCGACCAGGTGGAGCTTATCCGCAATCAGGTGGGGGACAAAAAGGTGCTGCTGGCCCTGTCCGGCGGGGTGGACTCCTCTGTGGTGGCGGCCCTGCTGATTAAGGCCATCGGCAAGCAGCTCACCTGTGTCCATGTGAACCATGGCCTGCTCCGCAAGGGGGAGCCGGAACAGGTGGTGCAGGTTTTCCGGGACGAGATGGACGCCAACCTGGTGTATGTGGACGCGGTGGACCGCTTTTTGGACAAGCTGGCCGGGGTGGCCGACCCGGAACAGAAGCGGAAGATTATCGGCGGGGAGTTTATCCGGGTGTTTGAGGAGGAGGCCCGCAAGCTGGACGGCATTCAATTCCTGGGCCAGGGGACCATCTATCCCGACATCATCGAGAGCGGCACCAAGACTGTCAAGGCGGTGAAGAGCCACCACAACGTGGGTGGTCTGCCCGAGGATTTGGATTTTGAGCTGGTAGAGCCGCTGAAGATGCTCTTTAAGGACGAGGTCCGGGCCTGCGGCAAGGCTCTGGGTCTGCCCGATTCCATGGTCTACCGTCAGCCCTTCCCCGGCCCCGGTTTGGGTGTGCGCTGCCTGGGGGCCATTACCCGGGACCGGCTGGAGGCCGTTCGGGAGTCCGACGCCATCCTCCGGGAGGAGTTCGCCAAAAACGGCCTGGAGGGCAAGGTGTGGCAGTACTTTACCGCCATCCCTGACCTGAAGTCGGTGGGTGTGCGGGATAATAAGCGCACCGATGAGTGGTGCGTCATTATCCGGGCGGTTAATACCGTGGACGCTATGACCGCTACCGTGGAGAATGTGCCTTTTGATCTGCTCCAGCATATCACGGCTCGGATTACCAGTGAGGTTAAGGGAGTCAACCGGGTGCTCTTTGATTTGACGACGAAGCCGACCGGGACAATAGAGTGGGAGTAACACGCCGTTATTTAGCTGATGCGGTTATGTTCGATTGAATTGTTTGATAAAAGGCGGGGAATGCAGCTGCGTTTCCCCGCCTTTTCAAGATTTTTTGTATTCAGGAATCCGGCTGCGGTATACGAAAGGAATATTCCATGTACCTCCAGAATAAGCTGAAAAAAACGGGCAAAGGAGGGGCAGGTATGTACAGCCAGGAGACAGTAAGACGGAGAGGGAGTGTTCGGAGCTATGGCGCCGTGTCTGCAAGGGAACGGCGGAGAGGGGCGCCCAGCCAGGAACGGGTCCGGCTGTTACAGCTGGCGGTCTGTTTTGCGCTGTTTCTGGTAATTTCTTTGTGGAAGGGAATTTTTCCCCAGAAACTCAATCAGGTGCGGGATGATCTGCTTACATTAATCACCACAGACCTCAACCTTCAAGGGGCTTTGGCGGAGCTGGGGGATTCTCTGGCCAACAATGACTCTGTGTTTGCAGACCTGAGAGACTTCTGTATTGAGGTTTTCGGTGCTGAAGCGCAGGACGAGCCGGCGGAAGAGACAGTTATTACACTGCCGCCCTCAAAGGGGATACGCAGTGAGGAGCTGCATTTTTTTAGCCAGAAGGCAGATTGTGCGGTTCTAACGGCTCACTATGCCAACGTGGAACAATACGGCTTGAAAATTATTTCGCCGGAGCCAATCCCGGTACAGGATGAGCCGGAGCCGCCGGTTCAGAAGGAAACTCCTGTGATTCCTGCGGTGGGAACGGTGATTATGGTGTCGGACTACAGCGGTGAAGCACTGCCTGATAACTATACCATGGATCAGCTGTCCCTGGGGGAACTGGAGACTATGACGCCGGTTCTGGGGCATCTCAACTCAGAGTACGGCTACCGGGACCATCCGATTAACGGCCGGTATCAGTTCCATGGCGGCGTGGATATCGGAGGGCAGATGGGGGACCCGATAGGGGCTTTCGCAGCGGGGACAGTAGAGTATGTCGGAAAGGATGACTCCTATGGCCTGTATCTGCAAATCGACCATGGAAACGGTGTAAAGTCTTTTTACGCACACTGCAGTAAAATCATAGTTTCAAAGGGGCAGGCGGTGGCACTGGGAGAAAAGGTAGCTGAGGTTGGCTCTTCCGGCTCGGCGACTGGCCCCCATCTTCATTTGGAGCTGAAATACAATAAAATGCACCTGAATCCCGTCTACTATGTGGAGCTTCTGGAGCTGTGACAGGGGCGGGCAGGGTGGAGGTCACAGGCGGCTTTCTGCTTCTGGTGGCCTGGCTGAATTATCTGGATCGCTCCCTTCTGGTGCCGCTGGCCTTGATCGCCTGTGGTATCCACGAATTGGGGCATATTTTTGTCATCCGCCTGATGGGCGGAGCTATAAAGGGGATTCGCATTACAGCAATCGGGGCAGAGCTGATACTGGACCGTCCGTTGGGCTATTGGCAGGAGGGGGTATCCGCTCTGGCAGGACCGGGGATGAACCTGCTGCTGACTATGATATGCTGTAATTTTGAAAAGGGTCTCGTTTTTTCCGGTCTGAATCTGGCTCTGGCTGTCTTTAACCTGCTGCCGGTTGGACGGCTGGACGGCGGGCGGGCACTCCACTGTACCATGGCCCTGCTGGCCGGTCTGGGCGCGGCGGACTGGCTGGGCAGCCGGCTGGATTGGCTGTGTACCGTTGGAGCTTTGGCCGCAGGGCTTTTTCTGGCAGGGGTCAAGGGGAATTTTACTCTGCTGCTGGTTGCATTTTGGCTGCTTGCTCTCTCTTTTCGTCAAAATTTTTGCTGGTTTCAACAAAATAAGCCTTGCCAGCGGGGCAGGAAAAAGGTACAATAATTTTTGTCTTTTACTTATGATCTGGGGGTAACATGATGAACCGTACCTTAGAATATATCCTGCCAAAGGTGCAGAAGCCGGCCCGCTATACCGGCGGAGAGTACAACGCCGTGGTCAAGGACAAGCGGGAGGTAGATGTCCGATATGCCCTGTGCTTTCCCGACACATATGAGATCGGCATGTCCAACCTGGGCTGCCGTATCCTCTATGGGGTGATGAATCAGCGGCCCGACGTGTGGTGTGAGCGCTGCTTCGCCCCCTGGGGGGATATGGAGGAACAGCTGCGCCATGAGGGCCTGCTTCTCTATGGGCTGGAGAGCGGCGACCCTATTGCTGAGTTTGATATCATTGGCTTCTCTCTGGGCTACGAGATGGCCTATACCAACGTGCTCAACATGCTGGACCTGGCCGGGCTGGCCCTGCGCAGCGCCGACCGGACCGACTTCTCCCCGCTGATTGTGGCGGGGGGGACCTGCTGCTACAATCCCGAGCCCTTGGCCCCCTTTGTGGACTTCTTTGTCCTGGGGGAGGGGGAGGAAGTCACCCTGGAGTACATCGACCTCTACCGCCAGGCCCGGGACGAGGGCTGGTCCAAAGAGGAATTCCTGCTGGAAGCGGCCAAGATTGAGGGCATCTATGTGCCCTCCCTCTACGAGCCGGTGTACCGCCCCGACGGCACTCTGGAATCGGTTGACATAAAGCCGGGGAGCGGGGCGCCGGAGACCGTCACTAAGCGGATTGTCCAGGACTTCGACAAGGCCTATTTCCCGGTGAAGACCATTATCCCCTCCACCGAGATCGTCCACGACCGGGTGATGCTGGAGCTGTTCCGGGGCTGCATCCGGGGCTGCCGGTTCTGCCAGGCGGGCTACGCCTACCGGCCGGTGCGCTCCCGCAGCCCGGAGCTGCTGGCCCAGTACGGAAAGGCGGCCTGCGAGGACTCGGGCTATCAGGAGATGACCCTGTCCTCCCTGTCCTCCACCGACTATCCCGACCTGCTCCCCCTGTGCGACGACCTCCTGGACTACTGCGCCCCCCGGGATATCGGCCTGTCTCTGCCCTCCCTGCGGGCGGACACCTTCTCCATGAGCCTGATGGAGCGGCTCCAGCGGGTGCGCCGGGGCGGTCTCACCTTCGCCCCCGAGGCGGGTACCCAGCGGCTCCGGGACGCCATCAACAAGAATCTCCGGGAGGAGGACCTGCTCACGTCCTGCCGCACCGCCTTCGCTGGGGGGTGGAGCGGGGTGAAGCTGTACTTCATGCTGGGCCTGCCCACCGAGACCGACGAGGACGTGCTGGGCATCGCTGACCTGGCCCGGAAGGTCTACTTCACCTGGCGGGAATATTCCCCCAACAAGGCCCGGGGGGTGCGGATTACCGTGTCTACCTCCTGGTTTGTGCCCAAGCCCCACACCGCCTTCCAGTGGGAGGCGCAGATCCCCGTGGAGGAGTACCAGCGGCGGGTGAACCTGCTGCGGGACGCCCTGAAGCGGGACAAGTCCATCACCTACAACTGGCACGACCCCCAGACCAGCTATCTGGAGGCCATTTTATCCCGGGGGGACCGCCGTCTGGCCGACGTGCTGGAGTGGGTGTGGGCCCACGGGGGGAAGATGGACTCCTGGACGGAATATTTTGACTATCAGAGGTGGCTGGACGGTCTGGCCGCCTGCGGCCTGGACGGGAACTTTTACGCCCACCGGGAGCGCCCTCAGGACGAGGTCTTTCCCTGGAGCCGGCTGTCCACCGGGGTGAGTGCCGAGTTTCTATGGAGGGAGCGGGAGCTGTGCTATCAGTCGGTCACCACTCCCGACTGCCGCACCCGCTGCTCGGGCTGCGGGGCCAATAAGCTGTTGGAAGGGGGGAGGACCTGTGGCTGACCGGCTGTTGTTCACCAAAACGGGACGAGCCCGGTACATCTCTCACCTGGACCTGATGCGCACCTTTCAGCGGGCCTTTTCCCGGGCGAAGATACCCATTAAGCACACCGAGGGCTTCAATCCCCACCCCTTTGTGTCCATCGCCCTGCCCCTGTCGGTGGGGTTCTCCAGCCAGTGCGAGATTCTGGAGTTCGGCCTGCTGGAGGGGACAAGCTATGAGGAGGTGCCGGAGCGGCTCACCGCCGCCATGCCCGAGGGAATCGTGGTCCACCAATGCTACCCGGCGGAGCGGAAGCTGAAGGAATTGCGTTATGTTAACTACATCATGACCTTCGACTACCCCGAGGGCCGGCCCCAGGAGACTGAGCCCGCCATGGCTGCCCTGCTGGGCCAGGAGAGCCTGGTGGTAAAGAAGAAGTCCAACAAGGCCAAGGCCGGCTTTACGGAGGTTGACATCATCCCGCTGGTCCGCAGCTGGCGCATTGAGTGCCAGAGCGACACCATGATGGTGGACCTGGTGGTCTCCGCTCAGAACCCCGGTCTCAATCCCGACCTGATCCGGGCCGCTTTCTGCGCCGAATACCCGGAATACACCCCCGATTTTGTTACCTTCCACCGCCGGGATGTGCTGGACGGGGAGGGGAAGCCCTTCCGGTAATCGGAATCCCCCAGTCACGGCTTCGCCGTGCCAGCCCCCTTTGGCAAGGGGGCCTTTGGAGAAGAACGGCAGCGTTCCGCATAGAAAGCCCCCCTTGCAAAAGGGGGGAGGGCCACGAAGTGGCGGGGGGATTCCGTTGACAGGAAAGAGGAGAAATATTATGTATACCTATGAGTATGAGCGTATCTGTGCTAAAGGGTTCTTTGAGCTGAAAATTGAGGGTTATGAAGAAATTATTGCCTGCCGGGCGGAGGACGGCTGGCGTTATGTGGGCAATATTCCGGTTTTGCAGGACTCACATGGTCTGATTCTGAAGATGGACCTGGTTTTTGAAAAGGAGCTGCCATGAAAAAGCTGTTTACCATGATCCGCCGGGGCAATCTGGAGGAGGTCGCGGCCATTCTGGACAAAAAACCGGACCTGATTTCCTGTCTGGCCAAGGCTCCGCCCAAGAAGGACGACGGTCAGTCGCCGCTGATGGTGGCCATCAAAAGCGACAACCTGGAGGTGGCCCATCTGCTCCTGGACCGGGGGGCGGATGTGAATTTCGCGGACGCCATCAACCCCTACGGCAACAATTTCGGCGCCCCTATCTGGTACGATGCCATCGTCCAGTGCTTTCTGCGGGCGGGACACACCGTCGGCCCTGGCCCGGAGCGGAGCCGCGGCTATTTCCTGCTGCTGCGCCGCCTGCTGGACATGGGGATGGACCCCAACCCAAAGACCTCCCACGGACTCACCGCCTGGCAGCACGCCCTGGAGCAGTACGATGAGTTTGCCCGCAGCTCCTATCCCAGCTACTATGTGGAGGAGAGCAAGGAGGAAAACCGGCGGCTGCGGGAGATGCTCAAGGCGGTGCTGGACGAGCTTCTCAAGCACGGGGCGGATATCCACGATTTCAGGCCGCCCAATGAGGAGGGCCTGTCTCACGTTTCGGTGATCCTGCGGAACCTGGAGGAGGGCCGGGAGCTGCTGGACGGGATGCGCGGCCTGGACCCGGATTCCGATATGTTCAAGCCCTACACTGAGACATACCGAGGAAAAGAGCGGCTGGTCACGCCCTACTACACCCCGGAGGACTACCGCCAGATGTACGAGATCAAATGGCGGGAGCTGGAGCCCATTCTGCGGGCCTATTATGAGAAGAAATGATAAGGAGCTGACAAATATGGAAAAACCCACCCAGCACAGTCTTACCTGGACGGTGGACGACACCATGACCGCCAAGCGCATCGGCGCTGCCGGAGCCAAGATCCTGTCCACCCCCAACATGCTGGCCCTGATGGAGGCCTGCGCTCTGGAGCTGGCCCAGGCGTATCTGGACGAGGGCGTTACTACCGTGGGCGCGGAGGCCCATATCCGCCACCTGGCCCCCACCCCCGTGGGGATGCAGGTGACCGCCACCGCCACCCTGCGGGAGATCGAGCGGCGGAAGATGTGGTTTGACATTGAGGTCCACGACGAGAAGGGCAAGTGCGGCGAGGGGTCCCACCTGCGGATTATGGTGCCCCAGAAGGACCGGAGCCAGAGCTGAGCCCAACTCAACCGCTGGTTTGGTGACTTTTTGCCTGGGACGCGGTATCATTCCAGGCAGGAGGTGCAAAATTCCATGGACAACATCACAACCGGCAGATTCATCAAGCAGCTGCGAAAAGAGAAGGACATGACCCAGAAGCAGCTGGCCGACCTGCTGCACATCACCGACCGGGCGGTGTCAAAGTGGGAACGCGGCGTCTGTGCCCCCGATATCTCCCTTTTGGAGCCGCTGGCGGAAATTTTGGAGGTCTCCATTGTGGAGCTTATCCGGGGGGAGCGGGCGGAAGCACCCCAGGAGGCGGAGGCCAGCGCAAAGGAGATCATCAGCTACTCTCAGAACGAAGTGAGACGCAAGGTCCGGGGGGTTCAGAAAAAGTATTTGTTGATCGTCGCCCTGGTGCTTGCTGTGGCCGCGCTCATTGGCGGCGTTCTCCTGTGGAGGAGCGGACGGCTGTTTATTCTGGACGAGGTGGTTTCCCCTGATGGAACGTGCCGCACCACAGTGTACAGCAAGCGGCTGAATGGAAGCTCTTTCTCTTTTGAGGACGAGATTTCCGTCATTACGGAACAGGAGGACGGCTTGCAGTGGCGGGTCATCTACGGGGATTGTGCCTATCGGGGCCTTTGGTGGTCGCCGGACAGCAGAAAGTACGTTCTGGCCCTGGACTATGCTGATGAAAACCGCCTGACCCTGAGCTGGCTGGACAGAAATTCATCGAGCAATCTGAACGCCTACCTCTCTATGGGAGTGGAGACGACGGAACTGCGCAAATACGGCTACAGCACCCCCGACGGCTGGCCGGAGATCGAGTACCAGTTCTTGCAGTGGGGGACGGACAGCGTCTCCATGCTGGTTTACTATGCGTTCGAGGACAGTGTGGGGGAGGACCACTCCGGGTACTTTTGGTACAACTGCGAGACAGGGGCCGTCGATGGGATTTTGGAGATGGACAGCCGGTAGGAAAATTTATCCTGAAAACCTCTTGACAATGGTACGAGGGATGTGATAACATGCCCCATACAAAGGGGAGTAGTCGGCGCGCCTTTTCCGGCGCGTGGCGCCAGTCAACAAGCATGTGCGGGCCGCGAGTCCGCTCTGGCTGTGCCTGAAATGACCAGACCTGCGTTCCGAATTTCGGAGCGCAGGTCTTTTTTGATAGATGCCCCAAAATTGGAAAGGATAAAGAAAAAAGGAGTACGGGAATTATGGATTTTTCATTTCTCTGGCAGGGACTGCTGTCCATTACCCTGCAGCAGCTGGTGATGTATGTCATCGGCGGGCTGCTGATCTACCTGGCCATCGAAAAGGGCTTCGAGCCCGCCCTGCTCATGCCCATGGGCTTCGGGGCCATCCTGGTAAACCTGCCCCTGTCCGGGGTGGTAAACCAGTTCAGCGCCGGAATAGGGGAGACCCCGGGGATTATACAGTGGCTCTTTGAGGTGGGAATCGAGGCCAGCGAGGCCATGCCCCTGCTGCTGTTCATCGGCATCGGGGCCATGATCGACTTCGGCCCCCTGCTGGCCAACCCCAAGCTGTTCCTGTGCGGCGCGGCCGCCCAGGCGGGCATCTTTTTGACCATCATTATTGCCGTCTTATGTGGCTTTGATTTAAAGAATGCTGCCTCCATCGGCATCATCGGCGCGGCGGACGGCCCCACATCTATTTTGGTCTCCCAGGTACTGCACTCCGACTATAGAGGGGCCATCGCCGTGGCGGCCTACTCCTATATGGCCCTGGTGCCCATCATCCAGCCCTTCGCCATCAAGCTGGTAACCACAAAGAAGGACCGGGCCATGAAAATGCCCTACCGGCCCCAGGGCGTCACCCGCCGGATGCGGATTTTCTTCCCCATTGTGGTGACGGTGATCGCTGGGCTGGTGGCCCCCGCCTCGGTGGCGCTGGTGGGCTTCCTCATGTTCGGCAACCTGATCCGGGAGTGCGGTGTGCTGTCCACCCTGTCCAACACCGCCCAGAACGACCTGGCCAACCTGATTACCCTGCTGCTGGGCATCACCATCTCCTTCTCCATGAAGGCGGATCAGTTCGTCCGGCCCGAGACCTTCATGATTATGGGCCTGGGTCTGGTGGCCTTCGTGCTGGATTCGGTGGTGGGTGTGCTGTTCGTCAAGGTGCTGAATATCTTCACCCCGAACAACAAAATCAATCCCATGGTGGGCGCGGCGGGCATCTCGGCCTTCCCCATGTCCTCCCGGGTCATCGAGAAGCTGGGCCAGGAGGCCGACAGCCAGAACCATCTGCTGATGCACGCCATTGCCGCCAATGTGTCCGGGCAGATCGCCTCGGTGGTGGCCGGCGGCGTGGTGCTGCAATATTTTGCCAATCTGGGCTGACAGGAGGAAAACGCGATGAATGAGAATTTAATGCAGGCCCTGGAGATGCTGGGGCAGGGGATGCTGGGTATTTTCGTGGTGCTGGGCATCATCGCCCTGCTGATGGTGCTCATGCAGAAGCTGGGCGGAAAGAAGTGACACAGTACCTGTGATGGGGAATAACCTTACAGCCAATCGGCCACCACATCGGCCAGTCCGGCGGGTCCCACCCGGTTGTCCACCAGGAGAGCCATCAGCTCGTCGATGCGGGCGGCGCTGGTGGTGATGCCCGGAATGGAGACGTCGCCGCCGGACTCCTCCGCAATTCGGACGCCGTAGTTTTCACAGAAGAAACAGGGGGTCTCCTCCTGGTCAACGGTAAGAAAATAGTGGAAACGGCGGGGGTTTCCTCCCTGGTCGGCACATTGGCGGGTTGCAATCTTCATTTCCATGATATAGTGTCTCCTTTCCTGTAAAGGTTTTGACAGGCACATTATATAGTGTGTGCCCGGAAAGGAAAAGAGAAAGATATCGCAGGAAACTTGCAGGTCCGACTTTCTTCGCCCATTTCACCTGCGAGAGATGTTATATGCTGTCGCAGGGCGGGGTTTTATAAAAAAAATTTTTCGTTTCGACATTTTATTACTGTAAACTATTATTGCTTTACAGATTGTAAAAAGCGCCAAATATCTACGGGAGAATTTAGGCGAATAATACAGTATGATTTGGGTCTGCCAGAAAAGAGGAAAGGCTGTAAAGGATATTCCTTTACAGCCTTTCCTCGTGATATCAAAGCTTAAAGTCCTCCTCTGACAGGACCGTGCCCGACAGTTTGGCGGGGCGGGGCGGGATTCGCTTCAGCGGATCATAGCGGAAGGAGGAGCAGTGGGACCCGGCGGACATGACGCCCTTTTTGGGGCAGACCACCTGATTGCGGTCAAGTTCACGGCCGTGGGCGCAGTAGGCGCACCGGGGCTCGATAGAGGTCTGAAACAGTTTCATGAGGACTCGCTTCCTTCCTGACATTTCTTTTCACCGGCCATTATACTACAGACCGCCGTCTTTTTCCACTGTTTTTTTGTACCACCCAGACGGCCAGTGCCAAAAACACCAGCCAGACCCCCCAGGAAGCCACGGCGGAGATGGTGAGGGCCTGGTGGAAGTCCAGATGGGCGATGGTCTCAGTCTGTTCCGCCAGATAGACGGAGACCGGACTGCTGAGGGGCAATGTGCGGAAAATCAAATTTGCCAGGAGGGCGGAGAGACCGCCGTGGAGGAGTTTTCCTGCAACGTAGGTTCGGACGGACAGGCCGCTGTCCCCCAGGAAGGCCAGCACCTGACAGTGAACGGATACCCCCGCCCAGCCCAGCATGAAGGCGGCCATAGAAAGCCGCCCGGACATGGCGCCGTCGGTGAGGGAGGATACCCCGGAGGAGACCTCCACCAGTCCGGTGAGCAGCCGTTCCGCCCAGGTCTGATCCATCCCCAGAGGGGCCAACAGGGCGGAGAGAAGGCCGCCCAGCAGCTTCAGGATGCCGGCGTGAGCTAAAATACGCAGAAATACGGTAAAAAACAGAATAAAGGCGCAGATATTCAGGGTGGACTGCATGGAGCCCATGATGGATTGGGTAAATGCTTTGGGAAAGCTGGCAGCCTGGAACTGAGGGCCGCGGCTGCGCCGGGTCTGAGGTCCCTCCTGGGGCTTGTAGAATCGAAAAATCACCCCTACCAGCAGAGAAGCCAGCAGGTGGGTGAGGTAGAGGAGGAGTCCCACCGTCCCGCTCCCGAATACTCCGGCCCCCACCACGCCAAGAATAAAGGCGGGGCCGCTGTTATTGCAGAAGGCCAGCATCCGTTCCGCTTCGGTGCGGGAGCACTGGCCGTTTTCGTAGATCTGGATGGCCGTCCGGGCTCCCACGGGGTAGCCCCCCACAAAGCCCAGGGCCAGGGCGGTGGCACAGCTTCCGTTTACCCGAAAGAGGGGGGCCATCACCGGCTCCAGCAGCCTGCCCAGATATTGGGACATCCCCAGCTCCACCACCAGGGAGGAGAGCACGAAGAAGGGAAACAGGGAGGGGAGAATCACATTGCCACACAGTGCGATGCCGTCCCGCATGGCTTCCATGGCCTGCTCAGGCCACAGAATCAGAGCCAGGGTGGCCCACAGCAGTCCCGCGCCCAGTAAAATATCCCGATATTGGGCCTTGCCCACAAGCTTTCCCATGTCTGCGCACCCCCTTGAAAAATTTCCTCTAAGAGGATATGCGCAGAATCCGGCTTTCTTGCCTGTCCAAAGTAACCACCTGTTCCTGAATCAGTCTTTTCAATTCCCAAGAAAACAATTGCAGAGTGGAAGAATTTACAGTATAATAGGCGGGTACGAAAGGGGGCGGGAGCTATGGAACAGCATGAGATTACCCAGGCGGGGCCGCTGCTGGACGACCAGGGCAATCTGCGTGAGACGGGATATGCAAAACGTATGCTGCTGGATTACGACCGGAATGATGTTCAGGGCCACACCATGCGCATTAAGGAGTGGGACTACTACCTGGTGATGAACGGGCAATTTGCTCTGGCGCTGACCATTGCGGACAACAGCTATATGGGATTGGATTCTATCTCATTGCTGGACTTCTGGGAGAACACCCAGGTGACCAAGAGCCCCATGCGGCTGCTGCCTATGGGGAACACCGGCATGCCGTCCTCCTCGCTGGAGGGGGACAGCGCTTCCGGCGGCCGGGGCTACTCCCTGCTGTTCCGGCGGGAGGAGGACCAGCGGCAGCTCTACGCCCATATGGAGCACTTTGACGGCCGGGATGCGCTGGACGCGCACATCATCCTCACCCACGAGCCGGAGGAGTCCATGGTTATCTGCACCCCCTTTGACAAGCCTGGCCACTTCTATTTTAACCAGAAGATCAACTGCCTGCGGGCCTCGGGAAAGGTGACGGTGGGGGAGAGGGAGTACATGCTGGACCCCTCCGATACCTTCGCCGTGCTGGACTGGGGCCGGGGGGTGTGGACCTACCACAACACCTGGTACTGGGCTTCCGCTTCCGGCCTTGTGGATGGGGTGACCTTCGGGTTTAACCTGGGCTACGGGTTTGGAAATACCTCCGCAGCCACGGAAAATATGCTGTTTTATAACGGAAAGGCCCACAAGCTCTCCAAGGTCCGCTTCCGCATCCCCGGCCGCCGCCGCAAGCGCCGGTATATGGAGCAGTGGGAGTTTACCAGCGACGACGGCCGGTTTGAGATGCGCTTTGACCCAGTGATGGACCGCTCCGCCTGTACCAGTGTGGGGGTTATCAAATCGGATCAACATCAGATCTTCGGCAAGTTTACCGGCCTGGCCCTGCTGGACGACGGCACCGAAATTTTTATCAAGGATTTTTTGGGCTTTGCTGAGGAAGTGGAGAATAAATGGTAAACCAGACGGCACCTCAGCTCCGCCTGGTGGACACCCCGCGGGGTCCCCTTACCTACACCCTCACCCGAAAACGAGTGAAAAATCTCAATCTGCGGGTGGGAGCAGGGGGGGAGATTATGGTCTCTCTGCCCCTGCGGTGCCCGGTCAAGCAGGCGGACGACTTCATCCGGGAAAAAAGCGGCTGGATTCTGGATGCCATCAGCCGGCGGGAAGAACGGCAGGCAGAGCCTTTGCCCCCGGTATCCGGAGAGGAATGTGTCCGGCTGCTGGCTGAGACCCTGGCCCGTGTCTACCCTTTGGCTGCACCTCTGGGGGTGGCCTTCCCAGCCTTGAAGCTGCGCCCGCTGAAAAGCCAGTGGGGGAACTGCCACTGGGCTCAGGGGTACATTACCCTGAACACCGCCCTGGCCCGGTGTCCGGAGGAGCTGCGGGACTATGTGGCCCTCCACGAACTGGTCCACTTTCTCCACCACGACCACGGACCGGGGTTCTACGCCCAAATGGACGCCCTCATGCCCGACTGGCGCAGGCGGCGGAAGGCATTGAAACGCTACAGCGGTGCGCTGGAGCGGGAATGAATCGGAAAGGTGTGAAACACTATGGCATACCGCCCCCTGGCGGATGAGATACGGCCCACCAGTCTGGACGAGGTGGTGGGGCAGAGCCATATTTTAGGAAAAGACGGCCTGCTCCGGCGGATCGTGGAGGGGGGCAATGTGCCCAACCTGATCTTCTACGGTCCCTCGGGCACCGGCAAAACCACCGTGGCCAACATCATCGCCCAGAAGACCAACCGGCCCCTCCACCGGCTCAACGCCACCACCGCCTCCATCTCGGACATCAAGGACATTATGGCGGACATCGGCACCCTCCTCGCCCCGGAGGGGGTGCTGCTCTACCTGGACGAGATTCAGTACTTTAACAAGAAACAGCAGCAGTCCCTGCTGGAGTTTATGGAGGACGGGCGGATCACCCTCATCGCCTCCACCACGGAAAATCCCTTTTTCGCCGTCTTCGGGGCCGTCTTATCCCGGGCCAGCGTGTTCGAGTTCAAGCAGATCACCGCCGGGGATGTGCTCCCTGCCATCGACCGGGGGGTGGCCATCATGGGGCAGCGGCTGGGGGCGGAGGTCCGGTGCGAGGATGGGGTCCGGGAGCACATCGCCTCCGCCTGCGGGGGAGACGTGCGCAAGGCCATGAACGCCATCGAGCTCCTGCTCACTGCTGCCAGGCGGGAGCAAGGGAAACTGCTTGTCACCCTGGAAGACGCCCAGACTGCCGCCCAGAAGTCGGCCATGCGCTACGACCGGGAGGGGGACGCCCACTTTGACATCGCTTCCGCCCTGATGAAGTCCCTTCGGGGCTCCGACCCCGACGCCGCCCTTCACTACCTGGCACGGCTGCTGGAAGCGGGGGACCTGATTACTGCCATCCGGCGGATTTTGTGCTCCGCCAGTGAGGACATCGGCCTGGCCTACCCCATGGCGGTGCCCATCGTGAAGGCCTGCGTGGACAACGCCCTCCAGCTGGGCCTCCCGGAGGCAAAGCTGCCCCTGGCCGAGGCGGTGATCCTGCTGGCCACCGCCCCCAAGTCCAACACCGCCTGTATGGCTATCGACGCCGCTCTGTCCGACGTGCGGGCGGGGCGGACGGGGAGCATCCCCCGGGAGCTGCAAAACGTCCATGCCGACTCCGCCGGCCAGGAGCGGGCGCAGGGGTACAAGTACCCCCACAGCTTCCCCCGCCACTGGGTGGCCCAGCAGTATCTGCCCGACGAGTTGGTGGGAACGCGCTACTATGAATATGGCGACAACAAAACCGAACAGGCTGCCAAGCGGTATTGGGAGGAAATTAAAGGAAATTAGGAGAGAGAACGATGGAACTGGGAGAACTGGCACATATTTGGCTCATCGTCTGCCCGCTGGTCTTTTTGGGCGGGCTGATCGACGCAGTGGCCGGGGGAGGTGGGCTGATTACGCTGCCGGCCTACTTAATCGCGGGGCTGCCCGCCCACATGGCATCAGGGACTAACAAGTGCGGCAACGCCTTTGGCACCTTTTTGTCCACCGGGCGCTTTCTGAAACGGGGAGATGTTCACGTTCCCAGCGCAATTGCCGGGGCAATCGGCGCGCTGGCCGGGGCCTGGGTGGGGGCGCGGCTCAATCTCGTTATGCCGGAGCAGATGCTGTACTATGTCATGCTGGCGGTGGTGCCGGTGATGGCGGTTTTTCTGATTTTTAAGCGGGATTTCGGCCAGGAGGATCGGTCCGGCGAGCTGAGCCGGGGCCAGCTGATGGCCATGGCCGCCGGCATCGGTCTGGTTATCGGCGGGTACGACGGCTTTTTCGGCCCGGGGGCGGGCACCTTTTTGATGTTGGCCTTTACAGGGCTGTGCCGGTTCGACCTGCTCACCGCCTCGGGGAATACCAAGGTGGCCAACTCGGCCAGCAACCTGGCGTCTCTGGTTACCTTTGCCATTGCGGGCAAGGTGATGTGGGCAGTGGGCATCCCCGCTGCCCTGTGCGGCATTGCCGGCAACTACTTAGGCTCCAGTCTGGCCCTGAAGGGAGGGGCCAAGGTGATTCGGCCCATGTTCTTCGTGGTGCTGACCCTGCTGCTGGCACGGCTGATCTATGGCCTGTTTGCATGAAAAAAGCCGCCTTTTGGCGGCTTTTTCTCATAGTTTTGAGCTGTAGTAGTTTACCAGCAGGTCCACGCACGCCCCATAGGAGCGCAGGCCCAGCTCCTGGTCGTTGCTTTTGAGGAAGCCGTCGTAGATGTTCCCCGCCACCTCCTCCGCCGGGGACTCCAGGGCAGACCAGTAGGCGTTGTTGTCGTTCCAGTCGGTGGCCAGCTCTTGATTGAAGGTCTCCTTCACAATGCTGCGCCAGACATCGGGCGCAACGGGGTACAGGGCATTGCACAGGTTAATCAGGCCCGAGAGGTAGCCGGAGTACTGAAATACCACGTCGTCGCAGGAGGTGCAGGCGGCAATCCCCACAAAGTTGGCTTCCAGTTCAGAGGCCACCATCCGCTGGTGAGACATCTCGTGTCCGATGGTGGAGGGTACCAGACAGGCGGGGGCGTCCACGTTCACGTTGGCTTCGCCGGTGAAGGGGAAGTAGATGCCAGTAAAGCCCAGAATACTTTGCAGCCGAGAGCACAGCAAGGGTTTTGCCCTTACAGGTTTTATGTCCAGGGAGGGGAACTCCCGGGCGATATTCCGATAAATTTCCGGCCCCCGGCCGAAGCAGTCAGGCAGAGGTTCAGCAAAATGTCCGTCGCTGTCCCGGGGCACCTGGGGGGCCAGGGCGGCGGCCTGACGGGCAAAGTATTGGGTGACGGCGGCCAGCTCCTCCACCGAGTAGGGGGCGGTCTCCAGTCCCTCCCGCTGGGCGAAGGTGGGGACGTAGTAGGCGGCGTTCCACAGCCAGCACAGACCCGCCCACAGCCACAGCCAAAGGGTTCCCAGAGATATCAGCCGGCGCAGAAAGGGGAGAGGGGCCTTCTGCCGGACCACCAGCACAACAGCCCGCACCAGCCAGACCACGCACCCGGCCAGAAACAGGGCGGCTAATGTCTCCGCCACAGAGAAGGGAAAAACGGAGCATATCCGCCCCAGAAGCCGCTCAAAAGGGGCCATAACGCCAAAGACCCAACCGGTCATCAGGGCCTGATTGCCCTTCAGTACCTCAAAGAGGATGACCAGCGCGAGAGGGATGGTAACAGCTCCCAGCTGAAACCAGATTCGGTTTATTTTTTTCTCAGTTTTCATGGAACAGCTCCTCCAGCGCTGAGCGGTCTACAGTTTGACAATGGGATTGGTGGTCCACTCCAGCCCGCCGGGCCGGGGAGTGGGGAAGCAGAGGGAGTACAGGTCGGTAAACCGCTCCTCCAGGGTGAAGAGGGCCTGTGTCTCGGGGGAAAAGCGGGGGATGTGGGCGGGTTTGACGGAGAAGGGAATCATGGCCGTTCCGTTCATTTTCCGCAGAACGTCCCGCCCACGGCGGTTGAAGCCCAGCACCCGGATGTAGGGGGGGGCGGCGGGGCGGTCCTGCTCCCGCAGGCCCAGCAGGGCGTAGAGGGCCAGCCGGCGGACCCGGGCATGGGTGTAGGTTCGGGTTTTGGTCAGGGTATACAGCTCCTCCAGATTGGCTGTCTGCCGGGCGGCAAACAGCAGCCGGGCGGCCAGGCCGTCGCCGCTGTCGGGAAGGGTCTCCGTCTCCGCCAGAGTCATGGAGCGCAGCCGGGCAATGAGAGCCCGTTCCAGATGCTTCATATCCGCCGCTTCGCCCTTCCAGGGCAAGGGCAGGAAAGGGAAAACGCCTGTCACATCTCCCACACGCAGTTTTTGCCGCAGGAGGGAGGCGGAGGGAAAGCCGTCCCCCTCGGAGGGGCTGTCGTGTCCTGCGCCCCGGCGGGGAATTGTGACCGCCTTTATGTCTGGGGGCAGAAAGCGCAGATATTCCACCCCCAGATTGTTGTTAGGAAGGTCCAGCAGGGCGGCGGTCTCCTCACCCAGCAGATGGGCCGCGGCCTGACGGCGGCACTGGGCGAAGGTTTTTTTCGGTCCCAGCTCCCGGCGCAGAACTTGGGAGAAGTCCGGGCTGTTGAGACACTTGGCCAGCGCCCGCAGGGCGGGAAGGTCACCGCACTCGCTGCCAAAGGAGAGGACGTCCACCACTCCCGTGGCCGCCAGAAGGGACACAGCCCCCCTGGCAAAGCCCTCGGCGGAGGTGGTGGCCCACACGGTTGGCAGCTCCAGCACCAGGTCTGCGCCGCCGGACAGAGCCATCTCCGCCCGGGTCCACTTGTCGGTAATTGCGCACTCCCCACGCTGGACCCAGTTGCCGCTCATAACGGCCACAACGGCGGTCTCCTCACAAAACAGCCGCCTGGTCTCCTGAATGTGCCAGGCGTGTCCGGTATGGAAGGGGTTGTATTCAGCGACAATTCCAATGGTTTTCAAGGGCGGTCCTCCTGCGGAAAAATATCTGGAAGAAAAACAAAAAAGTGGTTGTCCATTTTGAAAAAAAGCGTTAGAATAGGGGTATCGACCGGGCTGTCTCTATTGTAGTACATTTCCAGCCGGGAGACAACCCAAATTTGATTTGAGAAGGAGACGATTCCCATGAATATTCTGGTAATCAACGCCGGCAGCTCCTCTTTGAAGTATCAGCTGCTCAACCC